>CAZPKI010000069.1:0-10044 GCA_964587015.1 uncultured Limnohabitans sp.
ACTTGACTAACCTAGTGAGTGAAAATACTGTTTTGCAGCTTACCTCAGGTACCGTGGAGGCCGCGCAAATCAAAGGCAATCTAACCTTGACTTCTACTTCTGGCACAGTAAAAGCTTTGGGGATTGACGGCCATGTAGAGGCGAGACTTACCTCAGGAAATGCCTATTTGGAAAACATCAGCGGATCAGTTAATTACGAATCTACCAGCGGCTCATTCGATGCCAAGAATATTGACGGAGAGGTTAACGTTCGCCTAACCTCTGGCAATGCCAAAATCGAAAATGCAAAGCAGCTGGGCAAACTTTCCTTTACTTCGGGAAATGTGCGCGCAGTAAACTCAGGTCTTGGTGCGAATACACAGTTTACCGGTACCTCTGGCAACTTCACTATCCAAACACCTTCAGTGCTTAATTCCTTCAATTATTCTTTAAAAGCTTCCTCTGGAAACCTTCGGGTGGGAGGTTCTTCAGGCACAAAATCCTTGGAATTGAATAACAATGCCGCCAACACCGTGCGAGGCAACATCACCTCGGGCAACATGACCATCACCAACTGATTGGACTGGTTTCAACTACGCGATAGGCGCACTTAAGCAGGCCGGGAAATTTCAGTTAGAAGTTCCCGGTCTTCTTTTTTCAATTTCATCAAACGCACCATTCGATCCGGAGAGGGCTTCCCCAAAGAAAAAAATACAAGCGTCACCGTAAATAGAAAGACAAACCCTGCACTTCCACTCCACAAGAGCCCTACTGTACTGATAATCGAAACTACTAAGAGGAGCATAAAGCGCTGCCGAGTAGCGGAGGCATACAGATTCACCTTTTCTAAAAGTGAGGCTTGCGCAAAAGATTTCTTTATTTTTTGATGAAAAAACAGGTACTGAAGGACCAGAAATAGGATTCCTAGCCCAAGAAGGAGATATTGGACCCAATTTGGGAGTACCGATGCTGCACCAGACAGGCTTCCCGATTGCTGGTAGAGGTATACCAACCCAAATAAAGGCAGCGTAAGGAGCAATACCACCACGGTTAGGCGCTCGGTACGCTGGTAAATCGTGCGCAATTCTTCTTTTTCCATTATTCGATGCGTATGTAAATATCTTCAGATTGAGGTCTGGAAACGCAGCAGAGCACATAGCCATCTGCGACTTCCTTTTCGCTCAGTCCCGCATCTTCATCCATTTTAACTTGACCTGAAGTCAATCTGCCGCGGCAAGCAGTACAAAGTCCACTTTGACAGCTGTAAGGCATGTTGAGCCCAGCAGCTAGGCCAGCTTCTAGAATCGTTTTTCCAGGATCTACCGTCACCAAATGCTCAGCTCCTTCCACCAAGATGCTGACATCTCGAGCCAGGAGTCCAGACTTGATGCCCGCTTTGGCCTCCTCTTTTGCCTGTTCGGCAGCAGCAGAGAAGAAGCTCTCGCTGTGTATCCGATCACTAGGCACAGAAAGTTCCTCCAATACCTGCTGGGTAGTTTGCATAAGCCCCTCTGGACCACAAATGAAATACTCCTCTTGGTAGCGTGGCTCGTACTCAGCTTGCGCAAATAGCTCCTTCAAACCCGAAGCCGAAAGCCTGCCTCTCAGCCCTGTCCAGGATTCGTCCGGCTGACTTAGGTTATGGATGACCGTTAAACGATCGGCATTCGCCTTTTCTAGGAGTTTCAACTGTGCACCAAAGATGATTTCCTCTTCCTTACGGCTGCAGTAAATCAAAGTAATGCGCGATTCAGGCTCATTTACCAATACGGACTTCAGCAATCCCATCATCGGCGTGATACCGCTGCCCCCAGCAATCAAAAAGAAATGCCGACGGTTTTTGGAATGAAAGGGAGTAGTAAAATTCCCCATGGGTTTGAGGACATTTAGAGTTTTTCCAGGAAAGATTTTGTCGTTCAAGTAATTGGAAAACAAGCCCTTGGGAACTCGCTTTACAGAAATACCCGGGAAGGGATCTACAAAAGGTGAAGTACACAAGGAATAGGACCTGCGTTGTTCTTTGCCTTCCAACTCCAAAATCACAGTTAAAAATTGCCCCGGCAAGTACTCCAAATAGGGTTCGGGCTGCTCAAAGTAAATCGTAACGGTATCGGAAGTTTCCCTAACGACCTCTCTGACTTTGAGCGGAAGATAGCTGCTGTTGGTTCCTGTCTTTTTCTTAAAAAAATTGAACATGAATTTGTAAAGTTGGGTGGATGCAAAATTAATTCCTTGGCTCAGAAAACGAACCTTTGTGGAGTAATTTTCTAGGGATAACCCCAAATGGAGGAGGGAAGTTTACCGAAGCGTGAGAAATCCTTCCTTGCGCTCGAGATTTTGAAGGCAAAGGCGTACCTTTGCTCGGTAAATCGGACCCATTTTAAGCTTTTTCGCTTCGCAAATTTTACTTTATGGAACTACAGGCCCTCACTGCAATCTCCTCTGTGGATGGACGTTATGCTGGCAAGACTGCCCCACTTCGAGCCTATTTCTCAGAATTTGCGCTAATCAAGTATCGGGTGCAGGTAGAGGTGGCTTATTTTATTGCCCTTTGCGAACTTCCCTTGCCGCAGCTGGCCTCCTTTGATAAAACTCTTTTTCCAAAGCTAAACAGTTGGGTCAGTGATTTTTCTTTGGAAGATGCCGAGTGGATCAAAACTGCGGAGCGAACTACCAACCACGACGTAAAGGCAGTCGAATACTTCTTGAAAGAGAAATTCGATTCTTTGGGACTCGAGGAATACAAAGAATTTATCCACTTTGGGCTTACCTCCCAGGACATCAACAATACCGCCACCCCCTTGATGCTGAAGGAAGGGCTTCAAGAAGTAATCCTTCCTGCACTTCAGCGCATAATTTCCCAGCTTTCAGCACTTTCCTCCGACTGGGCAGCTATACCCATGCTTGCCAAAACGCACGGACAACCTGCCTCTCCTACCCGCTTGGGAAAAGAAATTGATGTATTTGTAGTGCGATTGAAGCAGCAGCTCGACCTACTTGCACAAGTTCCCTTTGCAGCTAAGTTTGGCGGAGCCACAGGCAATATGAATGCACACCATATAGCCTACCCTAGCATCGACTGGAATGCCTTTGCAGCCAATTTTGTAAACCAAACACTTGGCCTTAGCCGCTCCTATCCTACCACCCAGATCGAGCATTACGACCATATGGCGGCGATTTTTGACGGGCTGAAGCGCATCAACAACATCCTGCTTGATCTGTCTAAGGACGTATGGCAGTACGTGGCGATGAATTATTTCAAGCAAAAAATTAAGGCTGGAGAGGTAGGTTCCTCCGCCATGCCGCACAAAGTCAATCCCATCGATTTTGAAAATGCAGAAGGCAATCTTGGCATTGCCAATGCGCTCTTAGAACACTTGGCCGCAAAGCTTCCTATCTCCAGATTGCAGCGAGACCTAACCGACAGCACCGTATTGCGGGTTATTGGTGTTCCCTTAGCCCACATGTTGATTTCATTCGAGTCCCTGCAAAAAGGGCTAGGCAAATTGGAATTGAACCGTGCAGCGATAGATGCGGATCTGGAGGACAATTGGGCCGTAGTAGCTGAGGCCATTCAGACCATTTTGAGAAGAGAAGGGTTTCCAAAGCCCTATGAAGCCCTTCGGGACCTCACCAGAACTCACTCCAAAATCACTCAAGCATCTCTCACTGAATTTATTGAGGGCTTGCCGATCTCGGCGGAACTAAAAGTAGAACTAAAAGCGATCAGCCCCTTTACTTACACGGGAATCTAAATATTAGGCAGCAATGTGGGGTGCGATTCCTTCTTTGGAATAGCCCCAAGTGAAACCTCTATTTTTTGGGATACCGGTAGAGGGTAGGAATAATTCCATTGCGCTTTTCACTCAAGGTAAAATAGGCATCTCCCTTAAAATTAAATCCTATGGCCTCTCCTTGGGGTTCATGGATGTATGGAAGTCGTAGTGGTGGGGCTTGCAACGCCTCCGAAAGAGACTGATTGGCTTGACGGGTCCAATAAAATACTTGTAGGTAGTTTTTGATCAAAATTTGGCTTCCATCCCGCGATACATCAGCTCCTACCGAACTGGTAAAATCAAACGAATGCAATTTTTCTAGCAGGGCATTCCCTTTTTCAAACCCATCAGCAGGTACCCGGTAAAGGGTGTTTTTTGTCTCTCGCTTGGATACCAAATACAGCTCCCCAGAAATCGGATCTACTAGGAAGGATTCTGCATCCTTTGGCCCGCCTGGAAACTGCAGGCTGACCCGATTTATCGCGGCACTGGGGATGGCTTGCAATTGCTCAGGCTCCAGAAATCGGTAGAGATAAATTTGATCGTACTTGGCCTCGTTGTCCCCGATCTCGGCTACATAGATATAGGAACTCCCATTGGGACCAGGTCCTACGGCTATATCTTCCCAATCTCGGTTGCTCAAGCCAGAAAGATCCAGTTTCCCTAGTTCATTCCCTAAAGTATCCAGCACAAAGACCGCAGCTTCTCCACCACTATCGGTATGGACATAGAGGCGATTGGGGTAGCGGTGAGAAACTACCAGTCCACTCACCTCTTCAAGTAGCGGATTGGTCAACTTCCCTTGTGGAATTCCTGCCAAAAAGATGGAGTCAATTTTTTGATTTTCCGATTCCTTCTTTTCACTTACTTGGGTATTCCCTTCTATACAGCTTTGGGTAAAAAAAGCCAGAACAACTGAAATATACAGGAGATGGATTTTCATGATTGAATAGCTTCAAAACTACCTAAAAAGGTAACTTAAAAACTGAGATTATTTGTTAAAGGATTATTAAATCCTTAGCGATCCAATTCTACTAGAAGTGAAGTTTTGGATTTGACAAACTTCAGAATGAGGTAGAGGACACCCGAACCTACACTTAACCCAATCAAAATTCGGCTAGTGTAATGGTCAGGGTTGAACAAGAGTACGGAAACATCGAATAAAAAGAAAATTAAAAATAAGGCAGAGAGCCCATTCTTCTCTTTAATCAATACTTTTTTCCAGCTGAAAGAAATTTGTGGAGGAGTAAAGTTGCTGAAATTGGGTAGAAAAGCAGGTACTTTAGCGCTCCAATGGAGGTAAACTTCCCCAAATTTTTTGCGGAGAAACTGCTCTTCGGCAAACATGATGCGCTCGTAATACACCCAATAGAGTAGACAGAAGGAAATGATAAACCAAAGATCTACCGTAACCAGGGCAGGACCTAACCACATCAAAAAGTTACCCACGTAAAGGGGATGACGAACCAAGGAATAGATCCCTGTTTGATTTAAGGTATCGGCCACTTGACCTGCTTTGGTATTGCGTCCTGAGGTATTGCGCGGGGAATAGCCCACGGTGTATACTCGAATCAACAATCCCAAGAGGCCCACTCCTATCGCAACTGCAAAATAAATTTGTTCGTAATCAGCCACATAAAGCGGAAATTCTTCAGGATGAAGCACCCGTCTTAGGTACCTTGCCCATCCCACCAAAATAATGACTATGGGTAAAAAACTCCGGTATCGAAATAACCAGTTGCCTTGGGATTCTAATTCTTCTTGAAGAGCCATTTTTTTGTAAGTAGTTAGGACGGGGAATGAGTTGGATCGTGTTCTTTTTCCAATTTAAAGAACCACAAGAATCCGACACAAGGTCGACCTAAATTAGGGTGAACTCAAATAAAAGAAATAAATAGGAAGTACCCATCCAAAGACTCAATTTTTTATTCTTATGACTAGATAATCAACCAAATAAAAAATTGAGGCTTTGATTTTGATACACGATGAAAACCGATAGCCATTCGAACTTCAGTAAGCCAGTTCAAACTACCAAATCTTTATTTTTTTGAGGGCTCGCTGCTTCAACTCCTGACTCAAGACGAGTTGGCCAGTAAATACATCCGTGAGTACCTCACAGGCCCGCTGTCCATACCTGCCCATCAATAAATTTCTTGCAGCGGGCATAAAATAAAAAAATGAGGCCATCACTTCGCTAAATCTTAACTCTGGAAGGAGCCGCTCTTCGAGAGCCGCTTGGTAGGCACTAGCAGCATGGTCCCGCTGATCAAAGTGCTGAGCGATACTTTGCCCGGCAAGGATTCCCGAATAAATAGAATTGGTTAGGCCTTCTGCAGTCAAGGGATCAGCGAATCCAGCGGAATCACCAGTTAGAAATACCCCTCTTCTAGAAAAGCCATCTTTCCGCGCCCCAACAGGGATTTGAAAACCATGGGCCTCCTCAAAGGTGGTTTCCTGTATCCCTAATTTTTGGAGGTAGGCTTGGTAATAGGTGCGCAGCTGAATCTTTTTGGGTGCAAATAATCCTACGCCAATGGAAAGGTGATTGGCTTTGGGAAAGCACCAGCCATAGCCTTGGGGGATGGCATCAATGTCAAAGCGAGCTTCTTTGGAGAGGCGCTCAAAATCTTCCGAATTTACGCCCACTTCGTATTCCAAGGCAGGAATTAGTTTGCGCGTTTCCTTCCATCCAGCGAGCTTGGCTGTAGGGCCCAACACCCCATCTGCTGCCACTACATAGCGCGCATGGAGCACCTCCTTTTGGGTATGAAGATTAATTGTATCTGCAAACTCCAGTTGCTGCAGCGCCTGCCCCTCAAGAAGCACTGCCCCGAGTTTGACGGCTTCTTGGACGAGCAGGTGGTCAAACTGATCTCGCATGACCATGCTCAAAATAGGAAAGTTGCGCTGTGCAGTGAAGGGCTTTGTTTGCTGGTCAAAATACACCGCCAAGGAATCGAATTCCTTTTCCACGGCTTCTTGTACAGAAACAGGGAGCATTTCGCGACCTCGAAAAACCAGTCCTCCCCCACAGGTTTTGTACCTCGGAAGAGTTTCTTTTTCAAGAATGGCAACTTTCAGGCCTGCTTTTGCCAGTTCATATGCTGCCATCGCCCCTGCGGGTCCCGAGCCCACTACAACTACATCCCAAGTAGGATCAATACCCATAAAAAAGCTTTACCTAATTTAATTTATTCGTAGGGCGGAAAATTACAGAAGAAAAATAAGGCTTCAAGGATAAACCTTGATTTTCTTCATTTGAGATTCTCCATCACTGTAGCGAATTGCCATTGGATAAGGCATCATGCAACTTACGAACTTGGCTTGGCGACGCTCGATTTAATCAATAGCCCATTGTAGATATAGGTGACACCCAATACCAATGCGCCCGCAATTACTGCAAGGAGCACGTTGTAATAGGCTGGCGCAGAGATCGTCAATCGAAGAAATAGGGTGGCTAGCGCAAAGGAAGAGTAGCGAAACAAGTTGTAATACTTGCTAGAATACCTAAGGGAAAATATCAAGATAAAGATGTCCGTGAAGATCAACAGCGTGTAGAACGATTGGATGCTGAAGGATACTACGCCAGTATTGAGGGCTCGGCTGATATCCAGTACCACAATCAAGAAAAATACGAGCGCGAGGTAGAGGGAGATGACCTTTTTGACCGAGATAAACTCTGCCTGTTCCTCGTTACTTTGCGTGATTTTCTGGTGTTTTTGGGTGCGGTAAAAGAGGGCCGTCATCCCAAAAATAAGTACAGCTCCAAAGCCATCTGCCACCATAGGCAGGAGCTCGAGCAGGAGTTCGGGCTCCCAACTAAGTTCTCCCATGTAATGTCCAAATTCTTTAAATGCATCCCGAAGGAGCAGCAAAGAGATAATTTCAAATTGTTTGCCGATGGAGTCTGCTACCGACTTGGGCAAGAGGAAGATTAAGCCCAGGATTTCGAATACCAAGAGGATGGTGAAGGCAATCTCGACGGCAAAGAAGGGGGATAGTGTAGGGAAGGGAAAGGGTACTTCAAAATAGATGAGTAGTGGCACCACCGAACCTAAAATAAAAAAAACAACAACCAGGTTGCTAATCCAGCGGGTACTCCTAGGACTCTCCCAGTGGTGATCTAGCCAGTCAAAGGCTCGAAGATGTGTAGAAAGGAGTCTATTCATGTAATTGATAATGAGTATACTAGATTGTCAACTAGTAGAACTCCTATTTGAATCAATATGTTCTGATTTAGTTTTTTTCCTACATAGGAACACCTGTGATATCCTCTTTTTCGCTACGCTACAAAGGAATACCGATTGAAGATCAAGGAGATGATCAGTGGACTGGTGAAAATGGTCCACAGTTGACGGTCGACAGACCACAGTAAATTGTACCAAGTACCAGGTACTAAGTACAAAGTATGGACTCTAAACCAAGTCAGACAAAGCCACGGCTGTGGTCTGTGGACTGTTGACAAAAAGGACTTTTGATAGAGGTAGCTATACCTCCCTCAAAACTCACACTTCTCCCACTTTCGCTCAGCCTGTAAAAGACAGGAAGCTTTTGCATTACCCAGGCAAATATACTTATCTGTACAGATCTTGAGCTGCTCCTCCGTGGCCGTAACTTCTGGTACTTTCTCCCATACTTGCTGACAAAAGCAAGCGGAAATTTCTTGATTTTGTGAGGGCTCCACAGCAGGGAGCCTATTAGCCCGGTTACTCGGTAAAAAGAAAACTAAATAGATAAAAAAGACCCCAAGCCCAATGACACCTAAATTGTCAAAAATTGATGGAAACAAATTTGGTATGTTGATCCGGGATTTACTTGATGATTCATTCTGATTTTTTGGTGCTACTGGCTGAGGCTTTTCATAGAGATACATTTCCTCCAAGCGTGGAATAAACACGGTTTGGATGTATTCCATTGCAGCGTCCTGGGCTAGGTTAGGAACTACGATGCGGGATCCTTTCCAGGACTTGATCCATGGGGAGCAGGTAATTTGTACCCCCTGCTCCAAAAGAAGGGCTTGAATTAAGAGCATGTTGCTCTCTTTGCGTGGATTTTGAAACTCCAGCCCGATCTCAGCAAAATTATCTGAAGAGTTGAATACCCTATATTCCTTGCCCAAAATCCGGGCAAGTTTGGTGATTTTATCTTGTACTCCAGGTATGGTGTCCTGAAACTCTCGTGCAATCATAAGCTAATGGCTTTTCCTTTCACTAACTGCAAGCTAGAATAGTTCAAGGAAATTTTTCTAGGCGACACACTTTTTTTGTTTAGATATAGTGTAAACCTATATTCCCTTATTCCTACTTTTAACTATTGAATTGGTACAAACTAATTACTGAAAGAAAATATAATGACTAGAAACGCAAATGACAAATGGCTTGGTGGTGTATTGGGCGGCATTGCACGCTCCCTTGGAACCTCCTCTGGATTGCTGAGGGGCTTATTCCTCGTATTTTTCTTTGGTGTCGGAGGCCTAACCTTCGGGATTAGCAGTGGTGCTACGCTTGTGATCTACCTAATTTTTTGGATGACCCTAGGTAAAAGTTAATGGATTTTCTTCCTGACCCAAGAAAAAATAGTGATTGGAAAAAAGACCTTTTAACAAAATAATAATAATGCCTTAGTGTAGATTTTAATAATTCATACTAAATTCCATTAATTTATTAATAAAATAAATTTCCGTTACTTATAATTCCACCCTTTCAAACAACCATAAACATGAAAAAACACATTTTACTTCTTGTAGCCCTTGTTTTTGCGGCTACCACTTGGACACAGGCACAAACTATATTAGATTTTAAATTGGTAAATAACACTGGAGAAGATTTTTATGCCGTGTATTTGACAGAAACCACCACGACAAATTGGGGTGAGGACATCCTTCCTGAAGATATCGTAGAAGATGGGGCTACCATAGACATTACATTCGAATATGTTAATGATGAAACCCTCTGCATTTGGGATCTTAGGTTGACCCATGACGAATCGGAAGAGGATTACATCTACATCAATGAAATTGACCTATGTGAGGTTTCAGTCTTAACGCTATATATCGACGAAGATGGAGATTATGCCTTCAAAGTAGAGTAAATTCCCCTTCTTAAACGCCCAAAAGATTCTCAGATATGAATTTTTTGGGCGTTTTTTTTTTATAGCTACAACTTCAATCCACCGATTACCAAAGCTTCCATTTTCTTAAACATACTTGACATTTAGTCCAGTTTTTGTTGCAACTCGATCGAATGAAACCTAAGGTTAAGAACTGAAAAAATGATTTAAGTAAAGGAAG
>CAZPKI010000070.1:0-9727 GCA_964587015.1 uncultured Limnohabitans sp.
CCCCTGAGGCATTGGATACCAGGAGCGTCTGAACGCCCAAGCCTCGCATCACCCGTATGGGAAAAGTAACTTCCTTCATGGAATACCCTTCGTAGTAGTGGAATCGACCCTTCATGGCCAGCACTTTTTTTCCTGCCAACCTGCCAAAAAGTAAGGTGCCGCTGTGGCTTTCTACAGTAGAAATTGGAAAATGCGGAATCTCCTGGTAGGGAATTTCCAAGTCCACCTCGATCTGAGAAGCCAAATTCCCGAGTCCCGTTCCTAAAATAATTCCCACTGCCACCGGATCGGAATGAATCCCTTGAATGTAGGCCGTAGCCTGTTCCACTTGCTGCTTGTAGTCCATCTAAAAATTAATTTATGCGGTTCAAAGATAGGGGTTTGAAAAATTGTTCGAACTTTTCTGGGTACTTGTGTGTATAAAGGGGATAAAATTCACTTCATGATAAAGATTATTGTCAGCACCAACCGTAAAAATTCAGTTTCGAGTACGCTTGCTACCCTCTACCAAAATATCTTAAAAGAAAAGGGAGCAGATGCTGAAATTCTTTACATCTCGGATTTGCCTGCAGATTTTACGGCAACTGCCTTATATGAAAACAATGGAAAAAACCCGGAGTTCAATGCCTTTCACGATCGGGTAAAGGAAGGAAAAAAGTTTGTATTTATCGTTCCAGAGTACAATGGATCCTTTCCGGGAATCCTCAAAACATTCATTGACGGGATGACCTATCCCAATTCGTTCTTAAATAAAAAGTGTGCCCTGGTAGGGCTCTCATCAGGAATTGGCGGGGGTGGCATCGCTATGAGCCACCTCACCGACATCTTCCATTACCTGGGTATGCATGTTCTTGCTCTCAAGCCAAAGTTGGCTAAAATAGAGCAAAATATGTCAGATAACCTGCTCACCAACAGGCTGTATGTAGAACTACTACATACCCAGGCAGACATGCTGCTCGACTTTTAGGACTTAGTCCACGTTGTCGTGCAGAAACCGATTGTTGCCTAAAATCTCGTTTTCCTCGTTTAGGTTAAACTTGCTTAGGCTAGACTCAGAGCTGTGCTGAGGCTCATTGAGAATCACATTTTTACGCTGGTAAGCAGGTACCACCATTTGCTCAGTCAAGTCATCTGAAGCAGTAGTTAGCGAACGGCCTCCTTTTAGTTTCTCGAATCTTTCGTGCGCACGCTGGATTGCTTTCATTTTCATTTGCTCGTAGTAGTCATTCGCAAATACAGGAGGAGTAGGTTGTTGTTGCGGCTCAACTGGTGCAGCAGCATGAACTGGCTCCTGGTAGAGGTTATGCACAATGACTTTTTCTTCTACAATAGGTTCTTCCACAAGGAAAGTCTCAGCTACGGGCTGAGGATCAAATGCATATACTTCTTCTTTTTCTTCCTCAACTACTTCTTCCTCTAGGATAGGAGTTGCCACTGCTACTGGAGGCTTGGGAAAATTGAAGGTAAAGGTGGTTCCTTCAGCGATGGGCTCTTCAATTACTTGTGCAGACTTTCCAGATTCCAAATGAATCACCGTTTTGATTTGCTCAGGAGCTGGAGCGGGGGCTGGAGTTGGAGTTGGAGCTGGTACTTGGGCCTGAACAGGAGCTTCTTGGCTACCAAAGGCGGAAATAGGAGCAGCATTTGGGATTGCTGGAGGCACGCTTGCCAATCTATCCATCTCAAAGCCTGTGGCAATGACAGTAACTCGGATCGCTCTACCCAATTCAGGATCAATCCCCTGGCCAAAGATAACCTCCGCATTGTCTCCAGCTTTCTCCTGGATGTATTCAGTAATATCGCTCAACTCATCCATGGAAAGTTCCTCTTCTTCTCCAGAAATAATGGACAACAAGATTTTTTGAGCTCCTTTGATGTCTACATTATTAAGCAACGGAGAAGAGATGGCATGGCCTGCAGCACGAATGGCACGACCCTCACCTTCTTCAGTTGCAGAACCCATTACGGCAGCACCGGCATCTTTCATTACTGTCTTCACGTCTTCAAAGTCGACGTTTACATCCTGGTGGATGGTAATAATTTCGGCAATGGATCGTGCAGCTGTACTTAAAATATCATCAGCCTTGCTGAAAGCGGTACGAATTGCCAAGTTTCCGTAGATCTCTCTAAGCTTATCGTTGAGGATGACCAGTACGGTATCGCAATTTTCGCGAAGGGCTTCTATGCCTGCTTGAGCTACAGCCATTTTCTTTTTCCCTTCAAACATAAAGGGAGCTGTGACGATACCTACGGTTAGGATATTCAATTCTTTCGCGATTCTGGCAACTATCGGCGCAGCACCTGTACCAGTTCCTCCACCCATTCCTGCTGTGATAAATAGCATTTTGGTGTTGTCGGCAAGGAGCTCTCGGATTTCATCTTCTGTTTCTAATGCTGCTCGACGCCCTTGCTCTGGGTTAGCGCCTGCACCAAGACCCTCTGTCAAGTTGGCTCCTAGTTGGAGTCTCAAAGGCACAGGGCTAGATTTCAAGGCCTGAGCATCGGTATTGACCACGACGAATTCCACATCCTTTATGCCTAAGCCATACATGTGGTTGACGGCATTACTACCACCGCCACCGACACCAATGACTTTAATAATGGATTTTTGGTTTTTTGGGAGATCAAATCTGTAATCTTTCATGTTATCTGACATATGTATAAGTGGTGAATTTATTTATAGGTTAGGGTACTCGTTAAGTAATGAATTGAATGATTTTTAATTTCCGTAGGCTGTATCATCGCCGATGTCATCGGAAATAATTCCCTTTAAACGCTCTCCAATGTTTTTAAAGAAATCTTTGGAGATACCCTCCCTCACTTGAATTTTTGGTTTTACCCCAGTGTTGGCAACACGGTTTTTGTACATTTCTTCCCGCATGTCTAGGGATTTGAAGCCAGCCAAAACCAATCCTACCGTAGTGGCATACATTGGGCTCTTGACTTCTTCCAACACGGATTTACCAAGGTGCTCATTTGGAAATCCGATACGGGTATCCAAACCTGTCATGTATTCAAACAATTGCGCAATGAACTGCATTTGAGATCCTCCTCCAGTGAGTACAATCCCTCCTGCCAACTTTTTATAGTAGCCACTCTGCATGATTTCGTTCTGTACGATCTCGATGATCTCTTCCATTCGTGCTTGGATGATGGAAGCTAGATTGCGGATGGAAATCTCTTTAGGGGCACGATTTTTCAATCCTGGAATGGATACAATTTCATTGGGATTTGCTTCAGCTGCGATGGCCTTTCCAAAACGAGTCTTCAAGGTCTCAGCTTGGTTTTGCATCAACATACAGCCCTCCTTGATGTCGGCAGTAATGATATTGCCCCCCAAAGGAATCACAGCCGTATGGCGAATAATGTTTTCATAGAAAATGGCGATATCGGTCGTTCCTCCTCCGATGTCGATCAAACAAACACCTGCCTCTTTTTCTTCTTCACTTAAAACAGAAAGGGAGCTCGCAAGGGGTTCGAGGATCAACTGCTTGGAGGTGAGCTGTGCACGCTTGACGCACTTGTTGATATTGTTGATGGCTGTAGTCTGGGCGGTGATGACATGGAAATCTGCCTCCAGACGATTGCCGGACATCCCTACAGGATCTTTGATGCCTCCCTCATAGTCAACCGTATAGTCTTGAGGCATCACGTGAATGATACTATTCCCTGGAGGAACGACAATGTTGTGCATGTCTGCAGTCAGTCGCTGCACATCTTCAACAGTGATTTCATCCTCCGTAGGTTGACGCATGATGCTTCCATGCATGATTTTACTTTGAATGTGCTGTCCAGCAATTCCAACAATCACTTCTGCAATGTCCACCTCAGCCATGTTGGAACATTCTTCCACTGCCTTTACGATGGCATTTACAGTTTTGTCGATATTGGTGACTATCCCTCTCTCTACCCCATCAGACACAGACTTGCCCATGCCCAGGACTTCTAGCTTGCCAAATTCATTTTTTCGGCCAATGATGGCGCAAATTTTGGTCGTCCCAATGTCCAGTCCTACAATAAGTTTGTCGTTTTCCATATCCAAGCTTTATTCACAAACAATTTGATTTTTATATTTTACACTTATACGCTCGTAAGCGTCCCAGCCTTTTCGAGGCAATATTTCTTTGTAGAGTAATACTATCCGTTCAAACTTGCTCTCATAGTCGTGAGCATCTCCAAATTCAATCACTTGCTTTCCTACCTGCTGGTGAATGCGGATGTCATTTCTTCCGTTAATCTCCAACTCAGTCACTTGCGCACTCCAAAACTTGTCCTGCGAAATGAAGCGAATCAATGGAATCAACTCAGGGATTGCATCAATTCTCCCTTGGTCCATCAATGAACCGATGTACGCGCCCTGAACTATTAAAACCCTGCTCGTATAGCTGGGAGAGGTCGCTATCAGCAATCCTTCCTTGGTGATGTACCCATCTGCGCTCTCAGCCCTAGCTATTCGGGCCATCGGTTCGTGCTGGGTCAAACTCAATTTCAAAATCCCTTGCTGATCTACTGAAGCCTCCACCGTTCGAATAAAGGGGTGACCCAACAAGCGCTTTTCGATATCTTTTAAGGGCAACTCCCTAATTGGTAGCCCCTTTTTCAACTCTGGGAAGGAAGCAGAAAGAATGGTTAAAATCTCCTTTTCTTCCACAAAATACGCCCCACTAACAGCCTCCAAGTCAATCACAATGCTGCTGAAAGCTTTACTTTGGTTTTGCTTTTCCACAAATCCAATGTAGCCCCCTGCCACAAGGCAGAGCACCACGATTCCAAGTACCTTTTTCACCTTTGCCTTATTCATGCGCTCGTGGGGTTAGGTCTAGAATTGGTCCATGCTGCGATACCAGGCACAAGCCTGTCAATGTCTCCTGCACCTAGGGTGACCAGCACCTCTGGAGCGGAAGCTTTCAAGAAATCCATTACCTCGCTTTTCGGAATGCAAACCTTCTTCGCAGCTTGAATGCCTTCCAAAAGCATCTCAGACTCCACACCAGAAATCGGTAGCTCTCTAGCAGGATAGATGGGCAATAGCACCACTTCATCGGCAAGCGAAAGGCTCTCCGAAAATCCAGGAGCAAAATCCCGAGTTCGTGTAAATAGATGCGGTTGGAAAATCACCGTCAGACGTTGAGATGGATACATTGCTCGAACTGAACTCAAGCAAGCCTTGATCTCTTCAGGATGGTGCGCGTAGTCGTCAATAAATATCTTTCCTGCTTCTGAGGAGTGAATTTCAAAGCGCCGCTTCACACCGCGGAAGGATTTGATTCCCTCGCGAACCTGCACTTCGCTGACCCCATGATCCAATGCGATGGCAATGGCAGCCAAGGCATTTTCCACATTGTGGAATCCAGGGATAGACAATTCCAAACCTTTGATCTGATTTTTGCTTCCGATGTAATCAAAAACAAATGAGTTGGGCTTGGCAATAATATTTTCTGCATGAATGCCCTCAGACCGAAGTCCATACTCCCGCAGTCCAGAAGGGGCAATGCCCTGGTCTCCCAAACGGTAGTGTGCGTGACTTTGTAGGTATACCTTTCCTTTTTTATCCACTAAGGACAAAAACTGACGGAAGCCTTCCAAGATCGTTTGCTCATCCCCATAGATATCCAAATGGTCTGGATCTGCACTCGTCAACACGGCTTCATTTGGGTGTAAATGAAGGAATGAACGGTCAAACTCATCTGCTTCTACCACTACCACCGCTTCTTTGGACTTTCCAGAAAGGATCAGGTTGCTGTTGTAGTTTTGGGTAATTCCACCCAAAAAGGCAGTTACTGGCTTCCCTGCAGACTTCAACAAATGAGCAACAAGGGAAGAGGTACTTGTTTTGCCATGAGTACCGGCTACGGCAATCGTGTACTGGTCTTTAGTGATCATCCCCAACACTTCCGCTCTTTTCTTGATAAGAAAGCCTTGCTGGAAAAAATGAAGCAGCACGGAGTCCTTCGGAATAGCTGGCGTCCAAACCACCAAGACCTCATCCGAGTTTGACCTAAATTGAGCAGGAACGGCGGCCACTTCGTCCGCAAAAATGACCTGCATTCCTTCCTCCACCAATGCATCTGTCAAGGGTGAAGGGGTCTTGTCGTAACCCGCCACTGCATAGCCTTCCTGCTGAAACCAGCGTGCCAAGGCACTCATGCCTATGCCGCCAATTCCGAGGAAAAATATGCGATGTATCCCTTTAAATGTCATTTTAGAAGAAGTTCAAGTTCTGTTACCAAGGCATTTGCCGCATCCGGCATTGCCAATTTTTTAATTGCTGTTGCTAGCGATTGGGCCTTTTCCTCCTGCTGCAGCAACTCGTCGATGTATTCTTTAAACTTCGCTACTGCATCCGCATCTGGAAGGAGCACTGCTGCGCCTTGCTTTACGCAAGCAGTTGCGTTTTTCGTTTGATGGTCCTCCGCTACATTGGGCGATGGAATAAAGATCACCGGCTTTCCTACCAAGCATAGCTCAGAAACCGAAAGCGCTCCAGCTCGAGATACAATCACATCTGCTGCAGCATAAGCCAGATCCATCTCGCGGATAAACTCCCGCAAATGGATGTGTGGCAAGCCTGCCTTTTCCAAGGCTACCTCCATGTCCTTGAAATAAAATTTTCCGCTCTGCCAGAGCACTTGGTAGCCTTCTTTTTCTAAGTCGGCCATGTGCTTGAGCATGGCTAAATTGAGTGTTCGCGCACCCAGGGACCCTCCCAAAATCAAGACGGTTTTGCGATTTGGATCCAGGCCAAATTTCTGCTGCCCCAACTCCTTTTTTCCAGCCAAGTCCAGCAAATCCTTTCGAACTGGATTGCCGGTAAGCTTGATTTTTTCCTTGGGGAAAAAACGATCCATATCGGGATAGGCGACACAAATTCGGGCTGCCTTTTTCGCTAAAATCTTGTTGGTCAACCCAGCATAGGAGTTCTGCTCTTGCAGAAGGGTAGGAATACCTTTGGATTGTGCCGCATAGAGCACAGGTCCACTGGCATAGCCCCCAACACCCACTACTAGCTGTGGTTTAAAACCGTTTACAATACCAGCCGCCATCCGAAGGCTTCTCCATAGTTTAATTGGGAAACTCAGGTTGGCTAGCGTCAACTTGCGTTGGAGTCCTGCCACTGGAAGGCCTTTAATGGAGTACCCTGCCTCAGGCACTTTCTGCATCTCCATTTTTCCTTCTGCACCAACAAATAGAATCTCCGAGTCTGGATGTTTTTCCATCCAGGCATTGGCAATGGCTAGGGCTGGGTAGATGTGCCCGCCGGTGCCTCCACCGCTAATGAGAATTCGATATGTTGCTTCAGTTTTGATACGTTTTCGTTTATGCTGTACGTAATTGATTTCCTTTTTTGGCACCCTCAGAAGCAGCCAGGACCTCTTCCTGGTGGTCACCACGGCTGACACTCAGGATAATCCCAAGGGCAGTACCCGTAAATATCAAAGAGGTTCCTCCCATACTCAGTAGCGGTAGGGGAAGCCCCGTAATCGGTCCCAGCCCTACAGCCACGGCCATGTTGACCAATGCTTGGATGACCAGGGCAAAGCTCAAGCCTGCTGAAAGTAGGCCGCCGAAGGCCTTGTTTGAGTTGGCTACGATGAGCATCCCTCGGTAGAGCAGCGCGAGGTAGAGGAAGAGTACAGATACCCCACCGACCATGCCGTATTCTTCCAAGATGATGGCATAGATAAAATCAGAATACGGGTGTGGAAGGGTATTTCGCTGTTCACTATTTCCTGGCCCTTTGCCTGTAATGCCGCCCGTTGCGATGGCGATGTAGGACTGTTCCGCTTGAAAAGGCACCTTACTATCGTCGTCTTTGGAATCCATAAAGTTTTCAATGCGAGATAAGAAGGTGTCTTTCCGTTGCCCTGCTAGAATGGCAACCGATAGCCCAAGTATGCCCACCATCACCACCAATGCCAAGTGCTGCACAGGAACTCTTCCAATAAACATGATCAACAAACAGGTGATCAGGAGTAAAATTGCGGTAGACATATTAGCCATACCAATCAAAGCTGTGATCACTCCAATGGAAATGAAAATGGGAAGCAGCGTTCCTGCAATATCCGTGATGTTATTCTGTCGCTTGGCAAGCATTGCTGCCAAAGCTGCTATCAAGGAGAGCTTGGCCAAATCCGAAGGCTGGAAGGCTTGGTTAATTACTGGAATTACCAACCAGCGATTGGCCTCGTTGATGTTGGAACCAAACAAATAGGTAACCACTAAAAGCGGGATAGACAGGTACATGAATAGCCTTGCATAAAGGGCGTATTTGCGGTAAGGAATTTTGTGTGCCAACCACATCACGACTAGCGATGCAAAAACCAGCTTGGAATGCTTGAATAGGTATTGCTCGGTGTTAACCACTTCCTCCTTGTACACCAAAGTGCCCGTAGCCGAATACACCACCAGAATGCTAAACATAGAAAGCAAAATCACGATGGCCCAAATGATCGGGTCACCCTTGAAATGCTCATCTATCCATGCTTTTAGCTGATTCATGCGCTTTGTTTTTGAAGTAATGCGTTCACCGATGCTTTAAATTGATCTCCTCGATCTTCGTAATTCTTAAATAAGTCAAAGCTTGCACAGGCTGGGGACAAAAGGACTACCTCGTTGTCGGCAGCTATTTCCTGAGCCCAAGACACTGCCTCTCGCAAGTCTTGTGTTTCTCGGATTTGACCAATGTGTGGGGCAAATGCAGTTTTTAACTTCACATTATCCTTGCCCAAGCAGATCAAAGCCTTGACCTGACCATTCACCACCAAGGGAGTCAACACGGAATAATCATTGCCTTTATCTACCCCTCCTGCAATCCACACCATGGGTTCTTTGTAGCTGCCAAGCGCATAAAACGTAGCTTCTACATTGGTGCCTTTGCTGTCGTTTACATAGCGAACCCCATCCAGTACTCGAACAAGCTCCATGCGGTGCGATGCATTTTTGAAGGTTTGGTAGCCGTTGAGCAACTGATATTCAGACAATCCAGCCAAGAGCGCAGCGACTCCAGCACCTAAGGCATTCAGCAAGTTGTGCTTTCCTTGAATCGTCAAGGCAGCAACTGGAATGGTTACCTGAGCACCTGCTACTTGAAATACCAACCCATCTCCGTCACTAAACCCACCTTGATTTGGTTTTCCTTCCAAAGAAATTCCATATACCGAAGCCTGAATCGGCGCACGCACAAGCCCAGTCTTGGAAACAGGATCTTCCAAATTGAGAATAGCCACATCTGCCTGATTCATATTTTTGAATAGAGCCATCTTGGAATCGATGTAGCGCTCCATTTGGTAGCCATATCGATCCAAGTGATCTGGAGTAATATTGGTCAACAGGGCAATATGCGGCTTCAAACTCACTAGGCCATCAATCTGGAAACTGGAAATCTCAATCACCCACCAGGCATGATCGCCCTCAAGTAATTGTCCAGCCCAGCTTTTTCCCACATTGCCTGCTAGTCCCACATCCCATCCCGCTTCTTTCAAAAGGTGGTAAGTCAATAAGGTAGTGGTCGTTTTTCCATTGGTACCGGTAATTGCAATCACTTTTCCTTTGCTGTAACGACTGGCAAATTCCAGTTCATCCACTACGGAAATCCCTTGATTGATCGCCTGCTGCACGATTGAAACAGTAGGAGCTATTCCTGGGCTTTTGATGATCAAGTCGGCAGCCAAAATGCGAGCCTCGTCGTGTTTGCCTTCCTCAAATTCAATTCCAGCAGTCTGAAGTT
>CAZPKI010000071.1:0-9142 GCA_964587015.1 uncultured Limnohabitans sp.
CCATGTCAATTACTGCACAAGACGTAAACAAACTGAGACAAATGACCGGAGCAGGCATGATGGACTGCAAGAAAGCGCTTACCGAAGCCGATGGCGACTTCGAAAAAGCAGTGGACATCCTCAGAAAAAAAGGTCAGAAAGTATCTGCTTCTAGAGCTGACCGTGAAACCAAAGAAGGCGTAGTAGTCACTCGCTTGACCAATGGCAACGCAAAAGGAATTTTGCTTTCCCTTACTTGCGAAACTGACTTCGTGGCTAAAAATGAAGGATTTGGTGCTTTTGCTAACTCTCTAATTGATGCAGCAGTAAGCAACGGCTCTACTACCACTGCTGAAGTACTTGCCCTACCTATGGAAGGCAGCACCATTGCTGAAAAAATCATCGAAATGACTGGTAAAATCGGCGAGAAAATTGAAATCTCTCACTTCGAAGTCATCAGTGCTGATCAAGTAGTGACCTACGTACACTCCAATGGAAAATTGGGCGTATTGGTAGGCCTTGTGAATACTTCTGGTAACAACGTAGAAGAAGCTGGAAAAGACGTGGCCATGCAAATTGCTGCCATGAATCCAGTAGCAGTGGACAAGGACGGCGTAGATGCAACTACCATCGAACGAGAAATCGAAATCGGTAAGGAGCAAGCTAGAGCAGAAGGCAAGCCAGAAGATATGTTGGAGAAAATTGCCCTAGGCAAGCTTCAGAAATTCTACAAGGAAAGCACTTTGCTTAGCCAGCAGTTTGTAAAAGACAATTCCAAGTCTATCGCTCAGTACCTTGACGGAGTAAGCAAAGGACTGACTGTCAATACATTCAAACGAATTTCTATCGGATAATTCCAATAGCTTGATTTTAAAAAGGCTGTTTCCTTTTCGGAAACAGCCTTTTTTTACCCCCAACAAAAAAGCCCGTCCCGAAGAATTTCGGGACGGGCTTTTTCTTTTTCTTTCAAGTTACCGGTTCATCAACGACTCAATCTCCTCTGCTTCAATTGGAATGTTGCGCATCAAATCCAGGTACCCCTTCGCTTGAACTACGATGTCATTTTCGATGCGTACTGCAAATCCCTCCTCAGGAATGTAAATTCCCGGCTCCACGGTAAAGACCATTCCCGCTGAAATCGGGAAATGCATCGTACCTACATCGTGCACATCCAATCCCAAATGATGCGAGGTGCCGTGCATGAAATACTTTTTATAAGCTGGCCATTTCGGATCCTGATTTTTAATGTCGGTTTGATCCAGCAAGCCCAAGCCAAGTAGCTCCCCTTGCATCACCAAGCCTACCTCTCTGTGGTAATCCTGAATGGTGACCCCCGGGCGTAGCATGCTTGCAGCTTCCCGCTCCACACGCAATACCGCATCGTAGACCTGACGCTGCCGCTTGGTGTAGCGTCCATTGACAGGAATGGTACGGGTCATGTCTGCATTGTAGTTGCCATATTCAGCAGCCACGTCAAGAAGTAGGAGTTCCCCATCTAGACAAGCCTTGTTATTCTCAATGTAATGCAATACGCAGGCCGATGGCCCCGAAGCAATAATGGGCTCGTAAGCAAAGCCCTTGCTTCGGTTACGAACAAACTCGTGCACAAACTCTGCTTCAATTTCGTACTCCGTCACTCCTGGCTTTACCATTCCGAGTACGCGACGGAAACCTTTCTCTGTAATGTCGCAGGCAATTTGCAACTGCTGGATTTCTTCAGGCTCCTTGACTCCACGGAGTTCATGCATCAAAGGTGCTGCCCGCTCCACGGTATGCAACGGATACTTCTCCTTGCAGGTCTTGATAAAGCGTGCATCTCTCGTTTCTACCACTACTCCAGCCCGCAGGTGCTCGTTGGTATTCAAGTAAATGCGCTCCGACAGGTTGACTACCGAATTGAATATCAAATCAAATTCCGAAAGCCAAAGAATGGTCCCGATGCCAGAAGCAGTAAAAGCCTCCTCTTTGGTGTATTTATGTCCTTCCCATACCGCGATGTGGTCGTTGGTCTCTCGGAGAAACAACACTTCCCTCCAAGCGGGATTGGGGCAGTCTGGAGCCAAAAGTAAGATGGTCTCCTCCTGGTCGATGCCGCAGAGGTAAAACAAGTCGTTATTTTGCCTAAACTTCATGGTACCATCCGCATTGGTTGGTAAAATATCATTGGCATTGAAGATTGCTACCGCGTTTTTCGCCATTTTTGCAGCAAACTTGGCTCGATTGCGTTGGTAGATTTCTTTGGATAAGGGAGTATATTTCATTGCAGACAAATTATATTGCCAAGATAGTAAAATAGGACGTTTTATAGAATGAAAATTCTAGGGACAGTTAAGATTGCGTGCCCATCATTTCATCAACCCGGAACCATCGCGTATGCAGTTGAGTTGTAAAGAGCTTCCCAATGGGATTCGGATTATCCATCAGGAGATCCCACATACCCGTATGGTGCACTGTGGATTTATCCTCAATATTGGCAGCAGAGATGAGAGCCCCGAACAGGAGGGCCTGGCACATTTTTGGGAACACATGGCCTTCAAAGGCACCCAAAAACGAAAAACCTTTCACATCATCAATCGCCTCGAGTCCTTAGGGGGAGAACTGAATGCCTACACCACCAAGGAAAAGGTCTGTTTCTATGCATCGGTCCTCAAAGACCACTACGGCAAGGCTGCCGAATTGCTCTACGACATCACCTTCCACTCCACCTTCCCGGAAAAGCAAATTGAACGGGAGCGTCAAGTGATCCTGGAAGAAATGGCCATGTACCGCGACTCTCCCGACGATGCAATCCAAGACGAACTGGATGCACTTGTTTTTGAGCATCATGCCCTCGGTAGAAATATTTTGGGAACGGAAGAGACGGTATCCAACTTCCACCACCATGACTTCATGGACTTTATTTCTTCACGATTGGATACCTCCCAACTGGTATTTTCCGTGGTGGGCAATATCTCCTTCGAAAAAGCGCTCCGCCAAATCGAAGGGCCCTTACGCGAAATCCCTACCAAAAGAACCCTCTATACCCGTAGTGGGTTTCAAACCTATCAAGCCAAGCACAAGACCGTAAAGCGCGAGGTCACCCAATCCCTTTGTGCCATCGGAAGGCCCGCCTATTCCCTGCACGATCCCAATCGCTACAAGCTGTTTTTACTAAACAATATCCTAGGAGGCCCAAGCATGAATAGCCGGCTCAACCTCTCCCTTCGCGAAAACTATGGCTATGTATACAGCGTGGAATCTACCTACCAGCCATTCTCGGATACCGGGTTTTTCGGAATCAATTTTGGCACCGAAGAGAAAACATTGAAGAAAAGTCTAACGATTGTTCACCGGGAACTCGAAAAACTGCGCGCCAATAAACTAGGTAGTCTGCAGCTTCATACCGCCAAGGTCCAAGCAATTGGACAAATGGCGATGGCGGAGGAAAACTATGCCGGATTGATGCTTGTCTACGGGAAAAGCATCCTCGATCACGGAAAAGTAGACCCTTTGGATCTTATCTTTGAGCAAATTCGTTCCACCACCGCTGCTGAACTTCAGGATATTGCTCAGGAGATTTTCAAAGCCGATCAGCTCACGCAGCTCATTTATACCCCCGCTTGATATGGAGTTTATTGCACCAGAACTACTCGCCTACTGTGAGGCCCATACCCAAGCAGAGGATCCACTGCTGCTGAAAATCACGCGTGAAACTCAGGCAAAGGTCCTACTTCCTCGCATGCTCTCCGGGCATCTGCAGGGTAAAACCTTGGAATTCTTTGCCAAAATGCTCCAGCCAAGCTCCATTTTGGAAATCGGCACCTTTACGGGCTATTCTGCAATTTGCCTTGCTCGTGGCCTTGCCCCCGGAGGAAAACTGCTCACACTGGATATCAATGATGAGCTGGAAACGATGGTTCGTGGATTTTTTGAGGAAAGTGGGCTTGCTTCAAAGATAGATTACCGCCTTGGAAATGCGCGCGAGCTACTGCCGGCAATATCAGGCCCCTTTGACCTGATTTTTATCGATGCAGATAAGTTTTATTACAGTACCTACTACGAGCTGGTCATCGACAAACTCCGTCCTGGAGGAATTCTCCTAGCAGACAATGTCCTCTGGTCGGGGAAAATTCTGGTCGAAGAAGGCCAAAAAATAGACAAGGACACCCAAGCCTTGTTGGATTTTAATCGGCAACTCGCCCAAGATCCGCGGGTAGAAACCCTCCTTTTACCCATTCGTGATGGAATATTAATGGCTCGAAAGCGGTAGACTGTAAAAATGGGTCTCATTTTTGCTAGGTTTTAGTTAGCGCTAAACTCTTCTCATTTTAATGAAAGCCCAACTTCGTTTACAGCTCTTATTTTTTGTCCTTTTTTCTGGAACACAGCTGCTTCAAGCACAGATTCCGCAGGTTCCTTTGGAAATGGAATTCGCAGATTTAACCTTGAAAATCCACCCACAAGCCCAACGGGAAATTCAACTGGATGTCGATGCACTCTACCGCAATGCCGCCTACTTTAAGGTAAAAGCAGAACGCATCAACCTCTACCTTCCACTGGTAGAGCGAGAACTCCGGAATCAAAATATCCCAGACGAAATCAAGTATTTAGTAATCCAAGAAAGCGGATTGGTTCCTGATGCCGTTTCTACCTCCAATGCGGTTGGCTTCTGGCAGTTTAAACAGGGAACAGCCGAAGAGGTAGGACTACGTGTAGATGGACAGGTGGACGAGCGAAAAAGCATTGTAGCCTCCTCACGTGGTGCCGCAATCTACCTTAAAAAACACCATGCAACTCTTAACAATTGGATGACTGCCTTGGTCTCTTATCAAATGGGTTTGGGTGGAGCAAAAGCCTATTTTGGCAGCCAATATGCAGGTCAAAAAGTTGTGACAATAGACCGGAACACACATTGGTACTTTAAGAAATACTTGGCCCACAAAATCGCCTACCAGCCTTCAATGGCTGTTTTAACCTCCAATTCCGCACGCCTTACTGAGGTTCAAATTCAAGGACCCAACACGTTTGCAGCCCTTGCAAAGCAGTTTGGAGTTTCTGAAGCACACTTGATTGAATACAACAAATGGGCGGTAAACGGGAAAGTTCCTGCTGGCTCCTACACCCTTTTCTTTGTCAAAGGAACTGGACTTCTCGAGGGTCCTGTAGCCAATCAAAGTCCTGCGACTACCGCACAAGCAGCACCTGCTAAAACTTCGGCTGCACCGAAAGCGGCTAGCGCCTATCCGAAAATCACAGGAAACACGATGAAGGCCACCCAGCGCAAGCAAATTCTAGTGAATAACTTGGAAGGGGTACAAGCAGCAGCAGCGACCTCAGCTAGTGTGTTTTCAGAAGAAATTGGAATCCGTGAAAAGCGTTTCATTAAGTTAAATGACCTACCTGAAACAGAGCAGATCGAAGCCGGAGCCTATTACTACACCCAGCGCAAGCGTCCAAATGGAGAAGTAGCTACCCATGTGGTAGAAGCTGGGGAGACACTTTGGTCTATTTCCCAAAAATACGGCATCCGTCTGGCCTCGTTAAAATCTAAAAATAGAATTCGAAAAGACTCGGAGCTTCGCCCCGGTATGGTCCTGAATCTGAAGGAATCCCTAAAAAGAGGTGCAGAAATTCCTACCTATTCGGAGCCCAAGCCCGTGGTCACAAGTCCTACCCCACCTGCTCCTGCTGCACAGCCTAAAGTAGAACAGGCTCAACAGGCTCCAGCACAAAAAGTACAGCAGCCTCAAACTCCTTCCTACTCCTTCCACACGGTGAGTGCAGGGGAAACCTTGTTTTCCATCTCCAAAAGATATGGTATGTCGGTAGAGGACCTCAAACAACTCAATAGCATCGGCGCTCAAAACTTGATTACGATAGGACAAAAATTACGTATTTTGACCCCTTGATCTGATCAACCCAATCCCATGCGGAATTGCTTTTTCCTACTCGGCCTGTTATTCTTTGGCAGCTTCCCCTTTGTAAAGGCGCAGGACCGGAAAATAGTGCCAGATACGGTAATCATCAATCGGGATACCTTGGTCATGCTGGGTGACTCCTTGCTCATCCAGGAGCCCGTAAAAGAAACGTTCTGGAAGAAAGGGGGAACTTACACGCTAAACATTCAACAGGTTACGTTGAGCAATTGGGCGGCAGGAGGTACAGGATCTTTTGCACTGAATTCTGGAGCAACCCTGTTTGCCAATTACAAAAAAGACAGCAAGGTTTGGGATACTCAGCTGACGGTCAACTTGGGTTTTAACCGGCAAAATGAGCGGGACTACAAAACCCGAAAAACCAACGACAACTTTATTTTCGTGAGCAACTATGGGCGGCAGCTTTCGGAAAAATTCTTTTTGACCACCCAGCTGGATGCCCGCACTCAGTTGGCATCGGGATACAAATACACCAAGCCTGCTGGGTCAGAAAACGATCTTCGTACCAAAATTTCCGACCTCCTGGCACCAGGATACCTCCAATCCTCAACCGGTATCAACTACCGTAGAAGCTATGAAGACAAAGGCAAGGTATCCGTTATTCTATCTCCATTTACGGGTCGATTTACCTTGGTGCTGTCTGATTCCCTGAGTCAAGCGGGAGCCTTTGGGGTGATCCCTGGAGAGAATGTTCGGGCAGAAGCTGGGATGTCTATTGCCTTGGGAGGGGTGGATGTGGTCTTAATGGAAAATGTCACCTGGAAGGCCGACCTGAACCTTTTTTCCAACTACGAGCGATTTGGAAACCTGGTGGTCAATTTCAACTCACTCATCCGAATGAAAGTAAATAAGTTTATCTCCACCCGTATTGAGACGGTCCTGATTTACGACGAGGAGGTCCTCATCAAGCAGGACGATGGCAGCAGCAAGCAGGCCATCCAATTTCAGAATCTGATCAACTTTGGGATTTCGGTAGATTTTTAAAAATCCACATCGAGGTCAAACTTCCGCTGTAGGTCCATCAAGGCAGGGTGCTTTTCCCGTAAAAATTTCAGTTTGTCCGTGCTGGTATACAATTTTCCTTTGTCGTCTACCTGCTCTTCTTGCTGCACTACACTGATCGTAAAAGAAGTTGCCCCGGTAAATTTCCGTATCAGGCCCACCAGCTCTGGCTTCATCTTTTGCGCGATATCTTCTTGAATCGAACCGCTCACTTGCAGGGTAATTTCCCCATTTTGAAGCCTGATCTCCTGATCCAAAATAGTAAGCTCTAAGTTTCTGTTTGCATTTCGAAACAGCTCCTGAGTTGAAAAAATTGCTTCGTCGAGCAGCTCTTGCGTCAACAAAATTTCTGGAGTAGTTGAAGCGGCGTCGTAGGCGGGAGTAACTGGCTCTTCAGCAACTGCATTGACTTCCTCTTGCTGGCTGCTCTCTCCTAATTTCTTGGTTTGGCCGAGGCTGCTTGGAATCGAAAAAGTAGATTTTAATGCGCTCGACTTGGTTTCTGTAGCAACAGTAGGTTCTTGTGTAGCGGGTGCCGGTTCCTTAGCGGGAATTTCTGGAGCAACAAATTGGGGTACTTCGGGAGCTTGGCTTGGCGCTGGAGTGATTTGCTCCTCAATCAGGCTTTTTTTTTTGCGTCCACCGAAGCGAGGGTTGCTAGGCGGAATGCCTGAGAGAGTTTGGCCACCTTCATCAGGGTTAATTCCACATGGAGGCGCTGGTTTTTGCTGGTCTTGTAATGGATATCACATTGGTTGGCCAGGTTGAGGGCCGACAATAGGAAGGATACCGATGCGCGTGCCGTCTGCTCGAGGTAGCGCTCCTTGGCGGATTCGGATACTTGAAGGAGCTCCACAGTGGCCTCATCTTTGACCACGAGGAGGTCCCTTAGGTGCTCACTTAAGCCAACGATAAAATTATGCCCATCAAAACCCTTTTTAAGAATCTCGTCAAAGAGCAGCAGGGTGGTCGAAATATTTTCTTCCAGAAGCGCATCGACGACTTTAA
Organism: uncultured Limnohabitans sp.; assembly: GCA_964587015.1. Classification (GTDB taxonomy): domain Bacteria; phylum Bacteroidota; class Bacteroidia; order Cytophagales; family Cyclobacteriaceae; genus Algoriphagus. The sequence continues at coordinate 7,905 of CAZPKI010000071.1, forward strand.
AGTAGTAGTCGTAGTCTAGGATGTTGAGGTTGGCTATCGTTTCAAGATAGGTGACCTTTTTGCCAGCCGAATAGGTGACGATCAGGTCAAATATGGACAAGGCATCACGGAGGGCCCCATCTGCCTTGGTTGCGATTAGGCGAAGGGCTTCTTCCTCGTAATCGACAGCTTCCATTCCCGCAATGTATTTGAGGTGCTCGGCGATGTGCTTGATTTGAATTCGGTTGAAGTCAAAAATCTGGCATCGAGATAGGATGGTCGGGATGATCTTGTGTTTTTCCGTGGTCGCCAAGATAAAGATGGCATACTTGGGAGGCTCCTCCAGCGTCTTCAAAAAAGCATTGAAGGCCGCGGTGGAGAGCATGTGCACTTCATCGATGATGTAGATCTTGTATTCTCCTTTTTGAGGGGCGTAGCGCACCTGTTCCACCAGGTTGCGGATGTCGTCTACCGAGTTGTTGGAGGCTGCATCGAGTTCGTAGACGTTGAAGGAAGCGTTATTTTGAAAGGATACGCAAGAGGCACAGGTGCCGCAGGCTTCAAAGTCTTTGGTGATGGATTCGCAGTTGATGGTTTTGGCAAGAATACGCGCACAGGTCGTTTTGCCTACTCCTCTAGGACCACAAAAAAGAAATGCCTGGGCAAGGTGCTTGTTTTTGATTGCATTCTGAAGGGTGGTCGTGATGTGCTGTTGCCCCACGACACTCTTAAAATCTGCAGGTCTATATTTTCTTGCCGAAACAACGAAATTTTCCATCCCCGAAAGATATAAAAAAGTAGTTATTCTTGGATAGGGGATTTGGGATAGGGGGAAGAATTTTTAGTAGCAAGTAGCTAGTATCAAGTATCAAGACAAAAGTTGTACGAAATAAAATTATTTGTACCAAGTACGACGTACTAGCTCCTTGATACTTGCCTGCCCGTCGGCAGACAGGATACTGACTACTTGCTACTTTTTCTAATGTCGAATGCCGAACACCCAGTGCAGAATGTTGAAGGGGGAAATCCGTAGCACATACGAATCTCGTGTCAACACGAAATAGAGTCTCGTTTCTTGAATCTCGTTTCTTGCATCTTGATACTAACTACTTGATACATGATACTTTTTCTAATGTCGAATGCCGAACGCCCAGTGCAGAATGGTGAAGTGGGGAATCCGTAGCACATACGAATCTCGTGTCACCACGAAATAGAGTCTCGTTTCTTGAATCTCGTTTCTTGCATCTTGATACTAACTA
>CAZPKI010000071.1:9242-9355 GCA_964587015.1 uncultured Limnohabitans sp.
CTTGATACTAACTACTTGATACTAGATACTTGATACTTGATACTAAATAATGAACTTATTTCCCCCTACCTTTGTACTTACTCTATGGGGCTGACCGGTTTTGACAGTAGGTG
>CAZPKI010000072.1:0-9239 GCA_964587015.1 uncultured Limnohabitans sp.
AAACACTTTTCTTTCTATACAACAAGTAAATGAGTAAAGGACTTCCAAAACGCAGTGAAGATTATTCCCTGTGGTACAATGAATTGGTTAAACGAGCGGATTTGGCTGAGAATTCTCCGGTGAGGGGATGCATGGTAATTAAGCCTTATGGATATTCCATTTGGGAGAAAATGCAGGCTGAATTGGACCGAATGTTCAAGGAGACAGGACATGCCAATGCCTATTTCCCACTATTTATCCCCAAGTCTTTTTTGAGTAAGGAAGCAAGTCATGTGGAAGGATTTGCCAAAGAATGCGCTGTGGTCACGCACTATCGCTTAAAAAACGCAGAAGATGGCTCGGGGGTAATTGTGGATCCAGAAGCGAAATTGGAAGAGGAGCTTATTGTTCGCCCTACTTCAGAAACAGTCATCTGGAGTACCTATAAAAATTGGATTCAATCTTACCGGGATTTGCCATTGTTAGTCAACCAATGGGCCAATGTGGTGCGCTGGGAGATGCGAACCCGTTTGTTTTTGAGAACTACCGAATTTTTGTGGCAAGAAGGGCACACTGCGCATGCCACTTCAGATGAAGCCATGGCTGAGACCGTGCAGATGATGAATATCTATGCCCAGTTTGCGGAAGAGTTTATGGCGCTTCCAGTTGTGAAGGGTAAAAAAACCGAGAGTGAACGATTTGCTGGTGCAGATGAAACCCTATGTATTGAAGCATTGATGCAAGATGGTAAAGCACTACAAGCAGGGACTTCTCACTTTTTAGGGCAAAATTTTGCCAAGGCATTTGAGGTGAAGTTTGCAACCAAAGAAGGAGGTCTGGAATATGTATGGGGAACTTCTTGGGGAGTGAGTACGCGTTTGATGGGTGCCTTGATTATGGCACATTCGGATGATAACGGCTTGGTGTTGCCTCCCAAACTTGCGCCATTTCAAGTAGTCATCGTACCGATTTATAGAGGAGAGGAAGAATTAGCGATGATTTCGGTGAAGGCGAAGGAAATCATGGCTGAGCTGCGGAAAGCTGGCATCAGTGTCAAATACGATGATCGAGACACCCAGAAGCCAGGTTGGAAGTTTGCGGAGTACGAACTGAAAGGAGTACCCGTTCGGATCGCGCTTGGTCCAAGAGATTTAGAAAATAAGACCTTAGAAATAGCCCGAAGAGATACGTTGACTAAGGAATCTTTCCAATGGGAGGAGATGCCAATAGCTCAAAAAATAGGTGGCTTATTGGAAGAAATTCAAGAAGGAATTTATCAAAAGGCTTTTGATTTTAGAAAAGACAACACCACCGAAGTAAATAGCTGGGAGGAATTTAAGCAGGTTTTGGAAGGAAAAGCAGGTTTTCTTTCAGCGCATTGGGATGGGACCCCGGAGACAGAGGAGAAAATTAAAGAACTGACTAAGGCCACCATCCGTTGCATTCCTCTAGATCAGCTCCCTGAACAAGGAGTCTGCGTGTATAGTGGAAAGCCTTCTTCTGGTAGGGTGCTTTTTGCAAAAGCCTATTGATTTCGAAAGCAAATGAGAAACCCGAAAAAAATCGGGTTTTTTTCTTTTTCGATTAGAATTCATAAGAATCATGTAGATTAGAGGCTATTCATCTCATTTTATGGAAATTTTAGTCTTAAGTACGCTACTGCTCATTGGCTTAATTCTGCTATTGATTGAAATTCTTTTTATTCCAGGGACTACAGTAGTGGGTGTTTTTGGGTTTTTGGTAAGTGGAGCGGGGCTTGCTTTTGCTTTTCTAAATTTTGAGTATTCAGTTGCCTTAGGAATCAGTGGGATTTCTTTGGTAATCAATTTTGGAGCTGTTTGGTATGGGTTTAGTGCCGGCGTTTGGAAGAAATTTTCGCTGAAGTCAACCCAGTCGGGCGGAGCTTTCGACGGTAGAACTGAAGGACTGGAAGTAGGAATGAAGGGATTGGCAGTTTCAGATATCAAGCCTTATGGGAAAGCATCCTTTAAAGAGCTTTGGGTAGAGGTGAAGTCTGAGTCTGGGTTTATTGAAGTGAATAGCCCAGTGACTATCATAAAAATTGAAAACAATAAAATCAGTGTAAACTAAAAAAAATATGTTTGAAGACAGTTCATTATTCGTTTTGATTGCTGCCTTTGCTGGCATCGTTCTCCTATTTATTTTCTTGTATTTTGTACCTGTAAACCTTTGGATTACGGCTCAATTTTCGAATGTTAAAGTTGGAATCGGAGAGTTGATTGGTATGCGGATTAGGAAAGTGCCGCCAAGCTTGATTGTCAATGCGATGATTACAGCGACCAAGGCTGGCTTGCAATTAACCACCAATGACTTGGAAACCCACTTTTTAGCTGGAGGAAATGTTCCTACCGTCATTCGTGCTTTAATTTCTGCGGATAAGGCCAATATTGTCTTGAGTTTTAAGCAGGCTACTGCGATTGATTTGGCGGGCAGAGATGTATTTGAGGCAGTTCAAATATCGGTAAACCCAAAGGTGATCAATACTCCCAATGTGGCTGCAGTGGCAGCGGATGGGATCCAGTTGGTGGCTAAGGCAAGAGTAACCGTTCGTGCAAACATTGCACAGCTAGTAGGTGGTGCGGGTGAGGAGACTATTTTGGCACGTGTAGGTGAGGGAATCGTCACTTCTATTGGCTCTTCCTTAAATCACAAGTCTGTGTTGGAGAATCCTGACAAAATATCTAAGCTGGTTTTATCCAGAGGCCTTGATGCAGGCACAGCCTTTGAAATCCTCTCTATTGACATCGCAGACATCGATGTAGGGGCCAACATTGGAGCTAAGCTTCAAATAGATCAAGCCTCTGCGGATTTGAAAGTGGCCGAGGCAAGAGCTGAGGAGCGTAGAGCCATGGCTGTAGCCTTGGAGCAGGAAATGAAAGCCAGGAATGTGGAGATGCGTGCCAAGGTGATTGAGGCTGAAGCAGAGATTCCAAAGGCAATCGCTGAGGCATTCCGTTCTGGTCAGCTTGGAGTGATGGATTACTACAAAATGGAAAATGTAAAGTCTGACACGGCTATGCGCGATTCCATCGCCAAATCAGGGAAGGATTCAACTGATTCAGGATCTTCGAAATCCTAATCAATAAAAAAAGGGAGTTTTTTAAGCTCCCTTTTTTCTTTTTAATAGGGGAGCTTTTACTGGACTGGTTTCCAAATTTTTTTCAGCCACTGGAATTGGTAAGCTTTTCGCAAGTACTTTTTGTTCGTCCCAATCAATTGCTATTTCTGCGTATTGAAGGGGCAAAAACACAGCTCCACTTGCTTTCATAACTCCAGAAAGTCCTTCCTGTGAAACAATGAAAAAGTCCTTATTTTCTACTTGAATCTGATCAAAAGTGATTGGAAGGATCTGCTTGCCTTGAGAATTTAGAAGACCATATTTAGTGTTGTTGGACACCAAATAATATCCCTCTTTTAATCGTTCTATTTTATCCAGTCCTTCGGGGTAAGCGAGCTCACCATTTGGCAAAATTAGGTATCGTTTGTTTGCTGATTCAGCAATGGCTACGCCTCCAATAAAACTGTTTATTTTATCCCATTTTGCCTCAGCGACTATTTTTCCTTCGGTGTTGATCGTTCCCCAGGTAGCCGAATTTCTGTAAGCGCTGAATTTTTCTGAAAAGGTCCCGACCTCCAAGAAACTAGGCGCAATAATCCATTTTCCTGCGGCGTCTAGGAAGCCATATTTGCCATTTTTGAGGGCAGGAAAAAGTCCCTCAGTGCCTACTCCAATCCATTCCGCATCCGAGTTGGGAGCCACTAACCACCCATTTTTCCCGTGTAGTCCTAATTTGTTTTCTCTGAATTTAATGTTGAATGCATCAGGACCAATCAATTTCACAGATTCCATTCCCACAGCATCGAGTAAGATTCCTTCTTCCTCTAGGACACGTCTCAATTTGCCGTGGATGTATTCTAGCAAAAGATCGCCGTCTTTGGTGATTTTGTGGTAGGAGTTGTAGCGTACTTGAGCGCGCTCTTCAAACCCATGAATTAACAGGTATTGGTTTTCATCAAAGCCATAATAATTGTCTCCTCGTGTGTACTCCAACTGGTCGAGCACAGGATTCAGTACATAATTTCCCGCTTGATTGATTAGTCCGTAGCCTGAGGCTTCTTTTGCCAAAAGAAAATTACTTTGGTTTTCAATGAGCAAGTCATACGCTTTATCAGGTGTTGAAGAAAGGGGTAAAAAAAACTGACCCTGATTTTTTAGAATCACTTGCCCATTGCGTGTGAGCTTGGCATCTTCAGCTGTTCCCAACCATTTAACTTTCCCCGTGGACTTTTCAAATACCCAATACTCTTTGCCTTTTCTGGCCAAAAGACGATTGGTGTAAGTAAGGATTTCCTCGTATTCCAAGGGTAGGGCAAGTTGACCATACTCATGGAAGGCTCCAATTCCTTTGGGTCCTTTTACTAGAATCCAAGGCTTGAGGTATTGCACTACTTCCTGGCCTTGAAGGTCCACTACAGGTCTTAAATCTGGTGATAGTAGAAATAATCCGCTTGGATTTTTCCCGACACTCACGGATTGACCAATTAAATCGATATCCTGAAAGTCTGCACTGGTTTGAAGGCTTCCACTAAAGTCGTAGACTTCCCAGGTTTGTCCTAGGCTAGGAGTCGCCAAGAATAGAAAACTTGCTAAAACTGGGTAAAACAGATTTCTCATGGCAATTAATTAAAGGATAGTGAAATTATGGATTTCTACTTTAGGGTCTCAAGGTAGAAATTATTCTTTCTCATTTTTTGACTTTTCTAAGTCAAAAAGATCTGTAATTAGCTCAATCATTTCTGCTGCCTCGTCTCGCTGGCAGGCAGCTCTCAATTGAACCACGGGTACCTTAAGTATTTTTTGCATCATACTTTTGGTGACTTTATCAATCAACAAATATTCTTTTTCATCCGCATTTTTCAAATACCTACTCATTTCTTCTTGGCGAATTTGCTCCAAGGCCTGCTTTAGTTTTTGAATGGTAGGGGAAACGACCATTTCTTTTTGCCAAGTACCAAACTCCTCAATACTTTCTTCGAGAATCGTTTCAACTGAAGGGATGGATTCCAATCGATTTTGTAGCGCTGCAGAAGCTTTGCTTTGGATGTTGTCCACATTGTATAAGACTACCCCTGGAAGTTCTTCGACTGAAGTTTCAATACTTCGCGGTACGGAAAGGTCAATCAGTACCTTGTAGCTAGGGATGTTGACTTTCTCAATCAATTGTTTGGTAAGGAAAGGCTCGGGCATTCGTACTGAACAAACCACCACATCTGCTTCTTCAATGGCTGTAAGGCAGGATTCAAATGCGATGACTTCAAAACCAAGTGGAATTCCAATTTCTTCTGCTTTGGCAAGGGTTCTGTTTGCAATTTTTACTTGTGCAGTAGGAAGATGCACCATATTTCTGGCTACATCCTCTCCAATTTCACCCACGCCAATCAGTAAAATTCTGGGTTGAAAAATATTTTGGGTAAGGCTTTCAATCAATTCAATGGTGGCATATGAAAGAGAGGCGGCACCATCTCTGAAAGCAGTTTCTTGGACTACCCGTTTGTTGGTAAAGAAAATGGTGTGCATCAAGCGATGCAAAAATGGACCGGCAAGCTCTAGGTCAGCGGCAGTTTGGTAGGATCTTTTTACTTGATTTAAGATTTGAATATCACCGATCACTTGCGCCTCAAGACCCATGGATACACGAAATAGGTGAGTGACCGCCTCCGATTCGTTATTCAAAACTTGAAAATAATCGAGGTAGCTAATTGCGTCAGTTAATCCTCTTTCGATCCCAATCAACTTGATTAGTTCAACACTGAGATCCGATTCGTGACTGTAATAGACTTCAGTTCGGTTGCAGGTGGAGAGTACCAATGCATCTGCAACACTGAAAAATTCCTTGAGCTTGAGCAGTAGACGTTCAATAGCCGCTTCATCCAAGGAAATTAACTCTCGGATGTGAACGGGAGCACTTTTATGGGATAAACTGACAACTCTAAATCTGGTCTGCATCATGACTTTCTAAGGCTGCAAATTTAACAGTTGCAGCTCCCTCAAAAGTTTCTTTCTAGCAAGAGTTCTCTAATTTAAAATCAATCTAAATAATAGTTTGAGTTCGTGGCCCTGCAGTACATTTGGTTTGAAAGCCTAGAACCAGTAACTTCAATTCAGGTACTTTTTTAACTTTATTCCATGTGGCAGCGCGTAATTTTTTGGACTAAGATTCATTTTGGATTTTCAGCAAAGGAATCTCGAGGATTTTTGCTTTTGATTCCTTTTTTAATGGCCTTAGTGGCTGCTTCTCAGGTGCTTGCTTGGGCAAAAAATCAAAAGGCCACAGCGATATACTTGCAGTACCTACATGAAGTAGATAGTCTGGAGCAGGCTGGCTTTTTACTTTCGGTATCCCCTCTGCCTACATTCAATGTCCAGGATACCATCACCCGGTCTCATTCCACAAAAGTTTCTGAGCGGATTCAACGCTTGCCTTTTTCCGAAACGGATTCCGTGCTTTTACAAATTGTGCCTGGTATCGGTGCTTTGACGGCAGGAAGGATCATCAAGCACCGGGAGAAGTTAGGTGGTTTTACTCAAATAGCCCAGCTAAATGAAGTGTATGGGCTCAAGCCGGAGGTTATTCCGGTCATTTGGGAATATTTTGATTTTGATGCTGCCCCCATTCGCAAGCTATCCATCAATCGAGCTACAATTGAAGAACTGGCTTCACATCCTTACATCAGTTACCAAGAAGCCAAAGTGGTAGTTGCCTATCGTCTGCAACATGGCCCCTTCCTACAATTGGATGACCTGTTGAAGATTCGAATTTTTAAAGCAGAGTGGGTGAACAAAATTGGGCCTTATTTAAACTTTGAGATTTAGGAGGCAGGTGGAGCTAAGAAGTAACTAGAATTCTAGGTAAAAAGCCCTAATTTGCAGTGGGAACCAACTCTTGTCCCTGTGATTTCCTTACCTGAACTCAATTTACCTGCTTTCGAACCCCAACTTCTCAAAAAAGAAGATCAGGTATTTATTTTTGATTTTTTGCGCAAAAAGCATTTGGTACTTACCCCAGAGGAATGGGTGCGGCAACATTGGATCCGATTTCTTATTGATCACCAAAATTTCCCGAAAGGATTGGTTACTAGTGAAAAGGGATTGGTCTACAACGGATTACAGAAAAGGACCGATTTATTGGTTTTTGATCGATCTGGTCTTCCTTACTTCTTAATTGAATGCAAAGCCCCTGAGGTGGAGATCAACCAAAAAGTACTCTCCCAGGCGGTTGCTTACAACCAAATCCTGAAATGCCCATTTATCGCGCTCAGTAATGGGAATAGGCATGTTTTTATGGAATATGTAGTGGAAGAAGGGAAATTTATACAGCAAAAGAGCTTGCCACCTATCCCCGGTTAAAGAATTAAATTGTATTTATGATTGAAATTCTTTAACTTTTCTAAAATTTTTTAAGAAAGAGTATACCTATGCAAGCTAAAATTTCATCTTTACCCTGCGAACTTTGCACTTCACGGAAGCATTCCCTTTTTTCTGTGCTTCCGGAAACCCAACTCTGTGCTATCTCAGAGGCCAAAAATCTAGTTTCCCATCGTAAAGGACAGATCCTTTATTACGAAGGCACCAAGCCGCTGGGGATTTTTTGTGTGAACTCAGGCGTTGTCAAGGTATGCAAGACAGCTTCCAATGGGAAGGAGCAGATTTTATACTTGGCAAAGGAAGGGGACTTTTTAGGCTATCATGCTTTGCTAGGGGAAGAGAGTTACAGCAACTCTTCCACGATAATTAAGGATGCTAAAATTTGCTTTATCCCCAAAGAAGCATTTTTAGGATCCATGATGAAGAACCCTGATTTTTTCCGACGGATTACCAAGCAATTGAGTCATGAGCTAGGGATCATGGAGGAAAAACTGATAGACGCATCCCAAAAAAGCATTCGGGAAAGGCTTGCTTTTTTGCTTTTGCAGTTGGCCAATACCTATGGAGTGGATGGTGGGGTGCATCAACAAATAGACCTCATACTCAGTCGAGAAGAAATTGCTGGGATGGTGGGAACGGCCACAGAATCAGTAATCCGATTGCTATCTGAATTTAATAAAGATGGATTGATTGAGCTTGATGGCAAGAAAATTAGAATTAAAGACAAGAAAGGATTGGTTCGACTTTCAGATTTTTATGCGTAGTCAGAACTAGAACGGTTCAATTGGAGTTAGTTGATTAAATTTGCTTCCATGACTCCACTTAGACTTACCTTTTTGTGCTGCTTCCTGTTTTTGGGATTTCAGGCTTATGGACAGTCTTTACCTTATCAGACGCTGTTGAAGGGATTGTATGATTCCAGTTTCCCTGTACTCAAACCTGAGCAAATCACTGAACTGACAAATTATCAGGTCCTCGATGCTCGCGAAAAAGTGGAGTATCAGGTTAGCCATTTGCAACATGCAAAATGGGTGGGACATGAGACTTTTACCTTGAAAACAGTCGCTGAATTGGATAAAAATAAACCCGTGCTTATTTACTGTACGGTAGGAGCACGATCTGAGGAGATTGGAAAAACACTTCAAAAAGCAGGATTTAAAAAAGTATACAATCTTTATGGTGGCATCCTTCATTGGGTAAATGAGGGACGTACCGTATTTGTGAATGGAAAGCCAACGCTGAAAGTGCATACCTATTCCAAGCCTTGGAGTGTTTGGCTGAGCAGAGGAGAAAAAGTGTACTAACTTCGTTCAATCCAACAGAACCAAAATCCAAAATTTCATTTCTTAGCTCCACATGACTTTAATTTCTCGATTTTCTTCCTTGCTGTTGCTTCTTATTCTTGTTTCCTGCCATAGCCCAGTTGTGGGGAAAGCAGGTAGCACCCCGCCTAGCCATCAGCTTTGGAATGAGTTGCTGAAAGCGAATGTCAAACCCAACGGGCAAGTGGATTACAAAGGCTTTATCCGAGAAAAACCAAAGTTGGAAAGCTACCTCAAACTACTTTCTGAAAATGCTCCTGACCGAAGCAAATGGTCTAAAAATGAGCAGCTTGCCTATTGGATTAATGTTTACAATGCCTATACGGTGAAGTTGATTGTCGATTTTTATCCTACCAAAAGCATACGCGACTTGGGGCCAAGAATTAAAATCCCCCTCATCAAGGACGTGTGGCATTACAAGTTTTTCAAAATTGCTGGCGTAGACATGAGTTTGGATGAGGTAGAACACAGCATCTTGCGAAAGGAATTTG
>CAZPKI010000073.1:0-9167 GCA_964587015.1 uncultured Limnohabitans sp.
GAAAATTACTGGACCTATTTTCTAGGCATTGAAAGTTGTAAATTCAGAAAAATGGTCTTACCTGGTGACACCATAGTGTTTAAGTGCGAACTCCTGGCTCCTATCCGTAGGGGAATTGCTAAAATGAAAGGAGAGGCCTACGTAGGCAATACACTAGTTTGTGAAGCCATAATGACTGCAAGCATTACCCGAAAAGATATATGATCAGCTCCATGTGTTCTATTCATCCTGATGCCACATTAGGCTCAGGAGTTCATGTTGACCCATTCACCATGATCCATGAAGATGTGATCATCGGGGATAATACTTGGATTGGCTCCAATGTGACCATCTATCCAGGAGCAAGGATTGGTAAAAATTGTAAGATTTTTCCAGGTGCCGTCATTGCAGGAATTCCGCAAGATCTCAAATTTCAAGGAGAAGAATCTACAGTAGTTATTGGGGACAATACCACCATTCGTGAATGTGTGACTATCTCTCGTGGCACGGTAGATAAGCAAACCACCGTCGTGGGTACCAACTGTCTGTTGATGGCCTATGTACACGTAGCACACGATTGTGTGATTGGAAGCCATGTCATTGTGGCCAACTCGGTTCAAATAGCTGGCCATGTGTCCATCGAAGATTGGGCAATCATAGGCGGATCAAGTGCTGTACATCAGTTTGTGAGAGTCGGTATGCATGCCATGATTTCAGGTGGATCTTTAGTCAGAAAGGATGTACCTCCCTTTACTAAGGCTGCAAGAGAACCGCTCACCTATGCAGGTGTCAATTCCTTGGGCTTGCGCAGAAGAGGCTTCTCGAGCGAAACTATCGCACACATTCAGGAGGTATACCGTTACCTATTCTTGAATAGCTTAAACAATAGCCGTGCTCTTGAAGAAATTGAAATCAACCTACCAGCCACCAAAGAGCGAGATGAAATTTTGAATTTTATCCGTTCATCCGAGCGTGGGGTAATGAAAGGCTACATCAACTAGCATGTTTACCATCCAGGTTCAAAACGCTTCCAAGCGCTTTCACCACGAATGGATTTTTAAAAATCTCAATCTGGGCCTTTCCGCAGGAGATACAATCGCCATTACCGGTGGAAATGGATCTGGAAAATCCACCCTTTTGAAATGCCTTTCTGGAGCAATTCCATTGACATCTGGGACTATTCAGTACCAGTCAGGAACAACTCAAATTGTCGAAGAGCAGTGGTTTCGAAGTCTAGCGCTCGCTACCCCCTATTTAGAATTGCCAGAAGAATTCACACTTAGCGAAGTGCTCTCCTTTCATTTTCAATTTAAAAACCCGCTTCAGCAGCGATCTAACGCAGAAATTCTTGAAATTTTAGGGTTAGAGAAACACAAATCAAAAGCTATTTCCCAATTTTCCTCTGGGATGAAGCAGCGGGTAAAGCTTGCCTTAGCCATTTTTTCGGAGGTTCCTTTCCTCCTTCTAGATGAGCCTACCACCAACTTAGACAAGCAGGGAGTAACATGGTATTTGGACCTTATTCAGCAGTTTTCACAAGATCGAATTGTAATGATTTGCTCCAATGACCCGCGTGAATATGATTTTTGTGAAAAAAAAATAGCTATGGAAGACTTAAAGTAAGTCAAATGACCCATATTCGTATGCTAGTACCATTCAAAAAATTACATCTCAAATGAATTCTCGACAGCTCTCCATTCTCCCAGTACTTCTAATTTTTAGCCTACTAATTGCTTGCAAGGAGAAAGGAGAAACGCCAGACGCAAAAAAAACGCCAGAACAAATCGCAACCGAATCCCTAACAGGAACCGGAACCGCGCAATGGACTGTGGCCGGCGGTGGATCAGTTACCCGTGATGGGCAAAATGTAACCAGCACCTATGCTACTTTTGAGGTAATTCTAAATTCAGGCACATCAAAAGCCTATTCCACCAAAAATGGAGGTGGATTATTTGATGACAACGGCACTTGGAGTTTTGCTGGAACCAACTTTGATAAAATTATCTTAACAGGGGTTAAACCTGCAGCTACGCGTGAGATCTCCTTTACTCAAACAGGAACTACACTACGATTTGACTTTCGAATACCAGTACCTGGAGCGCGAATGGATGGCACTTCCTCTCTAGCGGGCAATTACACCTTTAACCTGGTGAAAAAATAAGCAGGCTACTTCAGGCTAACTAAGGTTACTCCTGCTCCGCCTCTATCGGCGTGCTCATCCTCCAATTTCCCAACTTGAGACATGGTTCGCAGTAAATTACGGCTGATCTCACGCAGGATCCCGTCTCCCTTTCCATGGACAATCCGTAAATTTTTCACACCTAGCATATTGCCTTCGTCAATAAAGGTTTGAATCAGCGGAAGAACTTCTTCTCCCCGCTTCCCCCTCAAATCTAGGTTGGGAGAAAAATCCATCATCTTGGTAGTCGTTTGATAACTCCCTCTTTTTTCAATTGACTTCAACTCCTTCTTCACTTCTGCTTTTGCGATTTTCTCCAGTCGGGAAAGTTTCACGTTGGATTTCAAGTCTCCAATCAGAAGTTCAACATCTTTATTTTTTATAGCTACCACCTCTGCAATGGCTGAATTATCCTTCAGCCGTACCCAGTCACCTACCTGGATTTGACCCCCTATCACTTGAATGCTAGGCTCCTTGATCGTGGTTTTCTCAGGTTTAACTTCCTCCTTAAAGACATCAAGCTCCTTCCTGAGTAATTTGGTTACCTCCTTCTCTGCCTTCCCCTCCTTAATTTCTCGAATTACAGACTCAATCTTTTTATTGGCTTGATCCAAGATCGACTTTGCTTCCAACTTGGCTTCTTGGATGTATTGTTTTTTGGTTTGCTCCAAAATTTCTTTCAGCTGTCCATACTCCTTCAAGGTCAACTCAAGCACTTTATCCTTTTCTTTAACCTCCTTCATGAGGATGTCATAGTGGTTTTTTTCGTTTTCAAGTTGGGTCAAGAGTCGATCGTAGCGAACGCGCTCTTCCCCAATTTGCTGCTTTGCATAGGCCACAATCTCTTTGGAGAGTCCGATTTTGGAAGCTATTTCCAAAGCGAAAGAAGAACCCGGCTTCCCAATTTCCAATTGATAAAGCGGCTCCAATTTTTGTACATCGTAGCGCATGGCACCATTCACTAGGCCCTGCTGCTTATCCGCCAACTGTTTTAAGTTGCCGTAGTGGGTGGTAATTACCCCATAAGCACCCAGTTTGGCTAAAGTGAGGAGAATGGATTCTGCAATCGCCCCCCCAAACTGTGGCTCCGTACCTGTACCAAATTCATCAATAAAAAGAATCGTTTTCTTTGTGGCGAACTGGGTAAAATGCTTCATACTCATCAGGTGCGAAGAGTAGGTACTCAAATCATTCTCCAAGCTTTGCTCATCTCCAATGTCAATAAAAAAATGATCAAATAAAGAGCTCTTCGAATCAGGATGAACCGGCAGTAAGAGGCCGCATTGCAGCATGTATTGCAAGAGGGCTACTGTTTTGAGCGCAACGGACTTACCTCCAGCATTGGGGCCAGAAATAAGCAACAAACGCTTTTGAGGATCTAAATTAATGTTGAGTGGAACTACCTGTTTTCCCTGCGCTTTTAAGGAAAATTCAAGTATGGGATGCCGTGCCTGAAACCAGGAGAGCGATCTTTCTTGAGTGAAAATGGGTTTGTGGCTATCCGTTTTAAGGGCAAATCGAGCCTTGGCACGTACAAAATCCAGCACACCCAGAAAATTGGTAGCCTTACGAAGTGCAGGAATAGTAGGCCGAAGTTGGTCCGTTAGGCGAGTAAGTATCCGAATGATTTCGCGCTTCTCCATGTACTCCAAGTCGCGAATCTCATTGTTGATATCAAGAGCCTCCTCTGGCTCCATAAATACTGTCTGCCCAGTGGCGGACTCATCGTGAATAAAGCCTCGAAGTTTGCGCTTATTCTCAGCAGCAATCGGAATCACCATTCTGCCTCCGCGAATAGTCATTGCTGCATCCTCAGGCATCAGGCCTTTAGCACGAGCCTCTTTGAATATCCGCTCCATCACTTTCCTTAGCCGACCCTCTTCATACAGGATCTGGGTGCGAATCAACTGCAACTCTTTGGAAGCATTGCTTCTAAGTTTGCCTTTCTCATCCAGCACCTGATCGATCACCTGGAGCAGTTTGAGATCCAGGTCGATCAAAAGACCCAACAATGCCTTCAGCGTTGGATAAGGGTCTCCAAACTTTTGAAAAAAAGTAATGCAAGATTTGAGGGTTTGAAGGGCGAGTTTAACCTCTTGAAATTCTTCTTGCTCCAAAAAAGCACCTTCCAACTTGGCTTTTTCCAAGTAGGGGTTCAGATTAGTAAAGTGGGATGTGGGAAAAGACTCGCCAGCAATGAGGAGCTGTCGGAACTCTTCGGTTTGGTCCAAAAGCCGTTGTACCAAAGAAAAATCAGTAGAAAAGGAAATGCTATCTACATAGCTTTGCCCTAAAGGAGAAGTACACTCTGCCTTTAGGAGCTCTTTGATTTTTACAAAATTTATTTTTTGCTCAAGGTTGGCTGGATACAGCATCAGATTTACTCCTTTGGCTTGGAATTATTTTCGATAACTACCAGAGAGTCAATGACTCGAGCATAAATACGATCCATTTTTTCGGCAGATTCTAGGTAATATTCCATACTTTCTATAAAAACAGAATCAGTAACCTCATGTTTTAAAAAAATATCTTTTTCTAGTAAAGAATATAATACTTGGGAAGAATCGTAAGAAATAGGCAAGGAACTGACTTTCCCTTCCGCGAGTTGTATGTCTACGAGGATAGAAGCCATCAAACTCTCATCGAGGATCCCTTGAGGGGAAGAAGTGCTCGTGCAAGAAAGGCCTAGCGCTAGAAAAAGAAAGGAGAGGAATCGGTAAATCACAGGTTAAAATTAGGTTTTTTTAACGGATAAAATCCACTGAGGTAGCTGCTCTCAAATTTTAATTTTCGCTTCAAGACTTTAACTTAGCCAATTCAAATCCTACACATGGATCAGCTATTTAGCAAACTTAGAAAATATGAGATTATGATCCGAAAGGTGGCTAACAATCACCTTCAAGGAGAGTACCAATCGCTTTTCAAGGGATCTGGCTTAGAGTTTGATGATTTGAGGCCTTACCAGTATGGCGACGATGTGCGGACCATCGAATGGAAAGTCTCCGCCAAGGGTCACGGCACCTTTGTGAAGACCTTCAAAGAGGAAAAAGATCAGTCTGTTTATTTTTTATTGGATATTTCAGGAAGTCAGGATATTGGCCAGCAAGGTCTAAAAAAAATCGACCAAGGGAAGTTAATTGCTGGCGTACTTACCCTTGCCGCGGTTTACGATGGCAGCCAGGTGGGGCTCATCTCTTATTCCGACCAACAAGAAAAATTAATTTTACCCTCCAAAGGAAATAAGCAAGGTGTAAAGATTATTCGTGGGATTTTTGACCATGAAAACAAGAGTTTAAAAACCAATTTGAATGGGCTTTTTACCTTTGCATTGAATCTCATTAAAAAGAGAAGCATCATTATCATTATTTCTGATTTTATCGATCAGGGTTACGAACGGTCTTTTCGAGCACTTGCAGAGCGTCACGATCTGGTCGCTATCCAACTGACTGATCCAAGGGAAGCTGCTCTCCCAACCTTGGGGATTGTACCCATATTTGATAAGGAAAGAGGGAGAACCACTTGGGTAAATACTGTTTTTGGAAGTTTTTCAAAGAAAATTGCAGATACCTTCACCAGTGAACGTGAACATTTGAAAGAGATCTGTAAAAAAAATCAAATCAATTACTTGGCTATAGATTCCAGACAAGATATTGTCATTCCTTTGATTGACTTATTCAAGTACCGAAATAAACGAATGAAGCGTGGGTAGAGTCATTCTTTTACTTTTCCTTCTTAGCACATCCCTACAACTTTCAGCACAAAAAGTGCAGGTGAGCGGGTATTTTACTCAAGATTCTGCCCAGCTTGGTGAGCGAGTGGGATTTGTATTGAAAGCAAGTTACCCTCAATCAGCGCAGCTAATCTTCCCCGACTCTACCTTCGATTTCTCTCCATTTGTCTTTCTAGAGAAGAAAACGTTTGTTTCAGCCACTGCGGATGGGGTCACACAGGATAGTGCAATATACTTCCTGTCCAATTTTTCATTGGAGCCCTCCTCCTTTCTTTCGCTACCCGTCTTTGAACTAGCTCGATACGATAGCATCACCTACTTTACCAACGAGGCAGAGGTAAAGTTAAAGCTCAATCTAGATTCCATACCCGAGCAACTGCAATTCAAGGAAAATAACGTGTACCAACCCTTGGATAAACCGTTCAACTGGTTTGTTTTTGGTGCTGTTATTGGGAGCATACTGCTAGGTGTAGGAATTCTTTTCTTTGTTTTTGCAGAACGAATTAAACGCCTCTTCCGAAAAAATAGAGAAAAACTTCGATGGATCCAGTTTGAGCGAAAATGGAAAAAACTAGCCGAATCACTTCAGCAAAACCCAAATCAAACGCTTGCTGATGAGGCGATTGGCCTTTGGAAAGGGTATCTGGAACACCTGCGTTCTCAACCCATCCAAGAATGGACTTCCAGTGAAATTGCAGCTGCCTTAGAAGATACGGAAGTATTTAAAGCCTTACGGAGCATTGATCTGATTATTTATGCTGGCGGAGAGAGCGACACAAGTGCAGCTACCACTTACCTTTTGGAAGTAGCCCGAACAAATTACCAAGCGACCTTAAACCAAATCAACCATGAGAGAGTCACTCGTTGAGTTTTTTTCTTGGTCTTGGTTTTTGCCAGAGACGTTTCAATCCTATGAATGGGAAAACCCATTGCTTTTGAATTTACTGTGGCTGATTCCTTTATTGGTATTGATTCGAAAGTTCATCAAGTTCCTCAAAAAACCAGTTCTAGAGCTATCGCTGCCGAAGAGTGTGGCCAAAGCCAACCCATGGACCTACCTTCGATTGATTCCAACTGGCTTTTTCTTTCTATTTCTAATTTTTGTAGTGCTGGCATTGGCCAGACCTCAACGGAGCAATGAGCGGGTCGAACAATATACTGAGGGGATTGATATTTTGTTGGTCATGGACATTTCAGAATCCATGGACTTGCAAGATTTTAGTCCCAATCGCCTAGAGGCAGCCAAAAAAACTGCAGTAGAATTTATCAATGGCCGATTTGGAGATCGAATAGGGATGGTTGTCTTCTCAGGTGAGGCCTATTCGCTATCTCCATTGACCAACGATTACGAATTGCTTACCAGCCTTATCGAAGAGATCAATTTTACCATGATTGAAGCAAAAGGTACGGCGATCGGCTCGGCTATTGCTGCAGGCACCAATCGCATGAAGGATAGTGAATCTCCCTCTAAGGTGATGATACTTTTGTCCGATGGAGAAAGCAATGCAGGCAATGTTGATCCAATTTTTGCTGCGCAACTTGCAACAGCATTTGGTATAAAAATCTACACCATCGCAGTAGGAAAAGATGGAATGGTGCCCTATGGAACTGATTTTTTCGGTAGGCCACAGATGGTAGAGAGTTACCTAGACGAAAGCACCCTACGCGAGATTTCCACCATTGGGGGTGGTCAATTTTTTAGAGCCTCAGATGGAAAGGCCTTAAATCAAATCTTCGAACAAATTGACAGGCTCGAAAAAACAGAGATCCTTGAGAATCGATACAAGGAAACCGCTGATTTTTACAGGATATACCTCTTTTGGGGAATGCTGTTTTTTGTGATTTGGATGGCTTTGAAGAGCAGTTTCTTCAACAATTTCCTACTCGACTAATTCGATATTCCGTTCTTTTTGCCATTCTGAGAGCCGAGGATCCATCACTGCAAACCAAAGAGGCGGAATAAAAGCCAAGATAATCATGGCAGAATAACCTGCAGGCAATTGGGGACTATCCTCGTTGTGGTCCAATACTTGGTACCGTTTGTGGGCAGATGCATGGTGATCGGAATGGCGTTGCAACTGAAAAAGGAGGAAGTTACTTACCAATTGAGAAGCATTCCAAGAATGTAATGGCGTTACTTTTTCATACTGTCCTGAAGGCAATCGCTTTCTTTGCAT
This sequence comes from uncultured Limnohabitans sp., assembly GCA_964587015.1. Taxonomy (GTDB): domain Bacteria; phylum Bacteroidota; class Bacteroidia; order Cytophagales; family Cyclobacteriaceae; genus Algoriphagus. Next base: position 8,066 of record CAZPKI010000073.1, read on the forward strand.
TCCATAATGCTCCAAGTAGTTCACGAGCTCCAAAAGTGAGAACCCTAAAATACTTTGAATAAAAAAGAAGACAGGCACTTCCCAAACGAGTCTTCCTCCTAGGTAGGAAAATAGACCGAAAAAGAAGGAAATAAATACCAGCGGAAGGATTTGAAACCAAATCATTTGATTGGAAAGAGACCAAAGGCTTTGGCCTTTCTTTTTCAGACGTTCTGCTTCTAAATGCCATGAGCTGAGGTATCCTTGGGTAACAGATCGCCACCAGAATGCATAGAAAGTCTCTCCTTTTCGGCTTGTGGCTGGATCTTCAGGCGTGGCTACGCGTACATGATGTCCACGATTGTGTTCGATAAAAAAATGCATGTAGCATACGGTCATCAAGAGAATCTTGGAATAGGTCTGTTCAATCTTTTCGGTTCGATGACCCAGCTCATGTGCCACAGTAATGCCGATTCCACCAGTGATCAGAGCCATTCCGGTAGCAAAGGCAATCCAGGAAATCATAGACAATTCTTGAGTACTCACCACATAGAAGCCCCAGATCAGAACTGCCAACTGGACATAAACCCAAACAAAGGTAATCAGCTTGTAAAACTGAGCCTTCATGGATTCGCTAACTTCAGCTGCTGGTACATTGGCTGTATCCTTTTGAATCACATAATCCATTAGGGGAACAAGCAAGAAAACGAAAATATGAATCATCCATAGGAATGGGCCACCCCACTGCATTCCCAAAAACAGTAGTGTCGGCAGAATTAAGGCACTAAAGAATCCTATCTTTTTCATGGGTATTAAGGTAGCATTTTTAGAAGAAAACAAAAAAATGTACGAAGTACAAGGTACCAAGTACCAGGTACGAATTACGAAGTAGACTCAGAGGCAAGAATCGAGAAGCAAGAGATTAGACTCAGTGCGCTGTGCTAGATATTGGAGTGCACTACGGATTTTCACTTCTTCATTCTTCAATCAGCGTTCGATATTCAACATTATTTTAGTTGCCGTATCTCGTATTCCCTACTTTGTACTTAGTACTTTGTACTTCGTACAAAAAAAAGCCCTTCGAAGTGAATCGAAGGGCTTAAATAATGTGGCGGCGACCTAC
>CAZPKI010000074.1:0-9086 GCA_964587015.1 uncultured Limnohabitans sp.
TAGATTCGTTAAAAAACTGGGCATAGTCGTAGTTAAATTCTTCTTGATTAACGGTAGCAAATAGCATCCCACCAAGCGCTTTAGGATAAAAATAAGTGGATTTTTGAGGCATAACCTGCCCTGAATTACAAACTTCAATAACTTGGCTCAAATCAATCTCTCGAGTGATTATCGCAAACTTTGCATTTCCAGATTGCACTTCTTGCACACATCGTGAAAAGTTTCGCTCAAAAGCCAAGGCCGGCGTAGTTCGTTGTATAACTGGGGATAGACCCAAAAGTTTATCAAAAACGACATCATGCAAAAGCACTAAATCCAATTGGCGTACTACCTCTGGAGAAGAAAGAGCCACTTGATCGAACCTCTCTTGGCGAAATTTGATCACAAATGCGGAATCTCCCCAAACCAAGCCAAAAGAATGCTTCCGCTGAAAGGAATAGTTCGAAAGTTCAGCCGAATCTCCCAAAGGCCTGATCTCAAACCATTCTTCGATCGCCTTAAAAAAGGAATCTTTCTCAGGGATTTCACCATAGTAAAGGCGGTGCGTCGGGAGAATTTCCAAGTGATTTCCGATGACATTGGTCAAATACATCAAATGGTAATCTGAAGCCTTCCAAGGGGATGACACCTGAATGGCTTCCTGCTCTTTCCGGTATTCAATGGCTGCTTCAAGTCGATGGTGGCCATCTGCCAAGATCACTTTTTTATCGGATAAGGTCTTTAAGAATTGGGTAATGATTGTGGAATCTGTAATTCGAGCAAGCACCTCGCGAACTCCTTGGTAGTCTTCCAACTCATATAAAGGCTGCTCCATGGCCTTATCCATGAAGGGTTCCAGTTTCTGAGCAAAATCTTCATACAGGCCATGCGTCGGACTCACTTGTATCTCGGTAGCTCGAAGTAAATCCACTCGATCGTTGACGGCAGAGACAATCGTATTTTCATGCCTCAAAATAACTTTTTCCTCCCAAGCACTTGCCTTAATTTGAGCGATAAACCCCTTCCTGCATCGCTCTTCCTTTTCCCCAGGGAGCCGGAAATATTGAAAATACACATAGATGCTCGGAACATCGTCCTGTACTAAAATTCCTTGAGACTTCCATTGTGCAAGTAATTTCTGCGCAGCTAGATGTCCATATTCGCCTTGTGGAACAGACAGATGAATGCTATTCAGCGGGTTTTGATACAACAAATCCCGCTGTTTGGAAGTCACTACATCAAAAAGGGGAGCCGTAAGTTTTTCGAGTTGTTCTGCAAGCTCATCCGAATATCGCCATGCCTTAAGCGGCAAAAGTTCAGCCATCAGATTAAGCGATTGGTCCAGTTGGTAGACAAATTTACATCTAGTGGAGTTCTAGGGTTTGCTCGCTGATCTTCTTGCTCGAAAAATTCCACTGCAAGAGCGGCAAGCAGCGTTTTTTCCTCTTCAGTAAATTGGGGTTCTAACAGCTCAGGTCTGAAGTAATGCTCCACAAACTTGGTATCAAAATTGCCAGAGCGGAATGCGGGGTGCTCCAATGCAAATCGGCAGAAATCCAGTGTGGTCTGAATACCAGTAATCCGGTAATCGTCAATCGCCCGAATCATCCGATTGATAGCTTCTTCCCTTGTAGCCCCATGCGCAATCAATTTGGCGATCATTGGATCGTAATAGATAGGAATCTCCATCCCCTCCTCAAAGCCATCATCTACTCGAATACCAGGACCTTGGGGACGACGGTAAGTGACTAGCTTTCCGATGTCTGGTAAAAAATTATTTTTAGGATCCTCAGCATAGACACGTACCTCTACAGCATGTCCCTGAATTGTTAAATCCTCTTGAGCGAAAGAAAGGGACTTTCCTTCCGCAATCCAGATTTGTTCCCGAACAAGGTCCTTGCCCGTGATCATCTCCGTCACCGGATGCTCTACCTGCAGGCGAGTATTCATTTCAAGAAAATAGAAGTTGAGATTCTCGTCTACAATAAATTCCACCGTACCAGCACCAAAATAGTTGCAAGCCTTCGCCACACCTATGGCAGCCTCTCCCATCGCCTTTCGCATGGATGGGCTTACCACTGCCGATGGCGCTTCCTCAATTACCTTTTGGTGGCGCCGTTGAATGGAGCACTCCCGTTCAAATAGGTAAACCAGGTTGCCCTGCTGATCTCCTAAAATTTGGATCTCAATATGTCTTGGAGAAGTAATGTATTTTTCAATAAAAACAGCTCCATCACCAAAGGAAGATATGGCTTCAGAAACAGCCCGATTCATTTGTTCATCAAATTCCGCTTCTGATTCAACTATTCGCATTCCTTTTCCTCCACCACCAGCAGAAGCTTTAATTAAAATGGGATAGCCAATTTCTAGTGCTTTCTTCTTTGCCACTGACAATTCAGAGATGGCTTCATCGGTACCTGGTACAAGCGGGATTCCGTAAGCTAATACCGCCTGCTTTGCTGCAAGCTTGGAACCCATCACCTCGATAGCCTCAGGAGAAGGGCCAATAAATAAAATTCCAGCTTCCTGGACTTGCTTCGCAAAAGCAGCATTCTCGGATAGAAAGCCATATCCAGGGTGGATGGCATCCACGCCCAATTCTTTACAAAAGGCAATTATTTTGTCAGAAACTAAATAAGACTGCTTGGATGGAGCGGGGCCTAGGCAACGGGCTTCATCTGCAAAGCGTACGTGGGGTGAAAGTCGGTCTGCTTCCGAGTATACTGCAACAGTGGCAATGCCCATCTCACGGGCAGTTCGCATGATTCGCAACGCTATCTCACCACGATTGGCTACCAAAAGTTTGGTTATTTTTTTCATAGGTACGCTAAAGTTTGACTTGGGCTGCTCGCAAGAGCTCGAGCGAAATTCGGAATTTATTTTGAGCTTTGATACTTACAAACTGATTTTTGCTTCCAAGTAAGGAAAGTCTTATTTTTGGCTGTTCTATAAAACGAACCTATTTCCTCAAACACTCTAAATTCTTACAACATTGGATTTATTTGCAAAGTTAAAAACGAATATGGGCCCTTTGGGCAAGCACTCTGAGTTTGCAGACGGCTATTGGTCATTTCCTAAACTAGAAGGTGAAATCGCTCCCAGAATGATGTTTAAGGGAAAAGAAGTACTTACCTGGAGCTTAAATAATTACCTGGGTTTAGCCAACCACCCCGATATCCGAAAGGCCGATGCCGATGCAGCAGCCAAATGGGGAGCGGCCTATCCCATGGGTGCCCGCATGATGTCTGGCCAAACAGACTTGCACGAGCAGTTGGAAGATGAGCTAGCAGCCTTTGTTGGAAAAGAGAAATCCTACTTATTGAACTATGGCTACCAGGGCATTATGTCTGTGATCGATGCCTTGCTCGATCGAAAAGATGTGGTGGTATACGATTCAGAATGTCACGCCTGTATTATTGATGCTTTGCGGATGCACTTGGGCAAACGCTATGTATTCCCTCATAACGACATTGAAAGCTGTGAGAAGCAGTTGCAACGCGCAACTAAACTTGCGGCAGAGACCGGAGGCGGTATTTTGGTCATCACCGAAGGTGTATTTGGGATGACTGGTGACCAGGGTAAGCTGAAAGAAATCGTTGAACTAAAAAAGAAATTTGATTTCCGCCTGTTGGTAGACGATGCACATGGCTTCGGTACCATGGGTACTACGGGTGCTGGAACAGCCGAAGAACAAGGGGTTCAAGGAGAGGTTGATTTGTATTTCTCCACTTTCGCAAAGTCCATGGCTTCTATTGGCGCATTCATCGCAGGCGATGCAGATGTGATCTTATTTTTGAGATACAACATGCGTTCTCAGATTTTCGCGAAGTCCTTGCCGATGCTATTAGTAGAAGGAGCATTGAAGCGCTTAGATATGTTACGCAGTCAACCTGAATTGAAGGACAACCTTTGGAAAATCGTACATGCACTTCGCAAAGGATTGGTCGAAAATGGATTCAGCACCGGAAAATCTAATTCTCCTGTTACCCCTGTGGTCTTGAATGGCACCGTAGGTGAAGCTGCTGCACTTTCCATGGACTTGAGAGAGAATTTTGGAATCTTCTGTTCTGTAGTAATCTATCCAGTAATCCCTAAAGGCATGATTATCTTGCGGTTAATTCCTACAGCAGTTCATACAATTGAGGATGTAAACTTGACTGTAAAGGCATTTGCAGCGGTGAAAGACAAGCTTACTTCTGGTGTTTACAAGAATTCTGCTTTGGCACTTTCTTTCGGAGAATAAAAAAAAAGTAAAAAAAAGCGCCTCTGAATTGAAATAGAAAGTATTTGGCCTATATTAGACCCTTATAAACTTATCATCAACCCTAAAAAACTTTTACTATGAGCAGATTTAGCGACGTAAAAAATCTAGTAATGAGCTTGGAAGCTGACTTCGAAAAGTTCTACGACAAAGGAAATCAAGCTGCAGGTACCCGCGTAAGAAAAGGTATGCAAGATTTGAAAAACCTAGCGCAAGAAATCCGTACTGAAGTACAGGACAAAAAGAACGCTGGTTGATTCTAATAAAAAAAGGTGGAAAATAATCTCCACCTTTTTTAATTAAACAACTTTGAAGTGGAGCCTAAAACTCCACTTTATTATTTTCTAGTTGTACATCAGCCATTCGCTTGCTTGGATCAATCTCTACTGATTTGATTGTATCTAGCGCTCTTTTTAAACTAATAGTGTAGGTAGGATGTGTCCATGGCCAATCCTGGCTCAGCACAAGACTTGGTGCATTTGCCTCCGCTTTTTTCTCCCCACGCATCATTTCCAAAGGCAGGTAAATCAACTCCTTCGTTCCATCTTTGTAGGTGACCACCACATCCACCGGCATAGGCATGGCTCCTACTCGCTCCAAGGTAATCGAAGTGCCCTCTGCAGACGCCTTTACCTCTTTAACGCTGTAATCAATCGTCTTGGTCGAATTCACAAAATACTCCTTGTACCAATCCAGTTCCAAGCCACTCTCTTTCTCCATCACTCGGATCAAGTCATTGACATTGGGATGCTTAAATTTCCAGGTATTCCAGTACCGCAGCATGCCACGATCACGCACATCCTCTCCAATTACATAACCAAGCTGCGCCAAGAAAACTGCTCCTTTGCTGTAGGCTGCTGCACCATAGGCAGAGTTGGTTTGGTAATGATCCGCATGGGTGGACATAGGCTCTTCCAATCCTGACTTTACCAATCGGTAATACCCACCATAGGAACTACGTTGAGGGGCTGGGTTGGGCTGAAAAATCGATGCCATTGCCAAATTCGATGCATAAGAAGTGAAGCCTTCGTCCATCCATGGATAGAGTGATTCGTTGGATGCCAGGACACCATGAAACCAGCTGTGGGCCAATTCGTGGACCATTACCCCTACTAAACTCGGCAGGGTACGCTCACCAGAGATCAAAGTTGACATGGCATATTCCATACCCCCATCTCCTCCTTGAACTACAGAAAATTGCTTGTAAGGATATTGCCCAAATTTTTGTGATAAGTAATCAATGGCTTTGGGAGTATAATCTTTCAGCTTTTCCCAGTTTTCCGAGGTCTTCTCCCCAGGAATGTAAAAATGATGTACAGTGATGCCATTTGCCATCTGTACCTTGTCGTGCTTGTATTTGTTGTCTGCTGCCCACATGAAGTCATGGACTTTGGGAGCTACAAAATGCCAGGTAAGGGTTTTGCCTTTTGGCTCGGAAACCTTTACCCCTTCATCCTGGTATCCATGACCGATCTGGTTTGGGTTTTGCAGGTATCCTGTTCCGCCCAAAGTATAGGTTTTGTCAATGGTGATTTTCACATCAAAATCTCCCCATATTCCATAAAATTCTCTGCCTACATAGGGGTTTGCATGCCAGCCTTGCTCGTCGTAATTGGCCATCTTGGGATACCATTGAGACATGGAGTATCGGACCCCTTCTTCAGAATCTCGACCAGATCGTCGCACTTGTAGCGGAACCTGACCCTCAAAACTCATGTCAAACTGAACTGTAGTATTCGGAAGAATTCCTTGTTCCAAATCCACCTCCAAAACTGTCCCAACCTCTTTGAAGCGTACAGGCTTTCCATTCATTGTAAGCTTAGTTGCATGAAGGTAACCGATTTCTTCAGGAGTCAATTTTGAAATCCGATCCTTCACCCGCTGATCTGGATCTGAGATCGTTCGAGAACGAACATCCATCATGCTGCCTGGTTGAAAGGCATTGTAATACAAATGGTAAAATACGCGATTGAGCGTATCTGGAGAATTATTGGTGTACGCAAGTACCTGCGTCCCTTGGTACCGATTGGTAGCCACATCCATGTCCACCTGCATGCGGTAGGAAACTGCCTGTTGAAAACGGCCATTCTGGGCAAAGCCTAGGCCAACTACCATAAAAAAGAAAAGTCCTAAGCAGGACCTAAATTTAAAATTTGCCATTTCTAATTTTTTCTTAAAGAAAATCAAATTGCAAACTATCCCCAAACCATGTGTAAAAAAAATAAATCACTCTCACTTAAATGAACTCCATTGAAGTAAATTCAATCCATAAAATCAGAAAAATTGGTTTTATTTAAAAATTGAAACATACCCTTAGTCAAATGAAAAAATTAGTTCTTTTAATTTTCCTGGCCCTGCTCCAAATGAGCGTTCAAGCACAGCAGGTCAACATGGACGTTTTTAAATCCATGAAAGCGCGTAGCATCGGCCCAGGCGCGATGAGCGGTAGAATTACTGCCATCGATGCAGTGCACGATGATCCTACAACCATCTATGCTGGCTCTGCCTCTGGTGGCCTTTGGAAGTCTACTTCTGGGGGCATTACTTGGGAGCCAATTTTTGACAATGAAAAGGTGCATTCTATTGGTGCCATTTCCATCTATCAGAAAAATCCAAACATCATTTGGGTAGGTACTGGCGAAGGTAACCCGAGAAACTCCCTCAACATGGGCTATGGGGTATACAGGTCTATGGATGCTGGCAAGACTTGGCAACTTATGGGACTTGAAAAAACCCGTGCCATCCACCGCATCATCGTTCATCCAGATGATCCCAACACCGTATTTGTAGGTGCTATCGGTTCTCCTTGGGGCACCCAAGAAGATCGTGGCGTATACAAGACCACCGACGGAGGAAAAACCTGGAAAAAAATCCTCTACATAGACAACAAGACTGGTGTGGGAGAAATGATCCTGGATCCCAATAACCCAAACAAAATCTTTGTCAACATGTGGGAACACAGACGCTATCCTTGGTTTTTTGAGTCTGGAGGAGCAAGCTCAGGACTTTATGTTACGCAAGACGGTGGAGACAATTGGAAAAAACTATCTGCAGAAGAAAATGGATTACCTAAGGGGAATCTAGGAAGAATGGGATTGGCAATCTCTAAAGCCAACAGCAGCAAAGTATATGCATTGATCGAATCCTCTAAGAATGCACTCTATGTATCCGAAGATGGTGGAAGTAAATTCACCATGATCAATGACAAAGCTGAAATTGGTGACCGACCTTTCTATTACTTTGAGATTCATGCCGATCCTAAAAACGAAAATAGACTTTATACGCTATATTCTCGGGTAGGGATCACTGAGGATGGAGGAAAAAGCTTCCGCGAGCTGCTTTCTTATGAAGGCGTACACCCAGATCACCATGCCTGGTACATCAATCCAAACGATCCTTCCCTACTTATCAATGGTAACGATGGAGGATTGAATGTTTCCAGAGATATGGGTAAAACCTGGTTTTTCGCAGAAGGAATCACTGTAGGTCAGTTTTACCATATTAATGTAGACAATGAAGTTCCTTACAACGTCTACGGAGGAATGCAAGACAACGGTTCTTGGACAGGACCAGCCTACCTTTGGAGAGGCGATGGGATCCGAAATACCTACTGGCAAGAAGTTTCCTTCGGAGATGGATTTGACGTGGTATCTCACCCTGCCAACTCCAGATATGGCTACACCATGTCTCAAGGAGGTAATGTAAGCCGTTTTGACAAGCTCACAGGCCACAACCGCACCATCCGACCTACGCATCCAGACAAGGACGTATTCCTTCGCTACAACTGGAATGCAGCGATTGCACAGGATCCGCATGATGTCAATACTGTTTACTATGCTTCTCAGTTTTTGCATAAGTCAACAGATTCTGGTGAAAGCTGGGAAATCATTTCTCCAGACCTAACGACCAACGATTCCACCAAGCAGCGTCAGCAAAAAACCGGAGGCTTGACCTTTGACATCACCGGTGCTGAGAATCACACCACCATTATCGCTATTGCTCCATCTCCAGTTGATAAAAATGTCATCTGGGTAGGTACAGACGATGGCAATCTTCAAGTAACGCAAGATGGTGGAAAAACTTGGTCCAATGTTGCCGCTAAACTTACAGGACTTCCAAAAGCATCCTGGATTCCTCAAGTACAGGCATCCAAATACAATGCAGGTGAAGTGTGGGTAATTGCCAACAACTACCGAAACAACGATTTTGCAGCCTATGCCTACCACAGCGTGGATTATGGAAAAACCTTTACCCGAATTGCCGATGACTCGAAAGTTTGGGGCTTTACCTTATCCATCAAACAAGATCCTACCGAACCAAATCTCGTTTTCTTGGGTACTGAGTTTGGCTTGTACGTTTCATTCGACAAAGCCAAAACTTGGAATAAGTGGGAACATGGCTATCCTAAAGCAGTGTCTACTTACGACATGACCATCCAAGAGCGTGAAGCCGATTTGGTGATTGGTACTTTTGGTCGTGCAATCTACGTGTTGGATGACATCCGTCCACTCCGTGCATTTGCTAAGAATGGTGGAAAAGCACCAGCTGGCAAAATAACTGCCTTCCCTGCTCCTGATGCCTACCAAGCGGAAATACAGCAGCCGCATGGCGAACGCTTCATGGCTTCAGCCAAGTATGCTGGAGAAAACAGAGTGTTTGGAGGTCGTTTGAGCTATTTGATCCAAGATGAAAAAGAAAAGTTGGATTCCTTGACTGTGAAAATTTACACAGCCTCTGGAGAACAAATCAGAACCTTGAAAACCCTTCCTTCCAAGGGATTAAATCGAATAATCTGGAACCTAGACCGCAAATCAACCGCTGAAATGACTGGCGGCTGGGGCGGTGG
>CAZPKI010000075.1:0-9003 GCA_964587015.1 uncultured Limnohabitans sp.
CAGTGGTGGTCCAGGGGAGCCCAGAAAAAGTGGCTGCTCACCCAGATAGTCATACGGGAAGATTCTTGAAGCAGGAATTACATCGCTGAAAATAGGCTTAAAATCAAGCCGTTCGCCCTCTTATCAAATTGGGAAGCCTACCTAGGTTTCCTTGGTTAACTTTGGCAAGTATGAACAGGAGCACACTTTATTGGCTATTGCAGGTATTGGGATGGGGAGGCTTTGCTTTTGTCAATGTGTTTTTTGCTTCCTTATCTGAGGGGATTTCTCCCCTGCAAACCTGGGCTTTTGTTGCCTTGGCTGCTTTTTACTTGCTTTCTACCCATGCTTTCCGACTACTTATCAAATCCTACGGTTGGTTTCGTTTAGGAATCTTCAGATTGATCGCTCAAGTTCTTGTAGCGGTAGGCGTAATGGCGGTAAGCAATGTCTTGGCTCAGGTGCTGATCAATTTGGCTTTTGGCACGCTAAACCCTGGATTCGATTTTCGGGCTTTGGTGATTTCGGTCAACTTGTTTGTTAGTTTTCTCTACTACGGGTTTTGGGTGCTTCTCTACTTTGTGTTTCATTTTTTGGACAATTACAATACCACCCTTCGCTACGAGGCAAAAATTAGTGAGATACGGCTCAACCATTTGAAGAGTCAGCTCAACCCGCATTTTATTTTCAATGCCTTGAATTCGGTGCGTGCCTTGGTAGACGAAGATCCTGTCAAAGCGAAATCTGCCATTACCCGAATTTCGAACATGCTTCGATTTTCCCTAATGCTGGACAAAAAGCAGGTGATAGACCTCGCGGATGAGCTGGACACGGTGAAGGATTATTTAGCCTTGGAGTCCATCCGTTTTGAAGAGCGCCTGCAGGTGGATTACCAAATTGAACAGGCAGCTTACGGCTATAAGATCCCTCCAATGATGCTGCAGACCATTGTGGAAAATGCCATCAAACATGGGATTTCTAATTTGGTCAAAGGAGGCTTGATTGAAATTAAATGTAGAGAAGGCCTGCAGGAAGAACTGTACATTCAGGTAAAAAATAGTGGCCAATATGCACCCTTACCTGCAAGCAAACGAAAAGAAGAGGAAGGACATGGGATAGACAATACTCAACAGCGTCTGGCACTGCTCTATGGTGATAAGGCAAGCTTCCGAATCTTCAACTCTGGAACCCAATTTGTGATTACTGAAATTAAAATACCGAAACAAAGACTTACTTTAGACTAATTAACTCGATTGATATGAGAGCCCTAGTAATTGACGACGAACGCTTAGCCCGTAAGGAGCTAATCAATTTATTGAATCAACTGGAAACAGTGGAAGTGGTAGGTGAGGCAGTGAATGTGGATGATGCCAAAGAAAAAATTGATCAGCTTCAACCGGATGTTATTTTTTTAGACATTCAAATGCCTGAGAAAACAGGCTTTGACCTCTTGGAAGAGTTGGATAATTTGCCTCATGTCATCTTCACCACTGCCTACGACGAGTATGCATTGAAGGCCTTCCAAGTGAATGCGCTGGATTACTTACTGAAGCCCATCGAACCGAAGCGATTGGAAGATGCGGTGTTGAAGCTTCAGGGAAAAATGGAGGGCATTGCCAAGCGAGAAGAACAGGAAGGGTTGGGTAGCCAGAAGAAACTGACCTTGGAAGATCAGGTTTTTGTCAAAGATGGGGACCGTTGCTGGTTTGTGCGACTGTCCAATGTGCGTCTTTTTGAGTCGGATGGCAATTACATCAAAGTGTATTTTGACAACTTCAAACCTATGATCCACAAGTCTCTGAATGCTTTGGATGAGCGCTTGGATGAAAAATCCTTTTTCAGAGCCAGCCGCAAGCACATCATCAACCTGGGCTGGGTAGAGGCCATTGAACCGTGGTTTAACGGGGGTCTCGTAGTCACCCTCAAGGGAGGTGATCGCATCGAAGTCAGCCGTAGACAGGCGGCACGCTTCAAAGAAATGATGAGTTTGTAACTTCCTAATTCCCATTAAAACGCATTATGTCCTTCAAAAAAATTACCGTTACCGCACTAATTTCAGCAGATAAGAAAAAAGCATGGGACTACTATACCCTGCCTGAGCACATTGTCAATTGGAATTTTGCTTCTGACCAGTGGCATTGCCCCCGAGCAAGCAATGACTTGGTTGTGGGAGGGAGATATTTCACTCGTATGGAGGCTAAATTTGCAGATTTTGGCTTTGACTTTGAAGGTACCTACACCGAGGTGTTGCCTGACGAGGGCTTTACCTTCAAGCTGTCCGACGATCGAGAAGTCAGCGTTCGATTTACCGAGGTAGAAGGGAATACCGAAGTACAGGTGATTTTTGATGCCGAAAATGAAAACCCCCACGAACTTCAGGCTCAAGGATGGCAAACCATCCTCGAACAGTATAAAAAATACACCGAAGCCAACTGAGTTTATTTACAGTTCGGTGACCAAGTAATTTGGGATCCCTAAATTGCCTCCTTAGAGTAAATCGTTTGCCAAATTGGCCAGCTCAGAGCGCTCCCCTTTTTCCAGTTTCACGTGTGCATAGAGCGGATGATCCTTTACCCGATCGATGAGGTAGGATAATCCGTTCGATTGTGCATCGAGGTAGGGGGTGTCAATTTGGAATACATCCCCTGTAAAAACGATCTTCGTGTTTTCTCCAGCCCTCGAAATGATGGTTTTGATTTCGTGTGGCGTGAGGTTTTGAGCCTCATCGACAATAAAGAAAATATTGGATAGGGATCTTCCTCGTATGTAGGCAAGTGGCTGGATGACCAGTTTTTCCTGGTTGACCAGCTCGGTGATTTTTTGATATTCCTTATCGGTCTCCTTGTATTGATTTTGGATAAACTTCAAGTTGTCCCATAGTGGTTCCATGTAGGGATTCAGTTTGGACTTGATGTCCCCTGGCAAATAGCCAATGTCCTTATTGGATAGTGGCACAATGGGTCTAGCCAAGAAGATTTGTTTGTATTCACGCCGCTGTTCCAGGGCACCTGCCAAAGCAAGTAGGGTTTTTCCTGTTCCGGCCACCCCCTGGATGGATACCAACTTGATGCGTGGGTTTAGGATGGCATGTAGCGCAAAAGTCTGTTCTGCATTTCGAGGCTTGATGTTGTAAGCCAGTTGCTTGTCCACGCGGCTGAGGACATTTTCATCCGAATTGTAGTAGGCGAGTACCGATTGTTTTTGACTCTTTAAAATGTAAAAGGCATTCGCTTTTCGTTTCCGATTTCCAAGAATCACCTTAGCTTCAATAGATCCACGATCATATAGGGTGTTGATGGCTAGCGGATCCAAGTCCTCTAAAAGGTACTTGCCCGTATTTTCTAGCTCAACAATGTTTTTGATTTTTCCTGTTTCGTAATCCTCAGCAAGGATGTCTAACGATTTTGCCTTAAGGCGTAAGTTGATGTCCTTGGACACGAGGATGACCTTCCGGTCCTTCTCGTGCTGCTTGAGGTAGAGCGCAGCATTCAGAATCTTATGGTCGTTCTTTTCTTCTCCAAAAATGATGTTGGCATTCAGGTTATTGTCAGGGTTCATCAAAACCTTGAAGTTTCCTTTCGTTTTTCCATTTAAGGGGGTCCACTCGTGGATCATGTGATCTTGAGATAGTTTATCTAGCAGTCGGATAAACTCCCGGGCCTCAAAATTTTTGGTATCGTTGCCTTTTTTAAATTGATCCAGCTCCTCAAGTACGGTGATTGGGATGACCACGTCGTGCTCGGCAAAGTTCATGATGGAGTTGTGCGTGTACAGGATTACGGAAGTATCCAGAACAAAGATTTTCCGATCTTTATCGGATTTGGCTTTAGGCATCTGCAGGAAAAGAATAGGGGTGAATGCTGATAAAATTTAGAAAAATATCTCCAGCTCTCCGCCAATTTGTATAATAAATTATAGTTAAGAAATTGGCAACATAGGGTACCTGATTGACTATCAATAGGATAAAATAAAAATCCACCCTTTTGGATGGATTTTTTCGCGTTAACCCGTTTTCGTCCTGCAAAAACTATTCAGGCGAACGGGTTTAGAGGTTAGTCAAGTAATGCACGGATATCGTCGTTGTCTAGGCTCTTCATAAAGCTTTCTTCATTGCTGATAAGCTCTCCTGCTAGTGCAAGTTTGCGGTCTTGAAGCGCCATTATTTTTTCTTCTACTGATCCACGGCTGATAAACTTGTAGATGATGACCTTGTTTTCTTGGCCAATTCGGTGTGCTCGGTCAATAGCCTGAGCTTCGACGGCAGGATTCCACCAAGGGTCAAGTAGAAATACATATTCAGCCTTGGTCAAGTTGAGGCCGACTCCACCCGCTTTGAGAGAGATCAAAAACACCTTGCAGCTGTCGTCCGTTTGGAATTTTTCTACCTGTTTCTGCCGGTCTTTGGTGGCACCATCTAGGTAGGCATACGGGATATTTTCTCGATCTAGAAATTCCCGAACGATTGATAGGTGGCGAACAAACTGGCTAAAAACAAGAACCTTATGGTTTTCTGAAATGGTTTCCTGAAGCATGTAGGTAATGTCCTCCAGCTTTCCAGATTCTCCAGTGTAATCTTCACGAACTAGCTTTGGATGGTTGGCAATCTGCCGCAGCTGAGTTAACCCGCGAAGTAGCGTAAACTGCTGGCTACCCCTCCCTGTACCTGCCAGTTCACCAATAATTTTTTCTCGGTAATAGCTTTTTACCTCTTCGTACACCTTTTCCTGAGCGGCAGTCATGTCCGAATATTTGATGTTGGTAATTTTTTCGGGCAGGTCTTTGGCCACCTGAGATTTTAGTCGGCGAAGGATAAAGGGCTTGATCATCGCATGCAAGCGGGAGGCCTTCTCCTTGTCATGCTGCTTTTCGATGGGATGGAGAAACTGCTTTTTGAATATCAGTTGATTGCCCAAAAGCCCTGGATTTACAAAGTTCATCTGAGACCAAAGGTCCATGGTGCCGTTTTCCACAGGGGTACCCGTAAGGATCAGTCGGCGCTTACTTTTCAGTTTATTGACTGCCGTCGCAATGTTGGAGTTTGGGTTTTTGATCGCCTGCGACTCATCCAAGATGACATAGTTGAAGTAGAACTCGCTCAGCTGGTCTACATCCATTCGCACGATGCCATAGGAGGTGAGCACGACATCGTAGCCACGAAATTTCCAAGGATCCTTGTTGCGCTGGGTTCCTGAATACACCAATATATTTAGATCAGGAGCAAATTTTCGGGCTTCCAATTCCCAGTTGTAGATCAAGGAGGTAGGCATCACCAATAGGGAGGCAAAACCTGGGTTTTCCTCCTTTTCATAGGCGAGGAGCGCTAGCGTTTGAACTGTTTTACCGAGACCCATGTCGTCGGCAAGACATCCTCCAAACTGGTATTCGTTCAGGAATCTGAGCCAATTGTAGCCTGCATTCTGGTAAGGGCGGAGGGAACCTTTAAAGGTATTGGGGAGTGGATAATCATCAATGGCGTCAAAATTACGGAGACGCTCCAGCTTTAAGCTTAGGTTTAGACGAATTAGCTCCCCATTTTGTAGCTCCCGAGCAAAGGCCAGGTGGTGCTTTCTGAGGACCAATTCCTCTGCGCTGCGCTCTTCGATGAAGTTAAAAAGTTCTGAATAGTTGACAAACCAAGAAGCAGGGATAACCGCGATTTCTCCGTTTGGAAGTTCAAACTCGTGCTTTCCTTGGATGAGGAGCTTTCGTAGTTTGGCAAAGGGGACGAGGTAAATTCCGAATTTGATGAGTGCCTTGACATCAAACCAATCAATATTTTCATTGACTTCAATCGTAATTTGAGCTTTGCCAATGTGGTAGGTCTTCCCGTTTAGGCCTCCTTTTTGAACGATTTTGATTTTATTTTCACGGAGGTAGTCCTCCTGATTTCCTAGCCACTCAAAAGCCTGTGTTTTGGGCATCGCAGTCTTGCCATGCATAAACTCCAACCCTTTTTTCTTTAGGATCGTCAAGTAGCGCTCCTCCAATTTGGTGGTGCGGACCGTTTTATAAAAGGTAAAGTTTCCGTCTTTTTCCTCGTAGCGACAGGAGTTTCCGCTGCCCTCTCCTGCATGTAGGAGGGTGCCAAAATCAAACTCTCCATACTTAAACCGGGGCTCCATGACAATTACATCTTCTGAGGAAGTGGAAATCTCCTCTCCAAATAAGGTTTCCACGGAGACGCCACCCGGTAAGCCGCTGATCGTTAAAAGGGCTTCTGGAGTCCCCTGCTCGGTGTGAATTTCAAATCCTTTTGCGACAACCTCAAATTGAGTAATTAAGGAGTTGACAAATTTTCGGTAGTATTCTGGTTCGAACTTCCGCTCAATTAGGATTGCATTTTTAGTTAAAAAGGGCTGTAATTTTTTACCATCAATTCCCTTTTCAAAGTGAAAAAGTTGTTGGTTGACAATCAACCAGGCAGGCTCCTTACAAATTAAATATCCCCCTTTGTGCTGCCAGGAAAGTTTTTGTCCTTGAAATTTAATGACTGGATAATATTGGGTATTGAACTCTCCCTTGTCGAAGTGAAACAGAATGGTAGCAGGTTCAGCTTGAATGCTTATTTCTCTTCCTGTTGGATTTCCATCCGAAGCAGTTTCAAAAAAACGCTTCGTTAGGAGTAGCGGTAGAATTTTGGCTCGTTTGAGCTCTAGGTTTTTGAAGAGTAATTCTTGAATCGTTGGGTCAGCCGTCTTCGGGTCAAAGATTTTTTGGAGAAAATCCTTTGGCTTTAGATTCCCTTTTTTCATGTAAGGCTTGACCACTACATCTTGCTGCATGCTATCCATCAGCCGAATCAATTCATAGTCTTGTTCATCAAGGCCCGAATCAAATTCTTTGGCATTGGCAGAACTTATATTCTGATACGCATACGTAAGCCTTCCTTTATCATCAAGGGGAACTACATAGGATTCAAAAAGAAAGCCCAAATATTCGTGACTAGAAATGGAATATATAAGCTGAAAAGGCTGATCCGGATCAACAATCATCTGAAGTAAAAAATCTTGTATATATATTATTAACTAATTGAGGCTTCTTTTTCTCTTACCCAGGGATACTTTTTAGATACACGAAAAGGAAAATTACGGATAAAAAGAGAATAATTTGTCGTTTTCAGCTATTTTTTTGAAGAAAAAAAAGAGAGGCCCAATCGGCCTCTCTTCTAAATAATTAAATTCAGCATCTGATTTACGCTTCTTCTTCAGTCTCTTGTGGAGGGTTTATTTCTTCAGATTTTGGTTCCGGGAAAAAACGATTTTGAAAAATTAAGATGATGGCCACCCCAATAAAAATAGAGGCATCTGCCACATTGAAGATTGGCCAAAGCGCGGTATAGCCTCCACCCCAAAGTGGCACCCATTCAGGGATGTACCCTTCCCAGATGTCGAAGTAAAACATGTCCACTACCTGACCATGAAGCCAGGGTGTTGGGGCATTGTAGGGGGCATTGTCAAGCCATACCCCATAAAATACGCTATCCACCAAATTACCAATTGCACCGCCCAAAATGAGTGCGATACAAAAGGTGTAGCCTACTGGGCTTCTTTTTTGAATTAGGTAATAAAGGTAATACCCAATACCCACCATCGCCACCAAACGAAAGGAGGTAAGGATCATTTTTCCATACTCCGTGCCAAGCTCCATCCCAAAAGCCATTCCGGGATTAGTCGTGTAGTGAAGCTTAAACCAGTCGCCGAAAATTTGAATTTGCCCAGGGCTGCCAAAGTCCATTTGGAAATGTACCCACATTTTGGTGGCCTGATCGAGGGCAATCACCAAGAGAGCAATTCCGAAATACTTGAGGTAGTTGTTCATATCGTAAAGGTTATGCCTTAACTAGTCGTACAGCCAATTCAAAATCATCCATGTCCAAAACGGTTGCTTCCCCTTCCAAGTTGCCTACGGAAAGTGAGATGGCCTGAGTTTCTTCTTGGATATATCCACCAAACAAAGCGATGGAAGCGTTGACTAAAGGATTGCTATCGGACACGAGGAGGGTGATTTTATCCTGCACCTCCAGACCTAGGTCCTTACGCAAGTTTTGGATGCGGTTGACTAGATCTCGCGCTATGCCCTCCTGCTTCAATTCCTCAGTTAAGGTGACATCCAAAGCTACAGTTACTCCTTGATCCGAAGCAACTGACCAGCCCGGAATATCCTGGGAACTGATCAATACTTCTTCCAAAAGTAGGTTGATTTCTTTACCTTCTATGGTCAGTTTGAAGTGGCCCTCACGCTCGATTTGCCCAATTTCTGAGGGTCCCCAATTTTGGAGGGCAGCTACGACGAAGCGCATTTTTGGACCTAATTTCTTACCCAAGAGGGGCAGATTTGGTTTGATTTGCTTCACCAAGATCCCGGAGGCATCATCCAGGTATTCGATGGTTTTGATGTTGACTTCTGTTTGGATCAGCTCTGCTACATGGGCTACCTGTGACTTGAATTTTTCAGAGAGTACAGGCACTAGGATCCGCTGCAAAGGCTGACGCACCTTGATTTTTTCCTTCTTTCGCAGGGAGTGAACCAGCGAAGAGATCGTCTGCGCCAGGTCCATGCTTGTTTCCAAGTCAGGATTGATGAGGGACTGATTGGCGTTGTTCCAATCGGTCAGATGCACGGATTCCAAGCCATGCTCTCCCGCTTCAGTTAGGTTTTTGTACAACCAATCCGCATAGAAAGGAGCGAAGGAGGACATCAGTTGGCTGAGTGTAAAGAGGCACTCGTACAGGGTCTCGTAAGCCGCCTGCTTGTCCGCCTGCATGTCTCCTCTCCAGAATCGCTTCCGAGCGAGGCGCACGTACCAGTTGGAAAGCTGGTCTACGGTGAAGTTCTGAATGGCACGTGTTGCCTTGGTGGCATCGTAGCCATCCATGGCTGCTTCCACTTCTAGGATGAGGGACTGCAACTTGGATAGGATCCATTGATCCAGCTCTGCGCGCTCCTGCACTGGAATGGCCTTTTCTGCTCGGTAGATGAAGGCATCTAGGTTGGCATACAAGGCAAAGAAGTTGTAGGTATTCT
>CAZPKI010000076.1:0-4189 GCA_964587015.1 uncultured Limnohabitans sp.
AAAGCAGGTGGGCCTTGCCTTTGGCCCCGCAAAGGTATTAGATAAAATCCGGAATCAGAAGCCGAATCAGAAATTCGGAAAGCTAATCTCTTTGATGCCAAAACTTTGCTGTTTGCCAGAGGGAAGCTCTACTAGTAGGTTTCCTATCTCGGTCAATCCAATGATTTTTGCTTCTAAATCCTGCTCGCCAACCTTAAAAACAGCCCATTTCTCAATTAAATACAGGTGCTGCACGTATTCCTGGGTAAGCACTGCATTTTTTCCTTTCTTAAGGGTAATGTATGCTTGTTCCAAATGCACAATTAATAGTTTAAAAAGCTCTTCTAAAGGGTAAGTATTCCCAGTGACCAAGGATAGTGAAGTTGCCTGAGGGCTTGCAAATTGATTTTGGTTGATGTTTAATCCAATTCCCACAACTGCATACTCCCAACCCTTGCTCCCAACTAGATTTTCGATCAATATCCCCCCTATTTTTCCAAAACCAGGAATTACCAAATCATTTGGCCATTTTACCATAAGCCCAGGAACATACTCTTGAAAGCACCTGCGAATGGCATTAGAAATGGCCATGTTTAAAAGAAATTGTTCACTTAAATCCAAAAATTTAGGCTGGAGGATCAAGGAAAAGGTCAAGTTCTCTCCTGGCTTTGTTTCCCAAGAATTGCCGCGTTGTCCTTTGCCACGGGTTTGGTGATTGGTAATAAAAATACTCCCTTCAGATGCCTCTTTTTGGCGTAAAGCTTGCAATGCCATGTCATTGGTGGAATGACAGTCTGGCAGGAAATGAATATCTTTACCTAAAAAAAGGGTGTTGGCAAGAATTTTATACATTAGCTTATTCTTCGAGACGCAAAGATACCGAAGACTCAATTTAAATCAATCCTATGACAGCACAACAGCTGAGTAAGATCATCGCCAAAGGAATGGAAGAAAAAAAGGCTTCCGACATCTTGGTGATGGACCTCAGGTCAGTAAAAGATAGCGTGACCGATTTTTTTGTGATTTGTTCGGGCAATTCAGGTACTCAATTGGATGCAATTTCCAAAGCTATCGAAGAGCAAGTACACAAAGCTGCTGAGTCTCCCGCTTGGAAGGTTGAAGGTAGATCCAATGGACAATGGATTTTGATGGACTATGTAAATGTGGTAGCCCATATATTTTTATCGGACACCCGAGAATACTATGGTTTGGAAGATTTGTGGGGCGATGCAAAGACCACCCGTATTTCTTAGTATTTCCAATGAACTTTCGAGTAATAAATCTGTTTTAGCATATACACAAGTACCCCATAACTAGCAATGAGCGACAAAAACAAGAATAAAAATTTCACCCCGAAGGTGCCTCAAAAACCAAATTTCCAACTTTGGCTAATTGTAGCTGCAGTGATGGTGCTAGTGGGACTCACCTGGATTCAACAACGCGGTGCTGTTTTAGATATAACGCAAAAGCGTTTTGAGGACATTTACACCGCTGGGGATGTCTCCAAGGTGGTCATTGTTCGAAACATGAACCGTGTAGATGTAACCCTTAAGCCTGCTGCACTTCAAAATGCCAAATACAAAACTGAGCTCGAGGCCAATTCCAATTTTTTCAATCTTGAAGGTCCTCACTATTCTTTACAAGTAACTACCGCGGACAAATTTCAAGCTGACTTCCAGGCACTTGAGGAAAAAATGCCTGCAGGATCAGAGAAAATAGGGTTCTCCGTCACCAACGAAGAAAACTGGAGCAACTATTTTGGAAGCTTTGGCTTCATGATTCTTTTGTTTGTGTTGTTCTGGTTTATGATGCGCCGCATGTCAGGAGCATCAGGTCCAGGTGGACAAATTTTCAATGTAGGCAAATCCAAGGCTCAACTTTTTGATGCTGACAACAAGGTTAAAATCACCTTTGACAATGTGGCGGGCTTGGATGAGGCGAAAGAGGAAATCCAAGAAATTGTCGAATTCCTTAAAAACCCTTCCAAATTCACCAAGCTAGGTGGTAAGATTCCAAAAGGCGCCTTACTTGTAGGCCCTCCAGGTACCGGCAAAACCTTGCTTGCCAAGGCTGTTGCTGGGGAAGCCGGGGTACCTTTCTTCACGCTGTCAGGATCTGATTTCGTAGAAATGTTTGTGGGTGTAGGTGCAGCTCGTGTGCGTGATCTCTTCAAACAAGCAAAAGAAAAAGCACCCTGTATCATTTTTATCGACGAAATCGACGCCATCGGAAGATCTAGAGGAAAAGGCCAAATGCCTGGTTCAAACGACGAACGAGAAAATACCCTAAACTCCTTACTTGTCGAGATGGATGGTTTTGGTACCGACTCCGGAGTAATTGTATTGGCTGCTACCAACCGTCCTGATGTTTTGGACAGTGCTTTGCTTCGAGCTGGACGATTTGATCGACAGATCTCCATCGACAAACCAGATGTCGTAGGCAGAGAAGCCATCTTTAAGGTTCACCTTAAGCCTATCAAAACCGCTGCTGAAATTGATCCTAAGAAATTAGCTGCACAAACACCGGGATTTGCAGGGGCAGAAATTGCCAATGTATGTAACGAAGCAGCATTGATTGCTGCACGAAAAAATAAAGAGGCCGTGGATATGCAAGATTTCCAAGATGCCATTGACAGGGTCATTGGAGGCTTGGAAAAGAAAACAAAAATAATCTCCCCAGATGAGAAGAAAATCGTGGCCTACCATGAGGCTGGACATGCAGTAGCAGGCTGGTTTTTGGAGCATGCCGATCCTTTGGTGAAGGTATCCATTGTACCTCGAGGAATTGCAGCACTAGGCTATGCGCAGTACTTGCCTAAGGAACAGTTTCTCTACCAAACTGAGCAATTGATTGACGAGATGTGCATGACCTTGGGAGGTCGCGCAGCGGAACAAATCATTTTTGGGAAAATCTCCACTGGTGCATTAAGTGATCTAGAACGCATCACCAAAATGGCCTATTCCATCGTATCGGTCTATGGCATGAACGAAAAGCTGGGGAACGTCTCTTTTTACGATAGCAAGAGCGATGGCTACAAAATGACCAAGCCCTACTCAGAAGCTACAGCTGAAATGATTGACCAGGAAGTAAGCAAGTTGGTAGAGCATGCCTACAGCCGTGTACTCGACTTGTTGCGCAAGCATCAGGTAGAACTCGAAATCTTGGCAAAGGAGCTTTTAGAAAAAGAAATTCTTTTCCAAGCGGATTTGGAGCGATTGATTGGCAAGCGCCCTTTTGAAAAAGAGACGACCTACCAGGCCTTTACCAACAAAAAGGAGTCCCTACTCGTGGCTGAAGCATCCCCAGAAGTAGCGGAGGTGACTGAAAAGGAAGAAACTGCCGAAGTAATTCCTCCAAGCCCTGAACCGGATTCAGCAGAATCCAAAACAGAAGCTTAACCTGAAAAGCCCCGGAAATCCGGGGCTTTTCCTTTTTTAAGGGATTGCTTCTATCTTTACCGCATGCAAATTGCTCCCCTTGATTTTCCCCTACATGGGAAAAAGCTGTTCTTCGCCTCCGACTTTCACTTAGGTGCCCCAGATTTTAAATCGAGCAGGGAGCGTCAAGATCGCATCATCGCTTGGCTGGATTACGTTGCAGATGAGGCAGCAGCAATCTTTTTGGTAGGAGATATCTTCGACTTCTGGTTTGAGTACAAGCAAGTCATCCCAAAAGGGCAACTTCCATTTTTAGCGAAGCTCTCCCAACTTCGAGACCGAGGGATTCCAATTCTTTTTTTCACGGGCAATCATGACCTTTGGATGCGGGATTACTTCACTGCCGAGTTGGGAATACCCGTGTATACCCATCCCATTGAAATTCAGGTAGCAGGGAAGAAAATCTTAGTAGGACATGGAGATGGCTTGGGCCCAGGAGATCCTACTTATAAAGTGCTTAAAAAAGTATTTACCAGTCCGATAGCCCAATGGCTTTTCCGATGGATCCATCCTGATATTGGCATTAGCCTGGCACGGGCATGGTCTAGCAAAAGTCGAATCAGCAATAGCAGTAAGGATGAACAGCGATTTTTAGAGAATGATGAATGGCTCTGGTCCTATTGCAAAGAAGTGGAGCAATCCGTGCCCCATGATTATTATATTTTTGGCCATCGTCATCTACCCCTGCAACTACCAGTTGGCAAAGGTGCTACCTATTACAATTTAGGCGAATGGGTAAGCCAAAATTCGTACTTGGAAATGAGTGCAGCAGA
>CAZPKI010000076.1:4289-9000 GCA_964587015.1 uncultured Limnohabitans sp.
GCTAGTTTACTTTCTTTTGCTCAACCAAAAAACCGGAATGCCCATAAGTAGTGCAATCACACCAAGGATCACCGCATCCATACCTGCACCAAAAAAGATCCAAACCGAAAATCCCAAACCTAAAAAGGTATAAATGAAGGATCCAAAGGTTCGCTTAAACCCCAAAAGACCTCGATAAGAAAAATAGCCATAAGCTAAGACTGCTCCAAAGTAAAAAGCCAAAGAAGTTGTAGTAGTCAAAAGAACCATGAACTCATAAAGTCCACTAAATCCTTTACTACTATTTAAGAGCAAGAGAAAAGTGATCACTAAGCTCGAAACAAGTACGCCGACACTGGGAGCCCCAGAAGGATTTTTGTAAGCTAATATTTTTGGTAGTAATCCATCTTTAGCCATGGAGTAGGGAATCTGGCCTTGCAATAATATCCATCCATTCAAAGCCCCAAAACTAGCTAGGCAGGCGCCTGCCGCTACAAAGTATCCAGTATTTATTCCGAAAATCAGATTTGCTGCATCATTGAAAGGAGCCTGACTTTGGGCTACCTGTGTGGGTGATAGGACCCCGAAAAGTGAAAAAGAGCTGAATAAATAAAGAAAAATCACTAGACCCACCCCAATTTTAGTGCCTTTGGAAATGGTCTTTTCCGGTTCCTTTATATTTCCAGCAGGAATTGTAGCCGCCTCTATTCCCATAAAGGCGTAGAAACAAAGGACCGAAGAGGTAGTGATTGCTTGAAAGGAAGATACAGTTGAGGTATTGAAAGGAGTAAAATTATCCAGATCAATAAAAAGCAAGCCCCCAAAAGCAACGAGCAGAATGGGTAAGATTTTTAAAACTGTGGTAACTACTTGAAGATGCCCTGAGGATCGAATGGAAAGGCTATTGAGAATTGACAGCCCCCAAATCGCAGCAAGGGCAACCGAAACTGAAAACCAACTTGACTGGCTGATTTCTGGAAAGAAGACCCCAAAATAGCCAGAAAAAGTAAGTGCAATCGCGGCATTGGTACTCCAAATCGAAAGCCAAAATCCCCACGCCACAATAAATCCCGCAAGCTCTCCAAAAGCAGCTTTCGTATAGGCGTAAGAGCCACCTGTTTCGGGAATAACTTTGCTTAAAGCACTCATGAGATGTGCTAATACCCAAGCTCCAATAGCAGCAATTACCCATCCTAAAAGGGATATTCCTCCAAATTTTGCCAGTGTGGATGGAAGAGTAAAAATTCCAGAGCCTATCATTCCACCAGCTACGAGAGAGATTACCGTAATCAAACCCAGGCTTTGTGTATTTTTTATGCTATTCAAAAGATAGATTGGATTGAAAAGAGTAATTTAGCTTGGCATCAAGATATAAAGATATTTGAAACCCTTCTACATCAATCCAGATATTACCCAAGCTGAAACGCTTCCGTCTTCTTTTTATCGCTCAGAAGAAATTTTTAATTTGTTGATTGAGAAAGTCTTTGCAAAGACCTGGCAGTATGCAGGAGATACTACCCAAGTTTCCCTTACCCAGCAAATTCATCCTTTTTATTTCCTCGAGTTTGCACTCGAGGAGCCTATGCTCCTAACCAATTCGGATGGGCAGCTATCCTGTATATCCAACGTCTGCACCCACCGTGGGAATATTCTTTGCCACAATCCGAGTAAGTCCCGACAGATCACCTGCTCCTATCACGGCAGGAGATTCAATCTGCAGGGAGATTTCCAGCACATGCCCCAGTTTAAAGAGGCCTTGGATTTCCCTCGGAAATCCGATAATCTCACACGCTTTCCTTTTCTTCAGTGGGGACCTTGGATTTTTACAAGTTTGACCGAGGATTTAGACTTTCAGGCCATATTGGATGCAATGAACCATAAAGTGGGCTTTTTGCCATTGGAACAATTCAAAGAAGACAAAAGCCGAAATAAAGACTATTTGGTCAATACACATTGGGCCTTGTATTGTGACAACTACCTGGAGGGATTTCACATTCCATTTGTTCATGAAAGCCTAAATGCCGAACTGAATTACTCCCAATACGAAACAGTACTGTATCCCAACGCCAGTTTGCAAATAGGGCATTCCTCAAGTGGTGATCACGTCTTCGATTTTCCTCAGGATCATGAGGACTATGGAAAGCAGATTAGTGCCTATTATTTCTGGATATTTCCCAACATGATGTTTAACTTTTATCCTTGGGGCTGCTCAATCAACATTGTCAAACCAATTGCATGCAACAGAACTAAGGTCAGTTTTGTCACCTATGTCTATGACGAAGGCAAATTGGATACTGGAGCGGGTGCAACTTTAGACAAAGTAGAGCGAGAGGATGAGTTTGTGGTCGAGGGCGTTTTTAAAGGCATGGGCTCTAGAGTTTACCATGCAGGTCGGTTTTCCCCGCAAATGGAAAGTGGGGTTCATCACTTTCATAGTTTACTTGCCAAATACCTCAACTTGTAGGTCATGTAAATAAGACAAAGATGGTTTTTTTCAAGACTTTTAGACCTCTCCTCAACTAAACATCCACAAGAACTAAGTATTAGATGGATTCAAGCAGTAGAATTAAAAAATCATTAAGCTAACTCTAGCTGGTCCTTATGGAGTTCCACTCGAACCTAAAAGATTATCCTAAAAAAGCCCTTTCAAATGGATTTGAAAGGGCTTTTTTAGTTTTCCTTGCTTTGCATTTAAAAAGCAAGCGGCATTTTTGAATTAAGAAATAGAGACCAGCTCGATGTCAAAAATTAAGTCTTTTCCTGCCAAATCATGGTTGGCATCTAGCGTGATTTTCTCGTCATCCATATCCACAATAGTCACCGGCATGGGTTGACCTCCTTCACCTTGCAAGGTGAGTTGAAGACCTATTTCTGGATGGATATGTGGAGGAACTTCCGTCAAGGGCACTTCAATCATCATGTCCTGGCGTCGCTCTCCATAAGCTTCTGCTGCTGGAATAGTTACTGTTTTTTTGTCTCCGATCACCATCCCATAGACTGCTGAATCAAAGCCTTCAATCATGTTGCCATCACCAAGCGTGAAACTTAGAGGTGACTTGGAAACGGAGGAGTCAAAAATACTCCCATCTTCCAATCTTCCGGTGTAATGGACGGCTACGGCATCCCCTTTTTTAGCTGACATTTGATTCGAGTTTTGTGAACGCCAAAGTTAGGAAAAATGATCAGGCACCCAAAACCAAAAAAAAGTGTCCGAAAATCGGATAAAATCGTACATTTTCGGACATATTTACCTTGTAAATCTAGGGTGAGGGGATCCAATCCCTGTTGGCACTATTTTTCTAGTGTAAACACAAAACTACTCCCATGGAACAGCAACTCGGTCGTATACTGATCATCGATGACAACGAGGACTTACTTTTTGCGGCAAAAATGCTTTTGAAGAAGCATGCCAAAGAAGTACATATTGAAAAAGATCCCAGACGGATCCCATTTTTGATCAATACCCAAAACTTCGATGTGATCCTTTTGGACATGAACTTCCGGGAAGACACCACTTCGGGAAAGGAAGGATTTTACTGGTTGAACCAAATAAAAGAGATTGATCCCAATGCCGTAGTGATCTTGATTACGGCATTTGGGGATGTGGAGATGGCAGTGCAGGCACTCAAAGAAGGAGCTACCGACTTTATTCTGAAGCCTTGGCAAAACGAAAAATTGGTTGCCACCCTGTCCGCAGCCCTCAAACTCAAGGAGAGCTACACCAAAGTGGACAAGTTGCACAAAAAACAAAAAACCCTACAGAACGACCTCAAAAAGGATTATACAGAAATCATAGGCCAGTCGGCCTCCATGAAAAATATCTTTTCTATCATCGATAAAGTAGCATCCACAGATGCCAATGTCTTGATATTGGGTGAAAACGGAACTGGAAAAGAGCTCATTGCTCGGGCGATTCACGAACGCTCCCTTCGAAACGAAGAGATCTTTGTTGGCGTAGACATGGGTTCTATTACAGAAACATTATTTGAATCCGAGCTCTTTGGTCACAAGCGCGGAGCCTTTACGGATGCCAAAGAAGACCGATCGGGAAGATTTGAAGTGGCAGACCAAGGCACCCTATTCTTGGATGAAATAGGCAACTTATCCATGCCCTTGCAGTCCAAGCTGCTCACTGTTCTCCAAAAACGAGAAGTGACACGAATCGGAACCAACCAGTCTATTCCGGTAGATATCCGATTGATCTGTGCCACCAACATGCCTGTGCACGAGATGGTAGCAGACAATACCTTCCGGCAAGATCTCCTCTACCGAATCAATACCGTGGAGATCTACCTGCCCCCACTTCGCGAACGCCAGGATGACATTCCGCAGCTGGCCAACCATTACCTGCGGCAGTATGTGCAGAAATACCGCAAAAACTTTCAAGGAATCCGGCCGCAAGCCATGGAACTCCTGCAGCGCTACAATTGGCCTGGCAACATCCGAGAGCTACAGCATGCCATTGAGCGGGCCATTATCATGGCGGATGGAGATGAACTAGATAGTCGCGATTTCTTTTTCTTATCTGCCAAGCCGGCATCCGAAAAGACGCAGCACATCAGTAGCACCCTGAATTTGGATGACATGGAGCGTAGTACCATCCAGCGGGCCATTGACAAAAACGGGGGAAATATCTCCAAGGCAGCCAAGGAACTCGGACTCACTCGCGCCTCTTTATACAGAAGATTGGAGAAATATGGATTATAAAGTTGGCTTACTTGGGCGAATCGCC
>CAZPKI010000077.1:0-8405 GCA_964587015.1 uncultured Limnohabitans sp.
CTGCATAAATCTTCAAGAAATAATCATCCATCAAATCGTCAATAAAGTAGATGGCCTCACCTGTAGACTTCATTTCAGGCCCTAGTTCCTTGTTGACATTCGGGAATTTATGAAAAGAGAATACCGGCTCCTTGATGGCATAGCCTTTTTTTACAGGCTTGAAATTAAAGTCCGTCACCTTCTTCTCTCCTAGCATCACCTTAACGGCATAGTTGACGTAAGGTTCTTGGTAGGCTTTGCAAATGAAAGGAACCGTTCGCGAAGCACGTGGATTCGCCTCGATTACATACACTTTGTCGTTTTTGATGGCAAACTGCATGTTGATCAATCCCACCGTCTTCAATGCAAGCGCAATTTTTGTAGTGTAGGTTTCAATTTGTCGGATCACCAAGTCCCCCAAGTTGTAGGGAGGAAGGACGGCATAGGAGTCTCCAGAGTGAATGCCTGCTGGCTCAATGTGCTGCATGATGCCGATGATGTAGACATTTTCCCCGTCGCAGATCGCATCAGCTTCCGCTTCAATAGCCCCCTCCAGGAAATGATCCAAAAGGATTTCGTTGTTGGGAATATCGCGAAGCACGTTGACCACATGCTCTTCGAGTTCCTTCTCGTTGATCACAATTTTCATCCCTTGCCCACCCAAGACATAACTTGGACGAACCAATAGTGGGAAGCCTATGGTCTTGCAAAGCTCTAGCGCCTCGTCGGTATTGTGAATGGTGCCAAACTCAGGATAAGGCACATTATTTTCTTTCAGAAGTGTGGAGAAAAGGCCTCTATCTTCTGCCAAGTCCAAGGCCTCGTAGCTAGTGCCAATAATTTTGATGCCGTACTTGGAAAGCTTTTCCGCCAATTTCAAGGCCGTCTGTCCTCCGAGCTGCACAATGACACCTACCGGATTTTCTTGCAAAATGATTTCGTAAATATGCTCCCAGAATACCGGCTCGAAGTACAGCTTATCCGCCACATCTGGATCTGTAGAAACCGTTTCTGGATTGCAATTGATCATGATAGTTTCGTAGCCACATTCTTTGGAAGCCAATACCCCATGCACGCAGGAGTAGTCAAATTCGATGCCTTGACCTACCCTGTTGGGGCCCGAACCGAGCACAACTACTTTTTTCTTCTCACTGCGAACCGATTCATTTTCTTCGCCAAACGTGGAATAGTAATAAGGAGTCTTTGCGGCAAACTCCGCTGAGCAAGTATCTACCAGTTTGTAAACACGCTTGATGCCCATCTCCTCGTAGCGCTTGTGAAACACATCACTTTCAAGGCAATCTAGTAAATGGGCGATTTGACGATCCGCATAGCCTTTTTTCTTGGCTTCCTCCATCAATTCACGAGGAATAGTCTCCAGCTTATACTTGCTAATCTCTGCTTCCAAGTGGATAAGTTCTTCGATTTGCTTCAAAAACCACTTGTCGATTTTCGTTAGATCTTGGATCGTACGGAAAGAAATTCCGAGTTTGAAGGCGTCGTAGACGTGAAACAATCTATTCCAGCTTGGATTGGCCAAGGAATACAAGATTTGTGCTTGGTCTTTAAGCTCTTTGCCATCCGCACCCAATCCATTCCGTTTGATTTCTAGGGATTGACAGGCTTTTTGAAGGGCTTCTTGGAAATTTCGCCCAATACCCATCACTTCACCTACCGCCTTCATGGAGAGACCGAGTCTGCGGTCCGCACCTTTAAATTTATCAAAGTTCCAACGAGGAATCTTCACAATCACGTAATCGATGGATGGCTCAAAGTAGGCCGAGGTAGTTCCAGTGATAGAGTTGGACAGTTCGTCCAGGTTGTAGCCAATGGCAAGCTTGGCGGCCACCTTGGCTATGGGGTAACCAGTAGCTTTGGATGCTAGAGCCGAGGAGCGAGATACCCGTGGGTTAATCTCAATTCCAATGATGGTTTGATTGTCTGGACTTACGGCAAACTGCACGTTACATCCACCAGCAAAATTACCGATGCTATTCATCATCGTGATGGCAAAATTGCGCATACGCTGGTAAACCGTATCTGGAAGGGTCATTGCAGGAGCTACCGTGATGGAATCTCCTGTATGCACGCCCATGGGATCAAAATTCTCGATGGAGCAGATGACGATCATGTTGCCAATATTGTCGCGCATTACCTCCAGCTCGTATTCCTTCCAGCCCATGATGCTCTGTTCAATCAGCACCTCGTGTACGGGGGAGGCTTGGAGACCTGCGGAAAGGTAATGTTCAAAGTCTTCCGCTTTTTCCACAAAAGCACCACCTGCTCCTCCTAGCGTGTAGGAAGCGCGGATGATGAGTGGGAAGCCAATTTCTTGGGCAATTTCTTTGCCCTGGAGCATGGAAGTTGCGGTATCCCCTTTGCAGACCCCTACCCCGATTTTCTCCATCAAAGCCTTGAACTTCTCCCGGTTTTCGGCGGTATCAATGGCTTCAATATCTACACCGATCATGCGTACACCGTTGTTTTTCCAAATTCCTGCTTTGTCGCAGTCAATGGCCAGATTTAAGGCTGTTTGCCCTCCCATGGTAGGGAGCACCGCATCGATGTCGGGGTGATCGGATAATATTTTACGGATAGATTTTTTTTCTAAAGGCAGCAAGTACACATGATCAGCTGTCACAGGATCCGTCATGATTGTGGCCGGATTGGAGTTGATCAAAGTAACTGTAATTCCCTCTTCCCGAAGGGATCTAGAGGCTTGAGAACCCGCATAATCGAACTCACAGGCCTGACCAATGACGATAGGACCTGAACCAATGATTAATACGTGCTTGATGCTACTTTCTTTAGGCATGGGGAGAGAAGAAATTAAATTTTACTTAGGTCCAAATTGGCGTAAAATTAGAAAAATTATCCGAAGGGGAAAGGAGAAATATCATTTTAGCAGACATTCAATAGCCTCGATTTTTTAAGAGATTAAAAAACCACTTTCCTAATTGAGCAGAACCCCTATTTTTACGGATATGAACTGGGAAAATCTGCCTATTTTTTATGTCATGGGAGAGGCATTGAACGCTGAAAATGCCGTATCCTTGGATTTTACGGATGCCAATGGATCCCTACGTGGAGTGGACCTAAGTAATACAAAAGCATTAGATGAGTTTGTTTTCCAGCAGCTCCACCGTGCTGGCAAAACCTATGGCTATGGGGGCTACCTCGAGAAGCGGGATATCTACCGACGCAGCGAGGTCTTTGCCACTGCCCAGGAAGACTTTCGCAACATTCATTTGGGAATTGATATTTGGACAGCGGCAGGCAGTCCAATTTTCGCTCCCATAGATGGGAAGGTTCACAGCTTTCAGGACAATGTAGGCTTTGGCAACTATGGCCCAACGATTATTTTGGAACACAAAGTTGAAGAAAGGATTTTCTATTCACTGTATGGCCACTTGCGCCAAGAAAATATGCAAAGATTGGAACTGGGACAATTTCTCAGAGCTGGGGAAGAATTTTGTCAGGTAGGCCCTTATCCAGAAAACGGAGACTGGCCTCCACACCTGCACTTTCAGCTGATCTGGGATTTGGATGGAAATTGGGGCGACTATCCTGGCGTAGCAGCAGAAAAGGACCTCGATTACTACCGTCAAAACTGCCCAAATCCAGCGCCTTTGATCGGCTACTTTTGAAGGCAACAGCAAATGAAAACACCCTTACACCTTTTAAATGGAGATCATTTGGCACAGCAACTCCAAGGCGCATCCTATTTTCAAACTCATTTGGTCTTTCGAGAGGCACTAATCGTAGGACCGGTAACTGGTACTAGCCTGGATGAATTTTGGAAGCTTCGGACAGAATTTATCATGACGAGTTATGGAGTCACAGCCGAAGAATACAGCCAGAAAACAATCTCAGAAATCGAGCGGCTGCATTCCATCCCTGAGGATATGGAGATTTGTCTCTGGTTTGAGGACGATTTATTCTGCCAAGTCAACCTTTGGTTTATCCTAACCCTGCTTACTGATTCACGAAAAATCAAGATTTTCCGAGTTTTTCCTCCTGAATCCACCACAGAAAATAGATGGAAGGGATTTGGAGGCGCATCTACGGCGGCTCTGGAACAGGCCTACGAGGCAAGGGTACCGTTTACCTCTTCCGACTTGACGCTGGGCAAAAATCTTTGGGAAGCGTATCGCCTGGGAGATGGCGCGCAACTTTCGGAAATTTCAAAAAGTATATCTCCTTGTTTTAGGTATTTGGAGGAGGTTTGCCAAGCCCAGCTGGACCGTATTTCGGCAGACCCAAGCCAAAGAAGGCCAGAGAAACTAATTCTAGAGCTCCTTGCGAAGGGAATTACTGATTTTAACACCCTATTTTCTCAGTTTTCCGAGCGAGAGGGAATCTATGGGTTTGGGGATTTGCAGGTAAGGGAACTCATGGATTCAGTTCATAAAAAAGTGGGTAATTAAAGGCTGAAATCCGAGGGAATTCCTTAGTCAACCTTCATTTTTGGATAATCAGAATTTTAGGACATTCTTTCAAGGCTCACTTTCTTGGATGAAATTCAGTAAGCACCTGTCTAAGGTAATCTCGATCCAAGTGGGTGTAGATCTCTGTGGTGGTGATGCTTTCATGGCCAAGCATTTCTTGTACGGCGCGCAAGTCTGCCCCTCCCTCGATGAGATGTGTGGCAAAGGAATGCCGAAAAGTATGGGGGCTGATGTTTTTTTGAATCCCTGCTTGCGCTGCAATTTTCTTGATGATCAAAAACACCATCACACGGGTTAATTTTTGTCCCCGACGATTGAGAAAGACAAACTCCTCTTGCCCTTTGGCAGGGACTTGCTGCGATCGGACATGCTCGTCGTATAGCTTGAGGTAATGCAATGCGGCTCGTCCCACCGGCACAAGCCTCTCCTTGTTGCCTTTTCCCACTACCTTCAAAAAGCCCACATCTGCAAAAATCTGGCTCTTTTTGAGTTCCACCAACTCACTAACGCGCAAGCCCGAACTATACAGCATTTCGAGCATGGCTCTATTGCGGTGACCCTCGGACTCGCCGAGCGGAATCGCTGCAAGCAAGGTTTCTATCTCCTGAAAGCTGAGTGTATCGGGAAGTTTTCTTCCCAATTTGGGCGCCTCTAAGAGTTGGGCAGGATCCTCTTTTATTCGGTCCTCATACATCAAGAATCGGTAAAAGGCCTTGATTCCGGAGATGATTCTTGCTTGGGAGTAGGGAGAAATCTCCAATTTGGCAAGGGCAGTTACAAACTTTCGTAGGTGTTCAAGCTCAAGCTCAAGAGGGCTTTTGGATGGAAATTCTTTGCCTGCATAATCCGCCAGTTTTTCCACATCCCGAGTATAGGCCTCAATGGAGTTGGCACTCAAGGAGCGCTCAAGGGTGAGGTAATGACGAAATTGACGAATTAGTTGAGGCCACATGGAGCGTAGAATGAAGTTCTAAAGTTACCCATTAAACCTATTCCAAATCACTCGAACGAAAGATGAATCGAACTCAAGAAATAGAAAATAACTTGTGAAAAAAAATAAAGTGCGGCTTGGCTAGGATCTAGACTGCATCTTTAGAGGATTCATTTTTGTAGGAAAAAAGTCAATTACTGTCACTTTGGTTTCTAATTGGTCAATAAAAAATATGATTTTTAATTCAAATTGATCACCAGATTTGTAAATCAAAAAACGAACCTCTTCACCTTCCCGGGTAAGTGACTTTTCAAGAGCTCCCCTATAGGGCATTACCTTTAATGAATTTACTTTTTCAAATAGCTCATCCACAATTTTTACTACCCTATTCGGGTGAAAGTAAGTTTCTAGGTAAGGAAAAACTTCTTGCTTGAATCTTAAAAGGCATGAATCAGTTAGGGTTAAACCCAACCTTTTTCCTTCATCCATGCCTCATTCATTTGCTTGAATTCTTCCAATGTGTGTACTCTTCCAGCTTTAATGTCTTCCATAGATTCCTCCATCCTTTGCTTCATTTCTTCTTCTAGGATGGATTCTTCAATTTTCTTCAGGCTAGACGATTTTTCAATTTTCATCACCCGTTTAATTAATTCTAGTTTCCTTTTTTCTATCGTCATGGCTGTTTTACGATGAGTCCTTACGAAGTTAACGGAATAGGAGAAAAAAGAGGCAGAGATCCAATAAAAAAAGGGTTCAACTTATTGAACCCTTTTGTTTGAAATCATTCCACTAGATCTAGTCCTAACCAGACTTAATCCAAAAACTTCCAGCTTGCCCGATGGTCCTTGGAAAGTGTCTTGCCTGTTACTTTCGCACGGAGAATTTCGATTGGCATGGCATTCTGTGTAAGAATCAAGTCATGAAAGGTCTTCTCAGGCATCTTTCCAGAGTCCACCATCTCCTTGCGGAGGGCATAAATCTCTAGCGCTCCGATCATGTACGCAATTTGGTACAAGGGTCCATAGCTTCCCTCAAAAGATCTTCGTACCTCCGCTTCGGCATTGGCCCGTTCATGGCCTACTCGATTAACGAGCAAATCAATGCATTGCTGAGGAGTCATTTTCCCCAAATGGTAGTTGAGCGAAAAGATGATCCGCGCAGCGCGGTGCATTCGCCAAAAGAGCATGCCCACCTTGTCCTTGGCGTCACGGGGAAACTGCCGATCCCAAAGGACAAATTCCCAATACAAGGCCCAGCCCTCAGTCCAGAACGGCGTGCCAAAAGGTCGACGATGGGTCATGTAGCGCTGGTTCATAAACTGCTGCAAATGATGCCCAGGAATCAATTCATGTTGCACCGTAGCTCTAGAAAAATGCGGATTATTGCCCCGCATGGACATCATTTTATCCTCATGACTCATTTCAGAAGTAGGATAGGCGATTTGGATGACCTCTCCACCCAAGAAAAATGGGCTTACACGCTGCCGCTCTGCTGAGATCATGCTCGTCCTCCAGGTTTCGATCGCTAGTGGTGGCACCGTCAACCAGTCATTTTTGACCATCAAGTCAATGGCCTCGTTGCCCAAGCGAACCACCTCTTGCGGCCAAGCGCCAGCGGGCAGGTAGGTGTTTTTCACTAGTTCTAGGGCTGCTTTCCAATCATTGCCAAAACCTAGTTCATTCGAGGCCTTTAGCATCTCTTTCTCGCACCAGGCAAACTGCTTTTCGGCTTCTGCTATCAATTCCTCTGGCGTGTAAGCAATCATTTCAAATGCCAGTTGCTTTTCAAGGGCTTCCCTTCCGATTGGCTTGCCGATGATACCACTGCCATCGTCTTTTACGGAATTGGTGTAATGGGAGCGTAAGGCTTTCGCATAGGTTTTCATGCCGGCCTCCAATTTTTCCCAAGGAGTAGGCATCCACCAGGTAAATGCGGGGTCAAAGTCAAAATAAAAGTCATAGGACTCCTTAACCACTTTGGCCAAGCTTTCAACTGCCACAGCGGCCAATTCTGCTTTTTGCCAAGAATCGTATTTGGAACTCGAAGCAAGTGCCTTTTGCTGGGTATCCAAAGCTTGGGCCACTTGGTTCCATTGAACCGCCAAGGCCTGTGCATCAGGTTGAACGGCCCTACGTCGGCCCACTACAAAGGCTTCCAAAGGTTTTCCAAAGGCAACTACCGATTGAACTTGCATAAAATCACGCTTTTCCAAATCGAGTTCCGCCAATTGCTTTTCAAGGTAGTTTCTAAAAAGAACGTAATCCACCTTCCCATCTTCAGAAAGCGTAGCATAGTTTTGGGCTTGTAGCGTCTTCAAATAGTCTCGATTGAAGGATTCCATCCGAGCAAAATACTCCGTCGAAAGGCGATTTGTGTACAATCGGGTGAGGGCTCCTCGATCGGCTTGGTAGGTTTGGATCAAGTTGACAAGCTCGGTGGCATTTGCCACTAACGAAAAGAGAGCAAGAGAAAGAAAAAGAACAAATTTTTTCATGGCTTAAGATTTTGGGTAAAAATTACCTGTCAGAAACATAGAAAATCTTTACCGAAATGCCTAACTGATTTATAGGACCTACACATTTTAGAAAAACACATTTGTATATCGGTTTTTTTCAAGGTGATTCTACGGTGGAGAAACTAGAAAGAAAACCAAGAAAAGAAAAACCACATAGACACAATAGGTTTATTTAGAACCAATAAGCCAAGTTTAATGCCAGCCTGCCAAGACTCTTTTTTCTATGTGCCTCCTATGTGGTTGCTTTCTTTGTGGTTTAACTTATTTTATCTGGCCAATGAAATTTGAAAAACCACATAGACACAATAGGTTTATGTAGTCCTGAAAAGTAAAGGTACCACTAACACGTAAAGCCCTTTTTTCTATGTGTCTATGTGGTTATTTTCTCTGTGCCTATGTGGTTGCTTTCTTTGTGGTTTAACTTATTTTATCTGGCCAATGAAATTTGAAAAACCACATAGACACAATAGGTTTATATAGTCCCGAAAAGTCAAGATCCCGCTAACACGCATAGCCCTTTTTTCTATGTGCC
>CAZPKI010000078.1:0-8369 GCA_964587015.1 uncultured Limnohabitans sp.
TGAAGTCAACAATGTGAATAAAATTGATGGCTGCCAAGGTCCAGAGTAAGGCTTTCTCTTGTTTCATGGAAAATTTAAAAATGGAAATAGAAAAGAAATAAAGTGGAAATAAAGGGAAGATAAAGTGGAAATAAAGTAGAAATAAAATGGAAATAGAGTGGAAATGGAAGGAGATGTAACTAGTCCAGACCGATACGATGATAGGTTTCTGGAATGGCTTCGATCAAATCATGAGCCATCGTGCCACGCAGGTATTTTTCTCCTGCAAGCTCACCTGCCAATCCATGGTGAAACACTCCGCAAAGAACCGCATTTTCTGGGGAATAACCTTGCCCCAAGTAGGAAGTAAGCACGCCAGTTAGGACATCGCCCATACCTGCTGTAGCCATGTACTTGCTGCCGGAAGAGTTGAATACTTGTCTTCCACCTGCAAGACTGCAGAGGGAGTTGGCCCCTTTTAGCACTAGATTTATCCCGTAGTCAAGGCAGCAGTCTTTAGCTTTAGCCATTCGCTCGAGATGCGTAGAAGATATTCCAAACAGACGGTCAAATTCCTTCAAATGAGGAGTAAGGATACTTCCCTTTGGAATCAGTGCCCAAATGCTCGGATCCTTTGCCATGCAATTCAGCGCATCGGCATCCAGTACAACTGGCTTGTGAGTAGAACCAAGAATCTTTTTAAGCAGTTCACCTTGGTCCAGACCCAATCCAGGCCCAATGCCAATCGCATCATAAGCAGCAAAATCCTGGA
Source organism: uncultured Limnohabitans sp. (assembly GCA_964587015.1). Taxonomy (GTDB): domain Bacteria; phylum Bacteroidota; class Bacteroidia; order Cytophagales; family Cyclobacteriaceae; genus Algoriphagus. Next base: position 752 of record CAZPKI010000078.1, read on the forward strand.
TTTCATCAAATACACACATGGCCTCAGGCACCGCTGCGGCAAGGGCACCGCGCTCCTCATCAGGAATCAAGCAAGTCAACAAACCAGAACCTGTACGAAATGCGGCTTTGGCGGCCAAAATAGCGGCCCCAATTTTACCTTTGCTGCCCGCTACTAGAAGTACCTTTCCAAAATCTCCCTTGTGTGCAAAACGATGAAACCTCTGATGGAGCGGCAGCACATCCTGCTCTTCCAAGAAATAGGTTTTACCCGAGAAGTCATGGAATTCCTCCTCGACAAATCCAATATCCAGCACTACCAGTTGGCCCATATATTCGGCATGGTCCGGCAGAAGCAGGGACAACTTAGGAAAACCCAAGGTGACCGTCAGGTCTGCTTTCACAGCGCTTCCAGAAAGAATTGAATCCGCAGGCAAACCGCTCGGAAGATCAAGTGCTATAATTGTCCCTGCAAAGGAATTCATGGTTTGGACTCGCTTTTCTGCCTCTTCTCTAAGGGGTCCAGAGCAGCCAATACCCAAATAGGCATCAATCAGGATTCCTTCATTTGGCAGAATAGCATTTTCAAAGGTACGGCAATGGATTTGAGAAGGGAGCAGGGAAAGATTTTGTTGGCAGTCAGGGGATAATGTTGCCCCTTGAGAAAAACAAGTCGCCACCTCGATGGGGTAGCCCAAAGTGAACAGAATTCGAGCGATGGCAAGACCATCACCACCATTATTCCCCGCACCGACACAGATCAAAATTTTGGTCTCGAAAGAATGTCCCTGACTTTGAAACCAATCCACAAACCGTTGGGCTACCAACTCCATAAACGAATGGTTGGAAAATCCCTTCCTGTTCAGATGGATTTGATCCAGCTTGGCTATCTCCGAAGCAGAGAGGATCTTTTGCATCAGCTAGGCAAGTTGATGGGAAGACTCTCTTTTGGGAAGCGTCAACCTAGCTAAAAAAAAGAGACCTATCACAAAAAAGACTACTAGGAATAACGCGGAGTTCCGCATACTCCCTGTAAGTTGCTCTATAAATCCATAAGTAAATGTCCCCAACACCACTGCTACTTTTTCTGTTAAATCAAAAAAGCTGAAAAAAGAGGCATGGTCCGTCGTCGTCGTTGGGATTAGTTTCGCATACGTAGACCGAGAGAGAGATTGAATTCCACCCATAACCATACCCACCACAAAGGCAAGGGAATAAAACTGGTAGACAGAATGCACGTAGTAAGCAGCCACACAGATGCCAATCCAAATAAAGACCATGGTCACCAAGCTGTTTTTATTCCCAATCCTCTTTGAGATAAAGGCGAAAAGGTAGCTCCCACCTATCGCTACCAACTGAATAATTAAAACCGTAAGGATCAATTGATCCCCAGGCATACCTAATTCCTTATCTCCAAAAGAGGCTGCCAAATACATCACGGTTTGCACGCCCATGGAGTAAAAGAAAAAGGAGGCTAGGAACTGGTTGGCAACCGGCATCGAGCGAAGTTCCCGAAAAACTAAAGACACTTCTCGATATCCTTTCCAGAGGTAGTCAGAAGAAATTGATTTTTTGTACGGATTGTTGGGCAAAACTCGAAACGGAATCTGGGCAAACCCAATCCACCAAAGACCCGTCACTAAGAAAGAAAAGCGCGGAGCAAAACTTCCTGAAGGCATCCCAAACCATTCAGGGAACTGAATGGTAAGCAAGTTAAAAACCAATAGAATAACACTGCCGATGTACCCCATGGCAAACCCTTTGGCACTCAGCATATCAAACTCTTCTTCTTTGGCTATTTCAGGCAAAAAGGAATTGTAAAACACGATACTGCCTGAAAACCCTACACTTGCAAGCACACTACAGATGATTCCAAATTCCAGATTCTCTCCTGTAAAAAAATACAAGGCGATGCAGGACAAGGAACCGAGGTACACAAAGAACTTCATAAAGCTCAATTTATTACCAGCGGCATCCGCAATCCCGGAAAGTAAGGGAGCTAACAAAGCGATTACCAGAAAAGAAAACGAGATCGAATAGGAATACAACACTGTATTGACGACTTCCCAGCCAAAGAAGGAAACATGGTCAGAACCGTCGACTCCTTGGGTGACAGCATTGTAGTAAACAGGAAATATGGTGGAAGTGATCACCAGACTGTATACCGAATTTGCCCAATCGTACATGACCCATGCACGTTGAACTTTCTTGTTTGAGGTTGGGTGAGTGTTCATAGACAATTTTTAAATAAAAAAAGCCATTCGCTAGGCGAATGGCTTTCAATATACGAATTAAGCGTATTAATCTTCGTAAATCCTTGTAGTGGAAGCATACAAAACTCTTCGCGCATCTGCGTTTCTAAGTTCTGTTTGCACGTCAGAAATTGGACCCATCTTCACTTCTTTATCTACTTTCATAGAGATGGTTATGAATCCACGGTCAGCTTCAGGCAACTTATCACGCTCTTGGTTGACCCACTGAACAATTTCAGGAGAGCCAATTAATACGTCATTTGCTTGCACTCTAGGCTCAGAACCGTAAAGTCCAGTATTCTTAGGCTTACCAATGTAGATGTAAGAAATCAAGGTCTTCTTCTGAAGCTTTTGCAATTGCGTAGCTTGAGGAAGCTTTTGATCCACCAAAATATCTTGCTCTCTCAACACGGTGGTCACCATGAAGAAGAAAAGAAGCATGAAGATAATATCTGGCAAGGCAGAAGTAGGAATGCTTTCCCCTGTTTTGACTTTTTTCTTAAACTTTGCCATATCAATTACCTCCTATTTTATCTGGTTCTGCAATAGATATCGCCATTGGGATACCTTCCTTACTTTTATCCAAGATTGCTTTGGTCGCTTCATCTTCGCCATTCAACTTGCGATATTCATCGGAAGTTAAACCAACTCTTTCAGCGTAGATTTCGAAATAAGCTTTTTTGGCTAAGTCAAACACTTCCAAAAACACCTCGTAGCTAGTGCCACGGTTGGTTTTGATAGAAATAACAGCCTCTCCTGGATCATCTGAAGAATCAGATTTTTTCAAAGCTTGTGCTTGAACGGATGCTGGCAGTGAATTGAACAACGCTGCTCCTTCTTCATCTGGAGCACCAAAGTTTAGGATAAACTCTTTGAAGTCTTGGTCAAGACCTTCTGCCTTCCTTCTGTATTCCCCTTCTACCAACAAATCGTTGTTGGCGTTGATCAAGACGTTAAAGATGTTACGCTCGTTCTTCTTGATATCTGGGGGCGGAACGTTAGGATCCTGCTTCGGAGGAAGAATATTCAAAATACCTTTGTCCGAAGCGATCGTAGTGGTCACAAGGAAGAAAATCAACAGTAGGAAGGCGATATCTGCCATCGATCCTGCATTTACTTCCTGACTCACTCTGCCTTTGCTTCTAGCCATGATTATTTGATTGCTTTATTTACCTCAGTAAGCACAATACCTACCAAGGCTACTATCGTAAGTACGTAAGTTGAAATCATAAGACCTCCAACCATTTGAGAAGTTCCTGGCGTTAGGTTGAAAGGTTCACCTTCAAACTTCGGCAATACTTCATTGGATGATATAGAGTAACAAATGAAGAACAAGACAAGAATTGCGACAACACCCAAACCTGACTTCATCAAGCTTTTGGGGTCATCAAGTGACTTGATTAAAGGAAGCAGAACAGAAACTACTGCTCCAATTCCTACAAGCAAGTAGCTCACATAGAGCATGATGTCATAAGTATCCATGGGTAACGAATCTTTAAGATGTTAGAAATTGATTTTGTACACAATGACTGGCAAGTATTACTTACCAACCACCTTGTGTCTTACCAATACATCTACCAAAGAGATAGAAGCATCTTCCATGTCGTTTACCAATGAATCGATCTTAGCGACAAGATAGTTGTAGAACAATTGAAGGATAATCGCAACGATCAAACCAGCAACTGTTGTCAAGAGGGCGATTTTGATACCACCTGCTACGATAGAAGGAGAGATATCACCTGCTGCTTCGATTGTATCGAAGGCGAAAATCATACCAATTACAGTACCCATGAAGCCCAACATCGGAGCAAGTGAGATGAATAGAGAAATCCAAACTAGACCTTTCTCCAAACGACCCATTTCAACAGAACCGTAAGCAACGATTGACTTCTCAACCATTTCAATTCCTTCAGAGTATCTCATCAAACCTTGCGTGAAGATAGATGCTACTGGTCCTTTTGTGCTTCTAGTTACTTCTTTTGCAGCTTCAACTCCTCCTGAAGAAAGTGCCTCTTCAATTTTTGTAAGAAGCTTCTTGGTATTTACAGTAGCAAGATTCAAGGTGATGATTCTCTCCAAGGCGATTGCAAGACCTAAAATCAAACAAATCAATACCGGAGTCATGTATAAAGGATCACCCTCGATAAACTTCTCCTTAATTACTTGGTGGAAGCTCTGCTCCTCAGCGACGATTTCATCGTCAACTACGGTTGGTGACGCAGCAGTCTCTTCTGCTGCAGGTGTTGCTTCTGTGGCAGCTGCAGAATCTGCAGGTGCATCTTGAGCGTTAGCGAAAGCAGGAACGAATAGGATACCTGCAAGCATGAACAAAGCGATGAACTTTCTCATAGTTTTTTTTTTAATTGACTTTGATTAAGGTTAAATGGTTTCCAGAATAAATCGAGTTTTAAAGTTATCATTTTTTAAATACAAAAAACAAGTAGCTGTTTTAACTTTTTTAAGTGAACAGGTCATTTAAAGTAAAATGGAGGCAATTTTTACACGAATGGAATTAATTGAAAAGGCCTCCAAACGAAAGAAAATTTTCTTTGCACTCTATTTCAAGAATTTGAATTTAATTAATTGATTGATTATCAATGGATATTGTCTCCAATTGGAAAATTTCATCTTGAGAAGACTTTTTTTTCAAAAAAGAGAATCTAAAGGAGATTTTTTTGCAAATGAATTCGGAATCACTGAATACCTTCTTGGTCAAGTAGATACACCAGTGCAGCCATGCCCGCTGCTCCCAATTCCAGTTCCCGCTTATCTACGGCTTCAAAGACATCTGCCTCGGTGTGGTGGTAGATAAAGTATTTTTGGGAATCAGGCAGCAATCCAATCAGGAGGGTCCCTTGATCTCGAAGGGGACCAATGTCTGCACCACCGCCTGGTTTTTGAAGACTCCACAACTGGTAAGGCCGAAGTAGCTCGGCCCAAGAAGCGATTTTACCACGCTGCTCAGCAGTTCCCATAGAAGAAAATCCAATGGGTAAAAATCCACCCGAATCGGATTCAATGGCCGCAATGTGCTTCTCCCCTCTTTCCTTCGCCACACGCGCATATTCCTGACCCCCACGAAGGCCATTCTCTTCATTCATCCACATCACTGCGCGTAGGGTACGCTTGGGCTTCCAACCCAACTGCTTGTACAAACGCAGTACTTCGATGCCCTGCATGCATCCAGCCCCATCGTCATGCGCCCCCTCACCTACATCCCAAGAATCTAGATGGCCTCCCACAGCAATGATTTCATCTGGCTTTTCAGTACCTCTCAGCTCCCCGATGACATTGTAAGAAAGCTTTTCAGTTTTCATTACGCCATGAGACTCCAAGTACAACTGCAGATCAGATTGATCGGCAAGCAGTCCGCTCAACAATTCCGCATCTTGGGTACTGATCGCCAAGGCCGGAATAGCAGGTACATTGGGCGCATAGCGCTGGTTGCCGGTATGCGCATAGCCATCCACTCGGTTGTTCATCGAGCGAACAATGGTGCCAATAGCCCCTAATTTCGCTGCTTCAGCAGCTCCAGAACTTCGCTGGCCTACGGCCCCTGAATACGCTTCAAAGGCGTCCACCTTGGTGGGATCCATCGGTCCGTTAAAAAATACGATCTTTCCCTTCAATTGGACACCCATGCCTTGAAGCGCAGCCAAACTCTTGACTTCTACCACTTGCCCTAGCAGACCTTTGGACCCAGTACCCTGGGTATTCCCGAGCGCCAAGGAAGCCAATTCTATGGTTCCGTATTTTTTCGAATTCACGATACGCACTACATCTTTACCGCCTCGCTCCCAATGGGGCACCATCACCGGCTGGAGGTAGACCGTATCAAAGCCGTAACTTTCCATCAATTGCTTGGTCCACTCTACTGCGGCGGCAGCTCCAGGCGATCCCGATAAGCGATTTCCAATTTCTTTGCAGAGGTAGCGGAGATTTTCATAGGTATGACCGGAAGAGAGCTCCGTGTCGTAAATAATTTTTAATCGAGCTTCATGGCCTTGACCATAGGCGAGCATTGGCAAAAAGAAGAGTATCCAAAGCGTTTTTTTCATTGTGAGATCTATTTTTTCCTTAAGGTAAAAAATGAAGCTTAAAAAGAGTCAACTTTTTTACCATAGGGAAAATCCACTTTTCCCTTGATCTCTGATTTTTATTTAAAACACTTTTTTGTGAACTTCGTTAAATCAAAAGCCTTCGTAAAGATTCAAATGGAGGTTAACCTATTTCCAATCCTTAAAACCAATTCTTATGAAACTAATTACCACACTAGTCTTAGGACTAAGTACGCTTTTTGCAGCAGCAGAATTTGTAGCTCCTGCCACAGTAAGCAAAACAGAAAGCCAAGTTCGCTGGGAAGCGTCAAAAGTAACGGGCACCCACTGGGGCTATGTTCCGCTGAAAAATGCAACGCTTGATTACAGCGGTGGAAAAATTAAAGGGGGGTCTTTTGATATGGACATGGTCAACTTGACTGTAGAAGACCTTACCGATGCCAAATCCAAGGGGAACCTGACTGGCCACTTGAAGTCAGATGACTTTTTCTCTGTAGAAAAGTTCAATACTTCTTCCTTCAAAATCACGGAAGCCAAGTCTAGCAACGGCACAGACTATACTATCACAGGTAACCTGACCATCAAGGGCATCACGCAGAAAATCTCTTTCCCTGCCAAAGTATCCGTAGCCGGCAAAAAAGTAACCGCAACTGGACAAATCAAGTTTGACCGCACCAAATTTGAAATCAAATACCGCTCAGGAAGCTACTTCGAAGATCTTGCAGACAAAATGATCTACGACGAGGTGAAGTTGGATGTGAAATTGGTCGCGGCCATCTAAACCTTAGAAAGCATCAACTAAGCAAAAGCCCCCAAGTGATTGGGGGCTTTTTTTGTGGAATGATTAAATGCGCTAAAAAGGAGAACTTTAATCAGAGATCGTATTTAAAGGTAAGCAGCGCATAGCGAGGCTGCACCAAGTAAGAGAAGGTGCTCACCAAGCTTTCGCTAAAGCTATCCCTACGGATGGCTCGGGTATCGGCGATATTCCAAACAGAAAGTTTGATCTCCCAGGGGCTTTTTGCTCCTTGGTAAATTAAAAAGGCATTCAAGAAATCGAAATCACTTCGCGTACCCATTGCTTGATTCAGGTAGGCAGTGTAGGTGTAATCTGCGACCAGTTTGAACCCCTTCACCAAATCCAAGTCCACCTCCAACTTGGGGCTGTGTGTAGTGAAGGTATTGTCGATTCTTCCCGACACGTATTGGTTTGCCGTGAAGGAGTAGCCAATCTTGGCTTCCAACACCTTGAAGAAGGTACTGGTCAACTTGGTATCGTAGGTTTGGGAAAACTGCTCGTTCTGGGTCAACTGATCATCCAAAAACAAAT
>CAZPKI010000079.1:0-8313 GCA_964587015.1 uncultured Limnohabitans sp.
GGTTTGCCAGCCGCATTCCCAGTAGTACCAACGGTGCCTAGCTGTTCTCCGTTAGCGACAAAAGAAAAGTTTGACGTGGTAATTTCGTTTAGGTGTGCATAGTAATGTAAGCGCCATTTTGGGCCTAGAACTAAGACTATATTTCCGCCTAGTTTAAGTTGTCCAGTATAAAGGACTAATCCATTCGTTGCGGAACGAACAGGTGTTCCTTGCCTTGCAAAAATGTCCACTCCCTTGTGAGTTCCTGATATTCCCCAAGGATAATACCAAAACGATTGTGGATGGTAACTCGACTTAGAAGCTCCTTCAACAGGCATGGAATAATGCTGAGGATACAGCAGACCCATACCAATTACCGTTAAAAATAGGAAGCCCAGTTTTTTAAATCCCTTCATGGATGGATTTGTTTTTCAATTAGTCGCAAAAAAAGTACTAAGTACTTTGTACCAAGTACCAAGTACGAAGTACAAAGTAGGAATTTGTGCCCAAATTTTACTTCAGAAGGATCTTAATGCATTATACTTGGCTTAATACATGGTACTTGGTACATTGTACCTGGTACAGATTTTAATGTCTTGCTACTTGATACTAGTTACTTGATACACAAAAAAAAGGCTATCTATTCGTAGCCTTTTTTCTTTTTTTCTCTTTTTTCTTCCTTCTTCTCCTTAGGAGTCTTGGTAGGCGCCTTCTTCGCCGCTTTTTGGGTATTCATTCCTTTAGCCATTTTTCAGGGGTTTTATGGGTTCAACAGGATAACTCGTATCCTAAGCTAGGAAAATTATAGGAAGAACCAAATCCATATCCTCCTCAACTATCAATTTCTTTGACTTTTTAAAGCGATTTATAATAGTTTGGAATACCGCACATACGCGATCCACTTTCCGTCTGGAGACCAGCTATGCACATTAATCGTGCCCTGACCTCCATAAAAAGGCACGGTTAGGTCTACGCTTTTCTTATCCCTTAGGTGCATGATCCGTAACTTGACATCTTTCCCAAAAGGATGAGATCCTTTCTGATCCTCCAAATAGGAAATGTAAACGATACTTTGATTGTCTGGCGAAGGGTGGGGAAACCAATTATCCAATTCATCAAACGTGAGCTGTTCCTGTCCACTGCCATCAGCTTTCATCCGGTAAAGATGCATCCGTCCCGTTCGGTGGGAATTAAAATAGATCCATTGTCCATCGTAAGAATATTCAGGACCATCGTCAAGACCTGTCGCATTGGTAAGACGAATCTCATCCCCGCCTGCTGTTGGAATTGCATAGATGTCCCATTCTTCTCCTCTTTTGGCACAGTAGGCCAATAATTTTCCGTCAGGACTGATTCCGTGCCAGTAACTCGGGTAAGCTGGAGTGATTAATTTTGGCTGCCCTCCCTCCATCGGGAGCGTATAGATTCTAGAGCCTAGACCCTTCTCATTTTTACTGAAAACAAGTGTTTTCCCATCAAAGCTGAGTCCGTGGTCGTTATTTACAGTGGAAATTACCCCTTCATGGAGAAAACCTAAACTCTTACCATCGAAGTCAATTTTTTCCAATAAACCGCCCGAATTGATCAGCAAATAGCTTCCATCTCTTGACCAGTTAGGTGCTTCAAAATGTCGATCTTGGCGAAGTACAGTCCTTTCCTCACCCGTAACTACATTTAAAATAACAAGTTCACTCGTTACGTTTTCTTGATTTTGAGCGAATCCATTTGTTCCGAGAAGGAACAAGAGGCAAATCAATGCTAATTTCTTCATAAGTATCTTTTATGATTGACCTTCATGAAGTTAGCAGTATAAAATTTGTTTATTTGACCATCTCTATACAGAAACTGTGCTTTGGTGTAAATTTTCCAATCTCCCAGAAACGTTGTTCATGTAAGCCCATCGTTTCCACAAACCAGGCTTTGTTTTCCTCCGCGACCGCGATAAGTAAGCCTCCGCTGGTTTGGGGATCACATAGCGGAACTAGCTCCATGCCGTTTACCCCGCTGACCTTAGCTGAATAGGCATTCCAATTGCGGTAGGTGTTGTCTGGAAAAATAAACTGTTGGATGTAGTCTTGCACTCCTTCAATTAATGGAAGGGACTTGAAATCTAATTGTAGGGAAAGATTGGCACCCTCAGCCATCTCTAGTGCATGTCCTAGCAAACCAAATCCAGTTACATCTGTAAGCGCATGCACTTCTTCATGGTTGCCTAACACTTCTCCAATCTTGTTGAGCTGGCAAGCAACCTCTACCATGCGCTGGTAGTCCTGGGGACTAATTTTTTGACGCTTCAGTGCCGTAGCCAAGACACCGATACCCAAGGGCTTGGTTAAAAAGAGAAGATCGCCTTCCTTACTCCCTGTGTTTTTTTTAATTTTTCTGGGATGGATGACTCCATTCACGGAAAGGCCGAAAAGTGGGTCTTTGGCTGCTATGGAATGTCCACCTGCCAACTCAATTCCTGCATGGCTACATGCCAATTTTGCTCCCTCCAGTACTTTTGCAGCCAATTCAGGAGCTAGTTTCTCTACTGGCCAACTTAATATTGCATTGGCAAAAAGTGGTTTGCCTCCCATCGCATACACATCTGAGATGGCATTGGTGGCAGCAATTCGCCCAAAATCAAAAGCATCATCCACAATAGGGGTGAAGAAATCAACGGTGTTGATCATCGCTAGATCTTCGGATACCTGATAGACTGCAGCATCGTCCTTCGAAGAGTTGCCTACCAGTAGGTTGGGGTCTTTTTGGGAGAATGAGCCGCTTGCTTGCAGGATTTGATCCAATATGGCGGGAGCGATTTTGCAACCGCAACCAGATCCCTCACTCCACTCAGTGAGCCGGATGACTTGTTCCATTTACTTTGGGTTTGGTTTGTAAAAGTAAGTTGACTTGATCTTCAAGAGACAGGCCTTGCAGGTTCAAGCGAATGGTTTTTGAAACTTCATGACGCTGTAGATCAAACTCGTAGCTCTTGTCGTAATACAGCAATAGGATTGGAATCCAGATTTCAGGTTGATTGGCTTGGATGGCCTCGAGCGCCTGCTTGGTTCGGTCTCCACCAAGTCGCTTTTGTAGTCTTAGGACGGCAGCTGATAATTCCCTTTGATCCAATGCAGCATATTCGCTTGCAATGTGGACAATGCGTTCCTCGTCCGTTTTGTCAATTTCGATGCGTGGACTTTGGGTCATCTGCAAATAAAAACTGTCGGGCAGGATAATTTGCCCAATTCTCCGACTCTCATTTTCTACCCACAGGGCTTGATCTAGATGGATTTCCCGAAGTTGCTCTGCTAAAAGGTTCTCAAATTGTTCTACACTAGGCTGTGCAGGCTGACCGATAGCACCAAAGGAGGAGCCTTTGTGATTTGCTAATCCCTCCAAATCCACCACCTGTTCTCCCCTTTTTTTTAACTTTTGAAGCAATATTGTTTTGGCAGCACCTGTTTTTCCTCCCAATACAAGTAGTGGATAAGGCTTCCGTACTGCTTCAAAGGTAAAGCTGCGGTAAGTTTTGTACCCCCCTTCCAATCGAAAAATTTCAAATCCCACCTGCGTCAAAAGCCAAGAAAGGATCTGACTTCGCATTCCACCCCGCCAGCAGTAGAGTATTAATTTTTTAGCTGGGAACTTGCGGAGCGCCTCGCGTTGAATGAGGTGGAATCGGGGGCCAACCAGTTCAAAGCCCTTCAACGTTGCTTTTTCAGGACCTTCCTGCTTGTATAAGGTGCCTACTTGGATCCGTTCGGCATTGTCAAGGATAGGAATGTTGATTGCTCCAGGAATATGGCTTTGGGCAAACTCCCCTTCACTACGGGCATCTACCAAGGGCAGTTGTTCGCGTAGCGTCCAAAAATTTTCTAAGGTGAGGATGACTTCAGCCATGGAGATGTGAAAGATAAAAAAAGCCGCAAAGATTACTTTACGGCTTTAGCTTTGGATTGCAAGAGTTACAGTTGTGCATCCAGTTTTTGTGCCAAAACAGACTTAGGAACTGCTCCTACTTGTTTGTCGACGATTTCGCCTCCTTTAAAAAATAGGAGAGTAGGAATGGATCGAATGCCAAAAGCCTGTGCTACAGAAGGGTTGGCGTCTACATCCACCTTTCCAATCACTGCTTTTCCTTCGTAATCAGACGCCAACTCTTCTACTACTGGTCCAATCATTTTGCATGGACCGCACCATTCTGCCCAAAAGTCAACAAGGATGGGTTGGCTTCCGGAGATGATTTCTTCAAAGTTTGCGTCGGTAATTTCAATTGCTTTTGCCATGGGATGCTTTCAGGTAAGGTTCTTTTCTCAAATATATCAGCAAAATGCAATTGAATCCGAATAAGTTCCGTTCAATTTTAATTAATTGCTGATGGGTCTATTTTTTTTAAGTTATCGGTCCATGATTTTGTAAGCTACTTCGGGGAGCAGCTTTAACTCCTTGATTAACTCAGCACTCGGATCAACTTTGATTTTCTTAGAAAAAAGCTCAAGACTGATGTTCTCCTGCTGGTCCAAAACCTCAATGTATAATTTTGCATCCCCCTTGTATTTTAAGGTGATTTGCTCCAGTTTCTCCATGAGATCAAGCGTTAAGTCATCTAAATTTATATTGACTTTAAGTCCTTTAATCATGCGGCCTCGAACCTCACTGAGTAGGGAGATGGAATTGATTTTAAATTCTACCTCATTATCGTTGCCCCATTTCTTTTGGGCTACACTTCCATTGATAAACAAAAACCAGCCGGTCATGAAGTACTGCTTAAACTTTACGTAATCCTCCCCAAAGAGGAAAAAGGTAAAAGTGCCATGGTAATCTTCCATGGTAAGCGTGCCGAAAGGCTTTCCGTTTTTGGTGGTTCGGTGTGCAAAGCTTGCTACCGATCCCGCCAGACGCAACTCGTTTTTCCCTTTTAAGGCTTCTAGGTCGTTGAGGGCTGTCAATGTGGCATTGGTAAAGGAGTCGATCTCCAGTTGGTACTGATCCAAAGGATGTCCAGAGATAAACAAGCCTACTACTTCCTTCTCAATGTTGAGCTGCTGAATTTGAGAAAATGGCTCCATCGGAGCAACGGAAGGTAATGGGACTTCTGCAGTCCCACTACTTCCTCCAAAGAGGCTAACCTGAGCACTGTCCTCCTCCTGTTGTATTTTCTGTGCGTAGCGGCTTGCCTTTTCAATCAGGCTCACATCTCCGTCTGGAGCCTCCAAGTACTGCCTGCGGTGATGCTCTTTGAAGCAATCAAAACTTCCTGCCATGGCCAATGCTTCCATGGACCTTTTGTTGAGGGTACGGGTATTGACACGCTTCGCAAACTCAAAAATGTTCCTGTAAGGGCCATTGCTGATCCGCTCTTTGATGATTTCTTCCACCGCTGCGGTCCCCGCACCTTTGATTGCAGCCATGCCAAAGCGAATTTCTCCTTGGGTATTAACCGTAAACCCACTTTTGGATTCATTGACATCTGGGCCTAAAACTTGCAGTCCCATTCGTCTGCATTCTTCCATAAAGAAGGTCACCTGGGTGATGTCATTCATGTTGTTGCTCAGCACCGAGGCCATGTATTCAGCAGGATAATGTGCTTTGAGGTAGGCGGTTTGGTAAGCAATCCATGCATAGCAGGTGGAGTGCGATTTGTTGAAGGCATAGGAAGCAAAAGCCTCCCAGTCTGTCCATATTTTCTCCAGCTTCTTGGCATCATGCCCTTTGGATGCAGCCTGTTCCACAAATTTGGGCTTCATTTTGTCCAATACATCCTTCTGCTTTTTACCCATCGCCTTTCTGAGTACATCTGCCTCCCCTTTGGTAAATCCGGCAATTTTCTGGGAAAGGAGCATTACCTGTTCCTGGTAAACCGTGATTCCATAGGTTTCCTCCAAGTACTCCTTCATGTCCTCCAAATCATAGGAAATGGGCTCTGTGCCATGCTTTCGCTTGATAAAGGAGGGGATGTAGGCCAAAGGACCGGGTCGATAGAGGGCGTTCATCGCAATGAGGTCAGCAAAAACTGTCGGTTTTAATTCCCGCATGTATTTCTGCATTCCCGGACTTTCGTATTGGAATATTCCGACAGTTTCGCCTCGCTGAAAAAGTTCGTAGGTCTTTGCATCGTCAATGGGAAAAGCATCTGCATCCAGCTGAATGTCGTGCCGTTCTTTGATGATTTTAATGGCGTCCTTGATGAGGGTAAGTGTCTTCAAACCCAGGAAGTCCATTTTCAACAGGCCTGCATATTCAACAACAGCATTGTCAAATTGGGTGCAAACCATGTCCGAATCCTTGGCTAAGGCAACCGGAACGAAGTTGGTGATGTCGGAGGGCGTAATGATCACCCCGCAGGCATGGATGCCTAGGTTGCGGATTGATCCTTCAAGTACTGCGGCTTGGTTAATGGTCTTTGCGGAATCATCCAGTCCTTGTGAGATCCGAATGAGTTCCTCCGCCTTCTGAAGAAGTTCTCCTTGGCCCTTCAGTTTGTCCAATAGGGCAGGCCTATTTTTGGCAAGCTCAAACAAGGTTTTGAGCTTGATATCAGGAACTAAATTGGCCAGTCTTCCTGCCTCAGCGAGCGGTAAGTTCAATACCCGTGCGGTATCTCGAATAGCAGATTTGGCTGCCATCGTACCATAGGTAATGATCTGCGCCACCTGATTGGTTCCGTATTTTTTGATCACGTAATCGATGACCGCTTGGCGACCTTCGTCATCAAAGTCAATGTCAATATCGGGCAAGGATACTCGATCGGGATTCAAGAATCGTTCGAATAGCAAATCGTATTTGATTGGATCAATATTGGTGATCCCCACGCAGTAGGCAACGGCAGAACCAGCTGCAGAACCTCTTCCAGGACCCACCGATACGCCCATGTCTCGTGCTGCTCTCGTGAAATCCTGGACAATTAGGAAGTAACCGGGATACCCTGTGTTTTCTATGGTTTTCAGTTCAAAGTCCAGACGCTCCTGAATTTCGGGATTAAGTTCTGGATAGCGTTTTTTAGCGCCCTCGAAGGTAAGGTAGCGGAGGTAGGCATTTTCTCCTCGCTTGCCTCCATCTGTGGCGTCTTCGGGATGTTTAAATTTTTCCGGGATATCAAATTTTGGCAACAATACCTCCCGCGCAAGTTTGTAGGCCTCGCATTTTTCAACGATTTCTTGCGTGCAGTGGATCGCCTCCGGCAAATCCGCAAAGAGTTGCTTCATCTCCTCTGGGCTTTTGAGGTAGAACTCATCGTTGGGAAAGCCAAATCTAAATTCTCGGCCTCGCTTGCCCACATACTTTTTAGGCTTCTCTAGGAGCTCCCCATCTTTGACGCAAAGTAAGATGTCATGCGCCTTGGCATCTCCCTTTTCGTTGTAATAGGAGTTGTTGGATGCAAAATACTTTACCCCGTATTTGTGGGCCCATTCGAGGAGCACCTCGTTGACTTTGTCCTCTTCAGGGACTCCATGGCGGTTGAGCTCCACGTAAAAATCATCCCCAAACTGCTCTTTCCACCAAACAAAAGCTTCCTCCGCTTGGGTTTCTCCCACATTGAGGATGAGGTAGGGGATCTCAGCCCAAATACCTCCGGTGCTGGCAATCAAATCTCCCTTGTACTGGACAAGTAAATCCTTGTCGATACGGGGTACGTAATAAAATCCTTCTGTATTCGCATAGGAGGCAAGCTTCGCAAGATTGTGGTAGCCAGCCTTATTTTTTGCAAGAAGTACGGTTTGGTAGCCATCGTCCTTTGCAGCTTTATTTTTTCGGTCCCTGCACAGATTAAATTCCCCACCTAGGATGGGTTTAATTTCCTTGGACATTGCTTCCTTCACGAAGTGAAATGCACCCATCATGTTGCCGTGATCGGTCATCGCAAGTGCGCTCATGCCCAGCGCTTTCGCCTTGGCTACAAGTGTCGGGATTTCAGAGGTTGACTGCAATACGGAATATTGCGTGTGCACATGCAGGTGCGTGAAGGGGCTGTTGTTTGTTTCGACTAACCCTCCAGGAGTTGATTTTTTAGAGGTGTCCTCTTTTGCGGGTTTTGTTTCTAGGTTGCGCTGCGCAAAATTGGCTTCTGCGAGTACAGGGGCCTCGTACTGCACCTCGGCTGAAGTGATGCCGGGTTCTGGGCTTTGGATTTTTTGAGTGATCAACCCAAAAAAGCAGCGGGCAGTAGCGGCAACATCGTAAGCTGCGTCGTGGGCATCCCCAAAGCCTTCGCCAAAAAGTTTTTGGTGCAACTCGGTCAGGGTAGGCCATTTGAACTTGCCTCCTTTCCCACCTGGGAGGGCACAGAATTGGGTAGAAATATCCTTGGTGTCTAGCTCAGCTTTGCCCTCAAAGGGCATGACTAAC
>CAZPKI010000080.1:0-8310 GCA_964587015.1 uncultured Limnohabitans sp.
CTAGATCCTAAGTCTAGTGCGTCTACCAATTTCGCCACATCCGCATGTGACCAAATGAAAAATAAATACTCTTTTCCAATTGTGGATGCAAAGGTAAAGACATATTCTAATTTACTGCAAGGCATTGAAAAAAAAATCTAAAAAATATAGAATTCTGTTTCATTACCTATCAAATTTGAACTCAAATAAAAAACACCAATGATTCAAGCTGATGTAGCTGAAGAACGTAATGAAATCCTTAAACGGTATCGAAGGTTGCTCCGACAGGCAAAGCCTGTTTTAAAATCGGGGGATACGAAGCTGATCAAAAAGGCCTTTACAATTTCATTGGAGGCGCACAAAGACATGCGTCGAAAATCGGGTGAACCCTATATCTACCATCCACTAGAGGTTGCGCTCGTATGTGTGGAGGAGATTGGTTTGGGTACCACTTCCATTATTTCCGCATTGCTACACGATGTAGTTGAGGATACAGACCTCGAGCTAGAGGATATCGAGCGCGATTTTGGATATAAGGTCATGACCATTATTGATGGTTTAACTAAAATCTCTGGCGTATTCGAGTATGGAAGTTCACAGCAAGCGGAGAATTTCCGTAAAATGCTGTTGACACTTTCGGATGATGTTCGTGTGATTTTGATCAAGTTGGCGGACCGACTCAATAACATGCGGACTTTGGGCAGTATGCCTCGAAATAAGCAGTTGAAAATCGCTTCGGAAACCATGTATTTGTACGCGCCTCTGGCGCATCGCTTGGGGCTCTATGCGATCAAATCAGAACTTGAAGATTTGTTTTTGAAGTATACCGATACCGAAGCGTATCAGGACATCGTCTACAAAATCAACGAATCAAAAAGCTACCGAAATAAATTCATCAAAAATTTTATCCAGCCAGTAGAGGATGAATTGATTCGTCAGGGGTTTCGATTTACAATTAAAGGCCGTCCAAAGTCAGTTTACTCGATTTTTAATAAAATGAAGACGCAAGGCATTCCTTTTGAGGAGGTCTTTGACTTGTTTGCCATCCGAATCATCCTAGATAGCGAACTGGAAAACGAAAAAGCAGACTGCTGGCAGGCCTATTCTATTGTGACGGATTTTTACCGGCCCAATCCGAATAGATTACGAGATTGGGTGTCTACACCCCGGTCTAACGGTTATGAATCGCTTCATACCACAGTAATGAGCCAGACCGGACAGTGGGTGGAGGTGCAAATCCGCACCAGTCGAATGGATGATATTGCTGAGCGTGGCTATGCAGCGCACTGGAAGTACAAGGAAAAGGATGCTTCAGGCAAGTCTGGGCCCGGATTAGACGATTGGATCAATCAGGTGCGAAGCATGTTGGAAACCAACGATGGGTCTGCGATTGAATTCATGGATGATTTCCGTGGAAACTTATTCAACGATGAAGTATTTGTATTTACGCCCAAGGGGGACTTGAAGGTGCTTCCCACTGGTTCCTCTGCATTGGATTTTGCCTTTGAAATCCATACGATGGTCGGCGCTAAATGTATTGGAGCAAAGGTCAATCAGCGGCTAGTTCCAATCAGTTACAAGTTAAAAAATGGGGATCAGGTAGAAATCCTGACCTCGAGCAAGCAGAAACCTTCCGAAGATTGGCTGCATCAAGTAGTCACTTCTCGAGCCAAGGCCAAGATTAAGGATGCCTTGCGTGAGGAGAAAAAATCTGCAATCCTCGATGGACGTGAAATTGTGCAGCGGAAATTGAAATCCATGAAGATGGACTTTACCTCAGAGGTGATCGAAGAGCTTCGGGCCTTCTATGATTTGAAGACCGCGAATGAATTTTACTATCGGGTTGGAAGGGGAATTATTGATCCTACCACAATCAAATCATTTAAAGAATTCAAGGAACTTCAAAAAAATAAGTCCAAATCTGCGGGGAAGGTGAAGGACGAATCCTCCTTTACGAGGGAGATTAAGAGTTTGAAAGGGCCTGAACACGATCAACTCCTGATCGGAGAAGATATGGATATCGTAGATTACAAACTCTCCGTTTGTTGTAATCCAATTCCCGGCGATGATGTATTTGGATTTGTGACCATCAATGAAGGCATCAAAATTCACCGGACGACCTGTCCAAATGCGGTTGAACTGCTCTCCAATCATGGCAATCGGGTGATCAAAGCACGCTGGACTAGTCAGCGTGAAATCGCTTTTCTGGCAGGGTTACGTATTTGGGGAACAGATCGGGTGGGCATGATCAATGACTTAACGAAGGTCATTTCCAATGAATTGAAGGTGAACATGCGCTCCATAACCGTAGACTCTGATGGGGGGATTTTTGAAGGGACGATTAAGTTGTATGTGAATAATACCGAGCATTTGGACCACCTGATCAAAAACCTAATTCAAATTGAAGGGGTAATTAAAGTTTCACGATTTGATTGAAAGCATCTTTTCAGTTGTTCATGCATTATATTTAGAAAAAATCAACCCACATGGCTTTGAATCCATCCCACTTCGAGGAAGTAAAAAAGATTTTTACCGCGTATTTAGAAACTCAAAAACTCCGTAAAACCCCCGAGCGTTATGCTATTTTGGAGGAGATTTATAGCCGTACAGGTCATTTTGATGTGGAAGGGCTGTATATCAGCATGAAAAACAAGAACTACCGGGTGAGCAGGGCGACAGTTTACAACACCTTAGATTTATTGGTGGAGTGTGACCTGGTGACCAAACATCAATTTGGTAAAAACTTGGCTCAGTTTGAGAAATCCTATGGCTTTAAGCAACACGATCACTTGATTTGCATCGATTGCAATCAAGTGCTTGAATTTTGTGATCCGCGAATCCAAACGATTCAAACTACCGTTTCAGAGGTGTTGAATTTTCAGGTAGTTCATCACTCACTTATTCTGTACGGAAATTGTAAGAAAGAAAATTGTCAAAATAAAAAGAGCTAGTATGAAACTCCATTTTAGTGAAAGAAAAGAGGGTCAAGTTCACTACCTCTTTATGGAAGGGGATTTGATTGGGGATGAAGTAGGGCCGAAAATTGCCGAGTTGGTAAGTGATTCAGTGGAGGCAGGCATAAAAACCGTTGTCATCGACTTGGAAAAAGTAAGATACATCAGTTCGAGCGGGCTAGGATTACTCATTACGCTACTCACAAAAATGAAAAATTCGGGAGGAGAACTGTTCCTAACGGCTCCTTCGGAGCATGTGAAAAAATTATTACTCATCACCAAGCTCAACGGGATTTTTAGGGTAGTGGAGTCAGTTAAAGAATTGAATCTAGACTCCAACTGAAATCCATCCCTGAAACTTTTTTTAATCATTAGGCCAGCTTCGTAGAATAA
Source organism: uncultured Limnohabitans sp. (assembly GCA_964587015.1). Lineage (GTDB taxonomy): Bacteria > Bacteroidota > Bacteroidia > Cytophagales > Cyclobacteriaceae > Algoriphagus. The sequence continues at coordinate 3,327 of CAZPKI010000080.1, forward strand.
AAACCTGCTTTACTTGGTTTTCTTTTTCCTTATCGCAAATTTCGGCCTTTAAAATCATAGTGCACTGTATAGATTTTGCATCAAATGAAGATGGATGTATTGTTAGGCCTCCAATGGGGCGACGAAGGTAAAGGGAAGATTGTTGACGTTTTGGCACCTCAGTATGAGGTGGTTGCTCGATTCCAGGGAGGTCCTAATGCTGGGCATACCCTAGAATTTGACGGCATCAAGCACGTGCTGCACCAAATTCCATCGGGGATTTTCAGATCCCAAATTCTCAACATCATCGGTAATGGTGTGGTCTTGGATCCTATCATTCTTAAAAAAGAAATCGAGGCGCTCGGGAAATTTTCAATTGACTACCGAAAGAATTTGGTGATTTCTAAGAAAGCCACCATCATCATACCGACACACAAATTGTTGGATGCAGCTTACGAGCAAGCTAAAGGAGATAAAAAAATTGGATCTACTTTGAAGGGAATTGGTCCAACGTATCAAGATAAAATTGGTCGATCTGCACTCCGAATCGGGGATATTTTAAGCCCAGATTTTAAGGAAAAGTATGTCACTTTATTAGAGAAGCACAAAAGTACCCTTTCCTTCTATAGCTATCCATTGGATGCTTTGGAAGAGATGGAGCGTCAATTTTTTGAGGCGATTGAATTTGTTAAAACCCTTCCATTGATTGATAGTGAATATACGGTCAATGAAGCCTTGGAAGCGAAGAAGCGTATTTTGGCTGAAGGAGCTCAGGGATCTTTATTGGATATTGATTTTGGTAGCTATCCCTTTGTGACGAGCTCCAACACTATGGCTGCAGGTGCTTGTACTGGTTTGGGTGTAGCTCCTTCAAAAATTGGGGAGGTATTCGGTATTTTTAAGGCCTATTGCACCCGGGTCGGGTCGGGTCCTTTTCCAACAGAATTATTGGATAGCACTGGAGAGGCCATGCGTAAGGAAGGAAATGAATTTGGGAGCACCACCGGCCGTCCTCGTCGATGTGGATGGTTAGATTTGCCGTCTTTGAAGTATTCCATCATGATCAATGGGGTAACGCAGCTATTTATGATGAAGGCGGATGTGCTCAATATTTTCGAAGAGATTAAGGTTTGTAAAGCTTACGAATTGCCTTCTGGGGAGCAAATCGAAAAGTTGCCTTTCGAAATCAATGAGCTTGATGCCAAGCCGGTATACAAGACGATGAAGGGTTGGCATTGTTCTTTGGCTGATGTGAAGACCTACGAGGAGTTTCCAGAGCCATTAAAAGAATACGTGACCTATTTGGAACAAGAACTAAATGTTCCAATTAAGCTAGTATCTATTGGGCCAGATCGAACGCAAACAATTATGCGATAAGTAAACCCATTTAAGTAGAAAAAGCTCTTGGCAATACCTTGCCAAGAGCTTTTTTTTTACCAAATGACTTGCGTTATTTAAGATTCCAAAGGTGAGGCAGGTGAAGCGACTAATCCATATTCTTTCTGTTTTATTGATTTTGATGCTACCAATCCGGGCCGCAGCTCAGATAGGATTTCCTTACTGCGAAAGTTTTCAAACTGCAGGAACGCAAGCAAATACTAAGTTTGGCGGAAATGCCCAGCTCATTCCCGGGGTTTTGAGATTGACTTCAAATCAGCTCAACCAACGCGGACATGTGTATTTGGACGTCCCCTTCCCGTCCAACTACGGATTGAAGGCTGAATTTGAGTATTTTAGTTACGGTGGGGCTGGTCCACTTTTTGCCGATGGGCTGACCGTGTTTCTTTTTGATGGAGATACGCCCGTATTCAATGCGGGAGGATTTGGAGGATCATTAGGTTATGCTCCTCGCAACCAAGAGCCAGGGATGTCGAACGCCTATTTAGGGATAGGGTTTGATGAATATGGCGGTTTTGGTACAAGTCAAGAGGGTAGAACAGGCTCCTTTGCCTCCTTAGATCAAAATGGAAGAGCCCCAGACGCTATTGTACTCAGAGGCCCTTCGAATCTGAACTATCCTTTTGTGGTAGGCAGAAGAACCAATGAGGTAGGGCCTGCCAATAATGGTTTAAACCCAGGAGATCAATTTACCATTAGTTCGGGTGGTGCCACTCGTGTGACGGATCGGAATAGGCCGGGATATCGAAAGGTGTTTTTGGCATTGCAGCCTAATTTAAATGGGCCAGGATTTTTTCTAAAGCTTACGATGGAGGTGACCACTGAACTCAATAAACCTCGGTTGGTGACTATTTTCGATGGTGCGTATCAGTTTCCCGCCCCAAAGAATTTAAAGATTGGATTTGCTGGATCTACTGGCGGGTTTACAAATTTTCATGAAATCCGAAACTTGATTGTTCAAGTGGCTGCTGACGAGGCGCTTCAGAATCCACAAGGGGTAGACTTTACGGATAAAGCCTCTTGCGCGGGTCAACTAAATCAATTTTACATCACCGATGAGGAGGTTCGTCTCCCCAATGAGAATAGCTCTATTCGTTGCTTGCAGTTTTATGCATCCCTTGCTGATGTTAAAGCGGAAAGTGAAGACCTGTGTGCTCAAGCACGTTGTTTGGAGGAAAATCGGGTTTTGATTGTGCCACAAGGGATTTTTCAAGCCAATGATCAAGCGGGTGGCTACACCTTTCTTCCCAATGCAGCCTTTATTGATCAACAGGTGACGGTGTACTATACCATTACAGATAACTATGGAAAAACTTCTCAGCCAAATTCAATCACGCTTCTCATCAAGGAGTCTCCAGATCCTATTACCTTAAAAGTAAGTGGCGCAACACAAACTCAAAATGAAGTGATTGTTTGTAAAGGGGAATCTGTAAAGTTGCTTGGTGAAGGAAATGAGATCTACGATCGATTTGAATGGAAGAAAGATGGGGTTTTATTGCAGAATGCTACTAGTAAGGAATTGGTAGTTGATGCCTTCGGAATATATGAGGTCATCGGCTACAACCGCAAAGGCTGTCCTGCTGTTAGTAATAAGATAGAAGTCAAGCGGGTGGCGTATCCTGAATTCAAATTGAGCAAACCGATTGTAGGTTGCCTTATTGGACAATCGCTAGATGTCGGCAGTTTTATTAGTGGATTTGACCTCGCCCGCTTTGATTATAAAATGGTTGGGGAGGGTTTGGATTTAGCAAACGAGCAATTGAAAGCGGTCAAAACTTCCGGAAAATTTGAATTGCAAGTAAAGCCCAAAGGCGTCACCTGTTACTCAGATCCTTTTGCTGTAGAAGTTTACATTCAAGAGAAGGCGCTAGAAGTAGCCTTTGATTTTGAAGTGGCTGGCACTGGAATCAAAGACGATGCAAGTGGAGGGATTTTTCCTGATGATGTGATTCAATTTACTGATTTATCGGAAGAGCGAATAGTCAAGTGGGAATGGGATTTTGGGGATGAAACTAGCTCGGCAGAAAAGGAGCCATCACATACTTATGGAAAAAAAGGAAAGTTTGAAGTGGTATTGGTCGCTACGGATCGCTATGGTTGTCAAAACCGATTTACAAAAACGGTAGAAATTACAAGGAGCTATCGTTTGATGGTACCTAATGCCTTTACTCCGCAGTTCGATGTAAATAAATTCTTTGTTCCCAAGTTTAAAGGATTGGTAAGCCTAGAACTTTCCATTTTCAATGTATGGGGAGAGCTTATTTACAGGAATTCTGATTTGCAGCAGGAGGGCTGGGACGGTACAGTGAGTGGGACTTTGCAAGAGGCAGGCTTTTATTTTTACAGCTTGGTGGGTAAAGCAACTGATGGAGAAAAGGTGGAGTCAAATGGAAAATTCAGGTTGATACGATGAGGAGTTTTTCACTTGGGATATTTTCCTTGTTTTTGGTTCCTATTCTAAGCTGGGGACAAGATGTTCAGTACAGCCAGTATTATGCAAACCCCATCTACTTAAATCCCGCCATGGTAGGGAGTACCAGTATGAGTAGGATGGGATTTAATTTTCGGAATCAGTGGCCAGCCTTGGACCAAACTTTTTTGGCGTATACAGCCTACTTTGATCACTACGAAGAGCGGTATAATTCAGGGTTTTCAATAATTTTTCAAGGAGCCAATGAATCTTTCACTGAAACTAGTTGGAATGAGGTGGGTTTGGGCTACAGCTATCGCCTTCAACTTTCAGAAGATCGTTTTATTCAAGCGGGGATACAGGGGAGTTTTATTACTAGGGATGCCTATTTTGGGCGGGTGATTTTTGGTTCTCAGTTGGATATTGATCGAGGCAGTATTGATTTATCGGGAAATGGATTTGCTGGAGAGAGCCAGGTTCGAGATGTAGATGCACATGCAGGGTTGGTTTACTATGGGAAGCGTGCTTGGTTAGGGGCTGCTATGGGTCATTTACTCAGTCCCGATATCAGCTATTTGTTAGAGGGCACGAGTCGCTTACCCAAAAAAATAAGTTTGCATGGGGGGTATCGCTTTAGTTTGGATCCAGGATACATCAATGATTACTTTAACAATACAGACCAGGAACGTTCCTTTTCAGTGGGCTTCAACTACAAGCAGCAGGGGCAATTTTCTCAGTTGGATTTGGGTACAGAGTTTTTCTTTGAACCTTTGGCCTTGGGGCTGTGGTACCGAGGACTTCCTACGAAGTACGATTTACCCAATCATGAATCTCTGGTGGCCATGTTGGGAGTAAGCTTGGATTCTGGTTTGGACGTTGGCTACAGTTTTGATTTCCCTATTTCTGCCTACAATCTTGGGCGTTCTGGTGGTTCACATGAGTTGTCTGTGCGGTATGTTTTTTCTTCCCAGTCTTCAGGGAAGAAACGCTACCAACCCTTGCCTTCCTTTAGGTATTGAGTTGGAAGGGTTGATTTGCCCTTGATTTGAGCAAAAATGGATTCAGTTTTCATTTTTTTTGCAGGAATGCCTAATTTTTTCCATTTCATTTTCAGCATTTTAGCCTGATTTGGTAGTTATTTTTTGACTGTGGATTTGTACTCGGAATAAAAAGCAGCATCTTTGCACTCCCAAAAGG
>CAZPKI010000081.1:0-8223 GCA_964587015.1 uncultured Limnohabitans sp.
TAGGGGCTGTAATCCAAGGCGGTAGCGATTCTGCCCAAATTTCCTCCAACGCCCAGTATCGCTCCCAAAGTCAGGAATGCGATGGTTTTGGATAGGCTTGCAAGCCCTTCTTTTTTCCAATCAAACCCAAGGCGGGTGATGACGTAGACCACCGCAATGATCAGCGTGTAGTAGGTGATTTGAAGGTGGTTGAACTTGAGTTGCAGTAGGAGTCCAAGCCCAAGCAGGGCTGCTCCGAGGAGTCGCTTGCGATCGAAGGCTAGATGGATTCCAGTCAGAATCAAAGGGATTAGGCATACAGCCCAAATTTTAGCATTGTGACCTGCCTCCAGCGATAGCAAGTTGTAGGTATTGAAGGAAAAAGCGATGGCGCCTGCCACAGCGAAAATCGGACGTACTCCATAGCTGAGCAGCAAGAGGTACATGGCAAGCATTCCGAAAAATAGGCCGTTGATGGGGTGTGGGAGGCCTAAAGTCAAGATGGAGATGGCTAGGTTGGTGATGTCTCCTGCAAACTCCAGGCTGATGAAGTAGGTGGGCATCCCACCAAACATGCGGTTGGTCCAGAGCGCTTGTTCCCCGGTAGCCGCTCGGTAGTCGAGTACTTCTTTGGCCGAACCTTCCCACTGCAGGATGTCACCTTGGAAGATGATCTGTCCATCAAAGACTAGGGGCGAGAAATAGCCCACCACGAGCAGGTAAAAGAAGGCAATGCCGAGGAGATGGGGAAGGATGTCTTTTTGAAATTGAATCTTCATGCAGGAGTTCAGCGAATTGAACCGCAAATTAAGGAATTCGGGGGAAAGGCCATGCCGGGAGCGGCTACCTTTTTGTGGGGGTAGGGAAAAGAAAATGGGGATGGGCTTCATTCTGGCTACTTCGATTAGTTAAATCAGGGGGATTATTGTCGTGCAAACCTTCGAATTCATTACTTTTGCAGGAAATAGCAGTGAAGCAGCATGTTTGATAATTTAAGTTTGAAGCTTGACCGGGCGTTCAAGACACTGAAAGGCACCGGAAAAATCACCGAAATCAACGTCGCATCTACCGTAAAGGAGATTCGAAGAGCCTTGATTGACGCCGACGTAAACTACAAAGTAGCCAAGGAAGTCACGGATAAAATCAAGGACGAGGCCATGGGTCGCGATGTGTTGATCTCAGTTTCTCCGGGTCAGTTATTGGTAAAAATCACCCAGGAGGAGCTGACCAAATTGATGGGTAGCACCAAGGTGGACATCAAGCTAAGTGGCGATCCATCCGTGATTTTGATTGCCGGTCTTCAGGGATCGGGTAAAACTACCTTTACGGGTAAGCTTGGGAGTTTGCTGAAGCGTCAGGGACGTCAAGTGCTGCTTGTAGCTTGTGATATTTACAGACCTGCGGCGATAGACCAGCTCAAGGTTTTGGGTGAGCAGATTGGAGTGGAGGTCTATGCTGAGCCAGAAAATAAAAATGCACTTCAGATCGCGAGCAATGCGATAGCACATGCCAAGAAAACCGGCAAAAAGACTGTGGTAGTCGATACAGCAGGTCGTTTGGCGGTGGATGATGCGATGATGCAGGAGATTGAGCAACTCAAGAAAGCGCTCAATCCATCTGAAACACTTTTTGTGGTGGATTCCATGACGGGTCAGGATGCGGTGAATACTGCAAAGACCTTTGACGATCGACTCAATTTTGATGGCGTTGTGTTGACCAAGTTGGATGGCGATACTCGAGGGGGTGCTGCCATTTCCATTCGCCACGTAGTCAACAAGCCGATCAAGTTTATCTCCACAGGAGAAAAGATGGAGAACTTGGACGTGTTTCACCCCGACCGTATGGCCCAGCGTATTTTGGGCATGGGAGACGTCATCTCCTTGGTGGAGCGTGCACAGCAGTCTTTTGACGAAGATGAAGCCAAGCGCTTGAACGCGAAAATGCGTCAGAACAACTTCAACTTTGACGACTTCCTTTCTCAGCTAGAGCAGGTGAAGAAGATGGGAAATATCAAGGAATTGATGGGCATGATTCCTGGGATGGGTAAAGCATTGAAGGGACTGGATATCGATGATGATTCGTTTAAGCCTGTGGAAGCAATCATTCGCAGCATGACTCCGAAGGAGCGTCAAAACCCAGACATCATCGATGGCAGACGAAGAAAGCGACTTGCGGATGGGTCGGGAAGAAATATCACCGAAGTCAATAACTTGATGAAGCAGTTTGAGGACATGCGCAAGATGATGAAGCAAATGAATAAAATGGGTGGTGCCAAGGCGGCGATGGGTAAGCTGATGCCTCCGGGGATGGGGAAACGGTAATTTTGTCAACGGTTGACTGTCGACAGACCACAGTCAATTGCAGTCTGCAACTAAAAACGCATTAAAATTTGAATTCCAAACTTGATGCCAAACGAACCGGCTGTGGTCAGTGGGCTGTTAACCTTTAATTTTGTCAACGGTCCACAGACCACGGTTCACGGCTCAGTGAATTGAACTTCACTCCTTTGTTTCTTAATTTGCACTAAAATAGGGACCATCAATACCTATCTTATAGGTAATTCGATTTGCTGTTGATAGTAGACGGTTAGCTGTTGACCTTTCATTTTGTCCACGGTTGACTGTCGACAGACCACAGTCAATTGCAGTCTGCAACTAAAAACGCATTAAAATTTGAATTCCAAACTTGATGATAAACGAATCGGCTGTTGACAGTGGACCGTTAGCAGTTGACATTTTAAATCCCTACCCCTTCCCGTGAAACGCATTGCTCTAGACCTCCACTACTTACCTTGCCTGGAGTATTTTACGGTACTGAGAGGAGTGGATGAGCTGTTTCTATTCCCTGGAGACCGATACAACAGGCAGTCCTATTTCAACCGAACTTCCATCTTACTTGCCAATAAGGTGCATGCCTTGAGTGTACCCATCCAAGGAAGGCGACCTCGAATTCCGATGGCTGAAGTTCAGATAGATTCGGAGCAGAAATGGATGATGAACCACCTTCGAGGAATTCAAAGCGGGTACGGAAAGGCTCCTTTCTTTGAATATTTCTTTCCCTATTTTGAAGAGGCGCTCAGTCGCAAGGATACGCATCTTTGGGCCTTGAATCTGAATTTGCTGACAATCTGTCTGAAGCTACTGCGCTGGTCTGTCAAACTAACCGTCCTTGAAAATGAGGCACTTCCAGTCGATGTTGTGGACCTGAGGGGGCAGATTTTGCCTTCAAGACCATTTTCAGTACGTAATTTTTATGCCCCGGTGCCCTACACCCAACTTTTTGGCGCAGACTTTGTCCCTAACCTTTCCATACTGGACTTATTATTTTGTTTGGGGGGAGCTTCTGATGAATTGCTTGCTAAAACTCAAAAAAAACACGAACAATAAGTCAATTGATTGTGTTTTTAAAACAAAATTGGTAACATAGATTCAACATTCATCTTACAATCAGAAAAGGGTTAAATGGAAGCAAAATTTTCGAACAGAGTCAAAGAGGTAATCTCTCTCAGCCGCGAAGAGGCCCTTCGTCTGGGACACGATTACATTGGCACAGAACACCTCTTATTGGGGATGATCCGAGAGGGAGAAGGCGTAGCTGTTTCCATCTTGAAAAAGCTAGGCATACCTATGGATGAATTACGCGCGGCGATTGAGCGGGCAGTGAAGGGTACGGCCAACCACAATGTGAAAAATATGGCCAATATTCCATTGACACGGCAGTCTGAAAAAGTATTGAAAATCACCTATTTGGAAGCAAAAATTTTCAAGAGTCAGCTGATTGGTACCGAGCACTTGCTGCTTTCTATCCTTCGCGATGAAGATAATATAGCCACACAGATTTTAAATAAGTTTGAGGTCAACTACGACAGCATCAAGGAAATGCTTGAAATGCAGTCAGACAGCAGTTCCACGCCCAAAGCACGAGCGGAAGCCGAAGATGGAGATGAAGATGGATCCAAACTATTTGGATCATCCTCCTCTTCTGGAGCCGGAGCCAACAAGCCTGGAGCTGAAAAATCCCGTACACCGGTTTTAGATAATTTTGGTCGCGACCTCACCAAGATGGCAGAAGACGATAAGTTGGATCCCATCATCGGTAGAGAAAAAGAAATTGAGCGAGTAGCGCAGATCCTTTCGCGTAGAAAGAAAAACAATCCGATTTTGATCGGTGAGCCAGGAGTTGGTAAAACAGCCATTGCAGAAGGATTAGCTTTGCGCATTGTCCAAAAGAAGGTTTCCCGAATCCTATTCAACAAGCGGGTAGTCACCTTGGATCTAGCTTCCCTGGTGGCAGGTACCAAGTACAGAGGTCAGTTTGAGGAGCGCATGAAGGCAGTGATGAATGAACTGGAAAAATCCCCGAACGTCATCCTATTCATTGATGAATTGCATACGATAGTAGGTGCAGGTGGTGCATCCGGTTCTTTGGATGCATCCAACATGTTTAAGCCTGCCCTAGCACGTGGAGAAATCCAGTGCATCGGAGCTACGACCTTGGACGAATACAGACAATACATCGAAAAGGATGGCGCCTTGGCGCGTCGTTTCCAAATGGTGATGGTGGATGCCACCTCCCCAGAAGAGACGATTCAAATCCTAAATAATATCAAGGATAAATACGAGGACCACCACAATGTCATCTACACTGATGCTGCCATTGAGGGATGTGTGAAACTATCGGATCGTTACATTTCCGATCGTTTTCTTCCGGACAAGGCCATTGACGTCTTGGATGAAGCGGGAGCTCGGGTACACATCATGAACATCAATGTGCCTGAGGATATCTTGCGCTTGGAGTCTGAAGTAGAAAATATCAAGGCGGAGAAAAATCGTGTGGTCAAGTCTCAGAAGTATGAGGAAGCTGCACAGCTTCGTGACAAGGAAAAGAAACTCTTGGAGCAGCTGGATGAAGCCAAAGTGAAGTGGGAAGATGAAAGCAAGACCAAGCGCTTTACCGTGGATGAGGACCATGTAGCGGAAGTAATTGCGATGATGACCGGAATTCCAGCCAAGCGAGTGGCTCAGAAAGAGGGCAACAAATTGCTCAACATGGGTGAGGAGCTTAAAGGTAGAGTAATCGGTCAGGAAGAGGCAATTAAAAAATTGACCAAAGCTATTCAGCGTACTCGTGTAGGATTGAAGGATCCAAAGAAGCCGATTGGCTCTTTCATTTTCCTTGGCCCTACTGGAGTTGGAAAGACAGAACTAGCCAAAACGCTTGCAACCTATTTGTTTGACAAGGAAGATTCCTTGATTCGCATCGATATGTCGGAATACATGGAGAAATTCTCCGTTTCCCGATTGGTGGGAGCACCTCCAGGCTATGTAGGTTATGAAGAGGGTGGGCAGCTTACCGAAAAGGTGCGTCGCAAGCCGTATTCTGTAGTCCTGCTGGATGAAATCGAAAAAGCCCACCCAGATGTATTCAATATTCTGCTTCAGGTGTTGGATGACGGGATCTTGACCGATGGATTAGGTAGACGCGTAGATTTCCGAAATACCATCATCATCATGACTTCCAATATTGGGGTACGTGACTTGAAGGACTTTGGAGCAGGCATTGGTTTTGCCAACCGTGCCAAGGCTGACAATATGGATGAAATCATGAAGTCCACCATTCAATCTGCCTTGAAGAAGGCTTTCAGTCCTGAATTCTTAAACCGTTTGGACGATGTGGTCGTATTCAACTCTTTGAGTAAGGAGCATATCTTCCAGATCATTGACATCAGCCTTGGGAAGTTATTCCACAGAATTACGGATTTGGGCTACAAAATCGAACTTACGGAGAAGGCGAAAGACTTCTTGGCTAACAAAGGCTATGACCAGCAGTATGGAGCAAGACCTTTGAATCGTGCCATCCAGAAGTATCTGGAAGATGCAATTGCCGAAGAGATTTTGAAGGGTGATTTGTCTGAGGGAGACGTGATTGTAGCTGATTATGTGGAGGAAGCCACTGAGCTTTCTTTATCAGTAACCAAGAAGGAAAAAGCGGATTAAGGATAATTGATAATCTGCTATTCGAACAATGATGCTTAGCGCATGAATTACTGTGGATAATCGACTACAATTGATTATCCACGGTTTAAAACTCCGTATTTCCTCAATCTAGTGACCTTTTGTACTGGAATCTTCTAAAACGGTAATGGGTAAATCTGTAGTTCCTGCGTAAAATACAACGAGCTCTACCGGAATATTGCCATTATTTACACCGTAATGTATTTTATTGACTAGCTCTACGATTACATCTCCTTCTTTTAGGTGCAGTTCTTCCTCGTTAATGTCAACCACTGTTAATTCACCTTTGATTATGTATCCTGAATTAATGACGGTATGTAGGTGGTTTGGTAGCCTTGTTTTTGGTGGAATTACAAATTTGAGTACCGTTACTTTAGGTTGCCCCTCAGGATATGCTGGCAACACATCACCATTCCAGCTAGTAGTGGTTTCTGCAAGCTTAGTGACTTCGGTTTTAGAAGCTTCCGGAGCGCAACCGGATTGAATTAATAGTGCTTCCAAAAAGAGTAGAATCAATCCTTTTTTTAACTGCATCATTATCAATTAATTGAAATTATACCAAGATTTTAAACCCATCCTTTATCAATTCTCTTTCAAGAAGTGATTGAAGGAATGGATACAAACAATTTACTTATTGAAACTCAATTAAACACTATATGATTATCCGCAATCATGCCAGTAGCCTAGCTCGCCTATTTAAAACTGGGGATAATCGTTGTTAGACCACAGGCTGTCAACCTTCCACAGCTCACTTAATTGAACATCAAATCTTTTTTCTCTCTAGTTAGTGTTGAAAGCAGATAATCAGAATTTATTTAAAGAGCCTTGAAGACCTAGTTTTCAAGGCTCTTTTTTTTGGTTGGTGTTAAATCCCTTCAAATAAAACGAAGGATTCCAGGTAGTTGGGCAGCAGGGTATTCCATCCCAATTCCTCCTTGAGTTTGTAGGCCAGCGCTTCCGCGCTTTTGGGTTCCCCATGCACCACAAAGGTGTATTTGGGTTTCTCGGTAAATCCCTCCGCCCAGTCCATCAGTTCCTCCTGGTCTGCATGCGCAGAGAGACCTTCGATCGGATATATCTTGGCGTGTACGGGAACTTCATCTCCATAGATTCGGATGCTGGGATCCCCATCAAGCAATCTTCTGCCACGAGTTTCTTGAGCTTGGTAACCCACGATGATCACTCCATTTTTTTCATGGGGGAGGTGGTGGAAGAGGTGATGTAGAATCCGACCACCTGTAGCCATGCCGCTTGCAGAAATGATAATTGCCTTCCCCTTATACGTATTGAGGGACATGGACTCTTCTTTTTTCTGGTAGTAATGCAGGTGAGGGTGCTTAAATGCATGTTCATCTTCCTGTAGCATGGCGCCAAGGCGGTGATCATTTCGGTAGTCTAGGTACAGTTGCGTCGCATCGATGGCCATGGGGCTATCGGTAAAGATGGGCACCTTTGGAATTTTCCCTTTTTCCATCAATTGGTAGAGGTGGTAGAGTAGGAGTTGGGTGCGACCTACTGCAAAGGCAGGGATGATGACCAACCCTCCGCGGTCAAAGGTATCTCGAATGGCGCGGGCCATTTCTTCTTCGGGTTTTGAGTTGGCCGATTTTCGATCTCCATAAGTGGATTCGATCCACAGGATGTCTGCTTTTGGAATTCGAGTGGGAGGGAAAAGGAGCGGGTCTTTGTAGCGCCCCAAATCGCCTGAAAACACAAGTCTTTTGGTTTCCCGTTCTCCCTGAATCAGGAATTTGACGATGGAGGCACCAAGAATGTGGCCTGCATGGAAAAAGGTCACTGTTACCGCAGGATGAATGCGAAAGGGTTTTTCGAAGGGCTGAGGGACGAATTGTGGAAAAACAGCCTCTGCATCAGCTTTGGTGTAGAGGGGCTGGGGATTCTCGTGGCGGGAATAGCCTTTTTTGCGGGCATATTCTGCTTCTTCCTCTTGGAGCTTCCCGGAGTCAAGGAGTAGGATTTTGGCTAGCGATGCCGTGGCCTCTGTGCAATAAATCGGACCCTTAAACCCTTGCTGAACCAATCGAGGCAAGTAGCCGATGTGATCCAAGTGTGCATGGGTGAGGACCACTGCCTCCAAGTCTTGTAGCGGCATTGGGAAGTCATCCCAGTTTTGTTCGCGAAGTTTTCTTCCTCCTTGAAACAACCCACAGTCGACCAGAAACTCGAAGTCTCCTAGGTCAATCAAGTATTTGGAACCGGTGACTACTCC
>CAZPKI010000082.1:0-8030 GCA_964587015.1 uncultured Limnohabitans sp.
TCAAAGCCGGTGATACCATCAACGTACACGTACGTATCAAAGAAGGTAACAAGGAAAGAATCCAGCAGTTCCAAGGAACTGTGATCCAACGAAAAAACCCAAACTCCAACGGAGAGACATTTACCGTGCGTAAAATATCCAATGGTGTAGGGGTAGAGCGTATCTTCCCAATCATCTCCCCATCCATCGAGCAGATCGACCTGGTAAGAGAAGGTAAAGTAAGAAGAGCTCGTCTATTCTACTTGAGAGGACGTCAAGGTAAGGCCGCCCGTATCAAGGAAAAAATCAGAGCAAGACAATAAGTCGAGCCCATCCCCACAAAAAAGGCCCCGTAGACATACAGGGCCTTTTTTGTTTGCTGTTTTTGCTCCTCGATCCGCCGCGGTGGATCGAGGAGCGTCCACCTTCGAGGTCAAAAAGACCTCAAAGGTCAGGAACAAATTCCTATCTTTGTGGGCTTAGCAGCCAACGACTACCATGACCAAAGAAGTTCGCGTACGATTTGCCCCCTCCCCAACGGGCGCACTCCATATTGGAGGATTACGCACCGCCTTATACAACTACCTGTTTGCCAAAAAAATGGGAGGAAAGTTTCTCCTCCGGATCGAAGATACTGACCAAACGCGCTTCGTACCTGGCGCCGAAGAATACATTCAAGAATCCCTAGACTGGTTGGGAATCTCCCCCGACGAGAGCCCCTGGAATCCAGGATCCGTAGCTCCCTACCGCCAATCGGAGCGTAAGGCAAGTTACATGCAGTATGCACTAGACCTCGTAGAAAAAGGCCATGCCTACTATGCCTTTGATACTTCTGAGGAACTCGAGGCCATGCGGGAGCGCCTCACCGCCGCACGAGTGCTACAGCCTCAGTACAACAGCATCACCCGCAGCCAAATGAAAAACTCCCTCACCCTCTCCGCAGCTGAAGTGAAGGAACGATTGGCTTCGGGAGATCCCTACGTCATCCGCGCCAAACTACCCCTCAAAGAGGAGGTACGTCTCCACGACCTGATCCGAGGTTGGGTCATGGTGCACTCGAGCACACTCGACGACAAGGTCCTGATGAAGTCGGACGGCATGCCAACCTACCACCTCGCTAATATTGTGGATGATCACCTCATGGGCATCACCCACGTGATTCGTGGCGAAGAATGGCTTCCCTCTGCCCCCCTGCACGTACTCTTGTACCGATTTTTCGGATGGGAGGATACCATGCCCCAGTTTGCCCACCTGCCCCTACTCCTCAAGCCGGACGGCAATGGCAAGCTCTCCAAGCGCGATGGCGACAAACTGGGATTCCCAGTATTTCCACTCAATTGGGTCGATCCTTTTACAGGAGAAAAGTCAAGTGGATTCAGAGAAAATGGATACCTCCCAGAAGCCCTTCTCAACTTCCTAGCTTTCCTTGGCTGGAATCCAGGGGATGAGCGCGAAATTTTCTCCGTGGACGAACTCGTAGAAGCCTTCTCCATCGAGCGCATTGGCAAGTCGGGAACGAAGTTTGACATAGCCAAAGCGAAGTGGTTCAACGAGCATTATTTGCGTAGCAGGTCCCAAGACCAGCTGATCAGCTACCTCCAAAAGGATGCGGACGCCGCAGGAGCAGCGATCTCTCCAGAAAAAGCAGCAGCAATCGTTGCCCTACTCCGAGAGCGCGTAACTTTCCCCGGGGACTTCTGGAAAGACAGCCAGTTTCTTCACCAGGCCCCAAGCGACTTTGATGCAGAGGTAGCCACCAAAAAGTGGAATGCAGATGCTGCGACCCTATTGAAGGCCTATGCCCAGACCCTCGAGTCTGGAATATCTGCCCCCTTTGATGGGGTAGCAGCCAAAGCTCTCCTAGAAAGTACGGCCGAAGCAAATGGCATCAAATTGGGCAAGGTCATGCAGGCCGTTCGCCTCGCGGTCACTGGCCTCGGCGCTGGTCCAGACCTCATGGAAGTTTTTGCAATTTTAGGCCCGCAAGAGGTATCCAAAAGAATTCGGTTTGCGTTAGATACGCTAGCAATCGTAGACTGAGATGACCAAAAAGAAGAAAAAAGAAGAGCAGCCTCGCGTACATGAGGAATTGAAGGGTTTCAAGATGGAGATCAACTCCTTTGGAGAAATCTCCTCCAGCCTTCCCATCGAGGCCATCAATGACTTCCTCAATAAAAACGTGGAGGACAAAAAACTCAAAGAGCGAGAGGATCTGACACAGGATTAATCTCTTTTAACCTACAAAAGCTTCTTTAAACGAGGCTTTTGTGGTTTTTGGCGATTCCATTTTTTAAGTTCAACAGCAAAATCACATGGTATACCAAAAAGAATTTCCAACAAGTGGACATCCCTCAAGAAGTATTTGGAGGCAAACTCAGTGCTCCCGGATGAACCTATCCTGGATTTTCTTCCTGCTCTATTTTCTTGCCACTTCTACACAGGCACAGACTGGGCGCCTCAGCGGAACGATTGTCTCAACTGCGACTGAGTCTCCAATTCCGGAGGCCCATGTGTTTATCCCAAACACTACCTTTCAGGCTTTCTCAGATGGAGATGGCAACTTTCTCCTGGCCAACTTGCCAGAAGGCACCTGGGAGCTCCAGGTTCGCGGACCAGGTTGGGAGCAGTTTAGACAAGAGATTCAGGTCAAAGCAGGAGTTCCTCTTCGCCTTTCAATTCGTCTCAACAAGCAGGATAATTCCGGTTTCACCGCTTCTGATTTGTCTAAATCGAAAATCACCAAGCTTACAGAAGCGGTGAAGGCAGCCTTTTTAGGAAAGGGGTTTGCAGGAGAGCAAATACAAGTGTTAAATCCAGACAAACTGATTTTTGAGGAACAGCAGAATAACTCCTACCGTATTCAGGCAGCTGGGCCCTTGTTTTTTTCCAATCCGGAAACGGGCTACTTGGTTTCCGTGTATTTTGACCCCTTTACCTTAGGAACCTCCGGCCCCCAACAGCTGACCTACGTGTATTTTGAGTTGCCTAAAGAGGAAAGTTTAGAGGAAGGGAGAAGGGCGGCTCGTTTAATGGCCTATCGGTCTAGCCCTACCTATTACATCGCACAGTTGATGGAAGGAAAAACAACAGATTTCTCCACTCCAGCAGATCCAGAAGTGGCATTTACTTCCCAACCCGGAGTTTACCAGCTGTCCTTCACCAAACCGTTGAAGGTAAGTTTGGCGGATGGCTCACAAGGAACCCTCGACTACAGTGGGGAGAAGCTGCTCGTCCACCTGAATGGAAGCCCAGTAGTAGCTGACCAGTTGACGGTTGGAGGGGTATTTTCAAACCAAAATCCCATCTTCGGGGTACCGGCTAATTTCAATGCGGATCGGTTGACTAAACTGGCCAATCTTGAAAAAAATGAGTTGGTCATGCAAGAACGAATCTATTTGCACACGGATCGGAAGCATTACTGGCCTGCAGAAAACATCTATTTCAAAGCCTACCTCTCCTATGGAAGTCCCTTGATGGCGGAGGAGCTAAGTAAGGTGCTGCATCTCGAGCTGATCGATTCTACAGGCTACGAGTGGATCCATCAGGTCGTAGAAATCAAAAATGGGGTAGCACAGGGACACCTTTCCCTACCAGACCTGTCCGAAACGGGCAATTTTTACCTGCGCGCCTACACCGCTTGGGGCCTTAATTACGAACAAGAGGAGTTCATCATGCCTATTCAAATTTTACCCCACCAGTTTCAGCCTGCCTCTTTCTCACTTGCATCAGGATCTAAAAACATCGGGGTGTTTACGGATAAGCAAAGCTACGGAGCTGGGGAAAAGGTCAGGCTCAACATCATGACCGTAGATGAGGAGGGGAAACCCCTAAAATCTAACTTTTCTGTTTCGGTACTAGACGGCAACCAGGCGGTTCACGTCCCTGATTTTAAGGGGATGGAAGCACTTTTGCAACCATCCAAACAGAAAGCCGCAGTGCCGGAGTATCCTGTGGAAAAGGGCTTTGAGCTAGCAGGTAAACTCCTTAATGAAAATGGGGCGCCTATTCAAGGATCCATCAAGGCCTTTATCAATGGATATGAAGATGTACGTACGCTTAAGTCAGGGAAAGACGGAACCTTTAACTTTCCGGCGACCAATTTTTCCGGCGACTTTGAGGTGTCGTTACAGGCAACAGACCAAAATTCCAGGCCGATTCGAGTGATTCAATTGGATGTTAAATCCTATCCTAGCACTAGTGATTTAAGCTCTATTTCCTTTCCAAAGGTAGTACCAAGGGGCGCCCAGGCCGATGCCTCCTACCGCCCCATCCAACCGCTTCAAGAAGGAGAAATTATGCTAGCGGAGGCTGTGGTAGAAGAAAAAAAGGAGAATTCCATAGGTCCGATGATTTATGGAAGACCCGATAAAGTAGTAGAGACTGAGGGGATGAATTTAGTGGGGACTACCCTCCAATTTATTTATGCCTTATCCGCTCAGGTGGCGGGTTTGAGGATTGTTGGCACTCCTCCTAATGTTCGGGTGTCCTTCAGAGGGGGTGAGCCCCTAGTGCTAATCAATGGGGTGCCCGCAAATGGATCTTCAGGAACGACGCTTGGAGGTGGAGGTGGAGGCCGAACGTTTTATGAGGTGCTGGATGGGATCAATATTTTTAATATCGAGCGGGTAGAGGTCATTCGGCGTTTGGTGCCCATGTATGGAGACTTGGGTCGAAATGGGGTGATTTCCATCATCCTCAAATCCGGAGAGCAAATTCGGAAAGAAGGAAATAACTTTACCTTGCTGAAACTGCAGGGATTTGCACCAAGTTTACCTTTTGAAATCACCGAATCCAGTAGAAAGTTTTACCCCTTCTTAAATCCCTTCCGACCGACCTTGTATTGGAATCCCAGCCTTACCAACGATGGATCACGGCTTGCTATACCCATTGAATTTTTGCTCAACGAAAAATCAGGGCCAATTTTAGTAGAAGTCCGTGGGATTACGGAACTTGGAGAGCCTATTTATGGGACCTTTCTCCTGAACGAACCCCTGACTAAGCTCCCGTTGGAAAATTAGCATTCCTCCTTCATCTCCTACTACTCCTGTGAAAAATACCTGCCTACTTGCGTTTTTCCTACTTTGCTCCGCACTCGCTGTCGCTCAAACTGCCACGCTTACAGGTACGGTAAAAGACGCAGAAACTGGAGAGTCACTTCCTTTTTGTTCGGTATTTATCAACAACACGACCGTATCCACTGCAACCGACACCCAGGGCAATTATACCCTCTCAGGGATAGAAGCTGGGACGGTAGAAATTGGATTTTCTTTTTTGGGCTATATAGCTCAAACTAAAACCGTTACCCTAAAACCAGGAGGGACATTTACGCTGAATCTGAGCATGAGCCCCTTGGAACAGGAACTCACCGAACAGGAAGTAAAGGCCTCTCGGGATAAAAGTTGGGAGCGTGACCTCCGCAAATTCCAAAGTCTTTTTTTAGGGATAGACGAAGCTGCTGCACAAACCAGTATCCTCAATCCCTGGGTCATTGATTTCCCTATCTCCACCGAAAAAGGGACCTTTCTGGCTCGAGCGGAGCAGCCGATCGAAATCGAAAACCGCCACCTCGGATACAAAATCACTTTTATCCTCAAGGAATTTGTAGATGCACCCACGGCCTACCGGATTGTAGGTGCCGCTCGATTTGAATTGCTGCCCTCGGACTCGGAAGCTCAGCAAGCCCTCTGGGAAAAGAACCGAGCAGCTATTTACCGCCGTTCGCCTATGAACCTATTCCGATCTATCCTCAAAGGGACTTACGAGCGGGAAGGCTTTTACCTCTATGGGGATAAGGCAGGAGGATCGGCAAGTATGAATATCAGGACAGATATTTTTGCGAATGAACTTGGTAAGTCGGTCGTGCCCTACAAGGCAGATCCCCTCGTCATTCCGGGCAACAGCCCTGGAGAGTATTTACTCCAACTCAAAGGCCGCATCGAAATTCATTATCAAAAAGGCTTTGCACAAGCCAATACCTACCGAGATGCCCCTTATCCCATCTCCTGGCTGGAAGTAAAAAATGCACAGGTGCGTGTTCGGGAAAATGGTACGGTGCTCAACCCTGAGAATCTAGTTTTCTCAGGCGATATGGACCGCAAGCGGATTTCAAATTTGCTTCCCTTGGATTACAATGCCGAAAAGGCACTTCTGCTGCAGGATTTGGCTAAAACGGCCAAAAACTACCAGGAGAAGGTTTACCTACACACCGACAAACCCTACTATTACGCTGGTGACTCCCTTTTCTTCAAAGGATATTTTGCCTATGGCAATCCCTACCTGCGGGATGGCTTAAGTAAGGTCCTCCATGTAGAACTGATTTCGGAGGAGCGGGATATCCTTTTGGCTAAAAAATACCCGATTCGAGACGGCATTGTCGTGGGGGACCTGCTGCTTCCTGACTCCTTGGATGGGGAGCGCTACTACTTGAGAGCGTATACCAATTGGATGCGAAACTACGGTCCCAACCAGTACTTTATGCAAGCCCTGCCTGTGCTGAATCCTTACAAACGGATTGTCGCAGCCGAAGGAATCAGCCAATGGACCAATCAAGGGGTAACTCTCCAATCGGATAAGTCGAATTTCGGCCCTCGCGAAGAAGTAAACTTACGTCTTCAGTTGAGCGACCCTAAAGGCCGGCCAGCCCCAGCCATCCTATCTGTGAGTGTTTGGGATGCGGAGCAACTCGTGCCGATTCGCCGTGATACGGACATCCAAGCAAGCCTACAACTGAGTGCTATTCCTGAAACCTTAAGTACAGATCGATTTTCCTACCCTATTCAAAGCCGTATCTCTGTAACTGGCAAAGTGACTGATGTCAAGGGGAATGGCCTTGCTGCGGAGGTGACTGCATTTGTTAACGAATTTCAGGGAATGATTGACCTGAAGTCCAATGCCAGTGGAGATTTTGCAATGGAGGAGATGGAATTTTATGGATCCATGCGACTAGGTTTGGTGGCTGCTGACAAAAAAGGTCGGCCACTGAATGTCCAACTCCAAGAGCCCCTCAAAGCACCTGTGGTCTTGCCTCAAATGCCCTATTTTCCCAAAGTGACGACCCTGGCAGCACCAGGAAAAATCCAGGAAACTGAAGTAGCTAACCCAGAAGCAAAGAAGGAAAAGGTTCAGCAAAAAGCGATTTATGGCAACCCAGATTTTATCATTGAAGGAGAAAAGTTGACCAAGACAGGCAGCTCTACGGATTTGGTCAATAGCCTAGTGGGAAATATTCCAGGCGCCCGAGTGACTCTTGTAGGAGGGACTGGGCAACAAACCATCCGACTTCGTGGAGGGGCAACCTCGGCACTTGGGTCTATGGAACCCATCGTCATGGTGGATGGGGTAGTTCTTGTTGGCGGCGGCATGGCCACTGCAGCAGATAACATTCGCAACATCAATCCTTTCGATATCGATCGAGTGGAGGTAGTTTCTAGAATGGTTCCCATGCTCGGTGACCAGGGGAGGAATGGAGTCATTGCCATCTACCTCAAGGATAAGATGGACGAGAATCAGGACAATCCACTAGATGGAAAGGGAATGATCACCTATACCCTTGAAGGCTTCCAAGTACCAAGCGATTTTGTACCACGTACCTACGGTCCTGGTAGCCAAGTTGGAGCTAAAGATGATCGACAGACTTTGTATTGGAACCCATACCTAGTCACCAATGAAAAGGGAGAATTGTCACTTTCTTTTTTCTCCAACGACTTAGGAGGAGCAGTGGTCATCGAAGTTCGTGGCTTGACTGTGGAGGGGAATCCAATTCAGGGCACTTTTATACTCAATAAAAAATAGCACAAATAAATTGAGCGATTCTGTTATGGTTAAAAAGCTGTTGATACTTGTGCTAATTCTTTTGCCTGGAATGGGCTGGGCACAGTTGAGTCTCGGTATCCGCGGAGGGCTTACGACGAGCAGCTACAGTTATCAGGCAACTGCAGGTACCCGTGTCAAAAAAGTGGATGGAATTGCAGCTCCAACCTTCGCCCTGGTACTCGAATATTTTGACTCCAAAAATGCAGGGGTAGAGCTCAATATCCAGCAACTTACGCTCG
>CAZPKI010000083.1:0-8022 GCA_964587015.1 uncultured Limnohabitans sp.
AGATGTTGTGGTACTCTTCCTCCCAGTTATTGACAGCGAGCATGATGTATTTCTGATTGAGTCCCCAGCTATCAGGCAATTGTGTAATGAAGGACCCATCAATCATGTACCACAATTCCTTGTCGTTCTGAAGTTTTTCCTCCAAGATGGAATAAAGCACTGCTCCACTCTCTCCAACAGTGTAGCTTCCGAATTCAGTAAAGATATTCGGTTCAGTGGTATTGTTTTTGGCACACATCCACTTGATATTCTTGACAATTTGATCTGCCATGTACTGGTAGTCGTAGTCAAAAAAGACATTGGTTTTGATTGGCCAACCGCCTCCAATGTCCATGGAATCCAAGCTCGGTGCCACACGCTTCAACTCCACGTATTTTTGGATAAAACGAGTCAATTCAGACCAATAATAGGCAGTATCCTTAATCCCTGAATTGATAAAAAAGTGTAGCATTTTGAGGCTCACCTGTGGATTATTCTTGATTTTCTCCTCATACAAGGAGATGATATCGTTGTAGCGAACTCCCAAGCGAGAGGTATAAAATCCAAATTTGGGTTCTTCATCAGAAGCAATTCGAATTCCTACCTGAAAAGGAACGGTGACGTGTTCTAAGTAATAATCTATTTCAGTAAGGTTGTCCAAGATCGGGATGCAATTGACAAAGCCATCATTGAGAAGCTCGGAGACATATTGCTTGTATTTCTCCCGTTTAAAGCCGTTGCAAATGATATAGGTATCCTTCCGGATTTTTCCTTTGGCATATAAGCTTCGTACCAAAGGAATATCGAAGGTGGAGGAAGTCTCGATGTGAATGTCATTTTTTAAAGCCTCATCCAGCACAAAGCTGAAGTGCGAAGATTTGGTGCAATAACAATAGGTATACTTCCCCTGGTAGTTGTGCGTCTTCATCGCATTCCCGAAGAAGGTCTTCGCATGCTGAATATTTTCCGAAATTTTGGGGAGATAAGTAAGCTTCAATGGAGTACCATAGGTTTCTATGATCTCCATCAAGTTGACTCCGTTGAAGTAAAGCTGCTTGTCTTCCACCGTAAACTCTTTGGTTGGAAAATCAAAGGTTTGCTGAATCAAATCGATGTATCTATTCATCTACCAAAATGGGCTAAGGATTGTAATAAGGCTGCAAAAATTGCGCTTTTATTAACGCTTACCAAAGTTTTGAACCACAAATTCTTAGCAGGATTTATTTTGATAAAACTCAAGTAACGCTCAATCCGTTTTTTTGTCAATTAGTTAACCCGACGCACTCCCGATTTTAACACTTTCGCAACATTCTAAAATTTGTGTTTCGCTGTCCAGCATAGCAAGAGTAAGCCGATTACACCTCTCGGATTGTGCTCGTTTTTTCCCTAGATTTACAATTATAAAAACCCAACTATACCCTAGAGATGCGTAAGATTAAATTGGTCGAAGTTCGTTCAGAAATTGCTGCAGGTACCCGAGGTGCTAGCCTAGGAGTGGATGCACTTAAGATTGCTAGCCTAGACAAAAAGTCAAATTTTTTCTCCCAATTCGATCCCATAAGCGTACCCGATGCCAATAATTTCCTTTGGAAAGGAAACAAACATCCTTTTGCCAACTACATTGATGGAGTGTATCAGGTAGTTAAAAATGTAGCCTCTACCATTGAGTCCCTCCGATTGGAAAAGAAATTCCCTATTGTATTGGCAGGTGACCACAGCACTGCTGCGGGAACAATTATGGGGATCAAAGGCGCCCACCCGGAAAAAAGGTTGGGGGTAATCTGGATCGATGCACATGCGGATCTGCATACTCCCTACACTACTCCCTCAGGAAATATGCATGGCATGCCTCTTGCTATGGCTGCACACTTGGACAACCTAGACTGTCAAATCAATCAGCCTTCTTCAGAAACTTGTGCCTATTGGGATCGAATCAAGAAAATTGGTGGGGATTCCCCAAAAATTGACCCTAAGGATATTGTCTACATTTCAGTACGTGATACGGAGGAACCAGAAAATTCACTGATAGCGAAGTTTGGAATCCTGAATTTCACCACCGAAATCGTCCGTCAAATGGGAATTCTTGAAGTTGCCAAACGTGCATTGGAGCAGCTAAAGGATTGTGATCAGTTGTATATTTCCTTTGATGTAGATAGCCTAGACCCTTCCATATCTCTTGGAACAGGGACTCCTGTACCCAATGGATTGACTGTTGAAGAAGCCATCCAACTGAATGCTGAACTCATCAAGGACAAGCGCGTTTGCTGCTGGGAGATTGTGGAAGTAAACCCAACCCTTGACAGTGAAAATACAATGGCAGAAATTGCATTTGAAGTGCTGGAGATTACCACAAAATCGTTGGTAAATCATTTTTAAAACCACAAAAAATAAGTTTTGAAGCAGTCATTTGCGTACAGTCAAACTAACTAGCTCAGACTTTTTTTTGTTATTATGAACAGTGGTGCCACATATTACAAGAAGGCGTCTTAAATTTGTTGTACCATAGCCAAAGCAATGCAGCTCCAAGATTTTAAAGGTGGGTAGCTGACAAACTTTCGCTGGGTAAACCTCGATACCATGAATTTTCAAGATTCCATCCTCAAAGGCATCCAAGATGCTTTTGATTCCTGCTTTCAAGTAGCTATTCCTTTGGATCAGCTTAGCTTGGCCCCCACCAAAAAAGAATTTGAGGGCAGCTACACCTTTGTTGTATTTCCCTTTTTAAAGCAATCGCAACTCAGCCCCGAAGCTACTGCAACCCAACTGGGCAATTACTTGAAAACAGAGGTGGCAGCAGTGAAAGATTTCAATGTAGTCAAAGGGTTTTTGAATTTGGTGGTCGCACAAGAAGAATGGATCACCTTATTCAAACAAGTTTATTCCTCACCTAGCTTCGGGCAACTTCCAAGCAATGGTCAAAAAGTAATGGTGGAATATTCTTCCCCTAATACAAATAAACCACTCCACCTTGGCCACTTAAGAAATAATTTTTTGGGTTACTCAGTTGCTCAGCTTCTCAAAGCTTCTGGATACGAGGTTGTTAAGGCAAATTTGGTGAATGACCGAGGCATTCACATCTGCAAATCCATGGTGGCATACCAGCACTTTGGAAATGACGAAACACCAGCCTCATCAGGGCTCAAAGGTGATCACTTGGCGGGCAAGTATTATGTCTTATTTGACAAGCATTACAAAGACCAACAGAAAGAGCTACTAGCTTCAGGACAATCTGAAGACGAAGCCAAGAAAAACGCCCCTCTCCTACTCGAAGCGCAAGAAATGCTCCGGAAATGGGAAGACCAGGAACCAGAAATCCTTGCCCTATGGAATAAGATGAATGGCTGGGTGTATGCAGGTTTCAATAGCACCTACCAACGGATGGGCGTAGACTTTGATGTCACCTATTACGAATCCAATACCTACCTCTTGGGCAAAGACCTTGTGGAAGAAGGATTGGGCAAAGGCGTATTTTTCAAAAAAGAAAATGGCTCCGTTTGGGTCGACCTCACCGAAGAGGGTCTAGACGAAAAACTCGTATTGCGAGGAGATGGCACTTCGGTTTACATCACCCAAGACATGGGGACTGCAGATTTAAAATACCAAGATCATAAGATTAACAAATCTGTATATGTGGTTGGAAATGAGCAAGATTATCACTTCGATGTCTTGTTCAAAATCATGCGTAAACTAGGTCGTTCCTATGGACCGGGTCTGTATCACCTCTCCTATGGCATGGTAGACCTTCCCTCAGGAAAAATGAAATCCCGAGAAGGAACGGTAGTGGATGCGGATGAATTGATGGAAGAAATGGTAGCTACTGCCGCCCACCACACCAAGGAACTTGGAAAGATTGAAGGATTTACGGAGATCCAAGCAACGGAATTGTATGAAATGCTTGGAATGGGCGCCCTGAAGTACTTTTTATTAAAGGTGGATCCTAAAAAGCGAATGCTCTTTAACCCACAGGAATCTATTGAATTCCAAGGCAACACAGGTCCATTTATTCAATATTCCCATGCTCGAATTGCGGCAATTTTAAGAAAAGCCGAACAAATTGGCGTGGATTTTTCTGCCGAGAGTTTTGCAAACCTTACCGAACTTGCAGAGATTGAGTCGAACCTTATTCAGCTATTGAATGATTTTGAGCGACGAATTAAAATAGCTGCTGAGGACTATTCCCCTGCAATTCTCGCTCAGTATTTATTTGATTTAGCCAAAGAGTACAATAGATTCTATGCAGAACTTCCAATATTCCATGAGAAGGACCAACAACTCCAAGCCTTTCGAGTGGCGCTTTCTTTGCAAACCGCCAAAACAATCAAAAGGGGAATGAGTTTGCTAGGTATACAAGTTCCCGAACGAATGTAATTATGAAAACAATCCTAATTTCTCTCAGCGTAGCCTTATTAGCTTGTGGCACGACCTTAGATCGGCCTACAGATAAGGCAGACTTACACCCAGCATACAACCAAACTATGGAAAGTTCATTTTATGACTTCAAAGTCAAAGACATCAATGGTCAAGAAGTTGACTTTTCTTCCTACAAAGGAAAGAAATTGCTCTTGGTGAATGTAGCTTCCAAGTGTGGGTACACGAAGCAATATGCGCAGCTCCAAGAATTGTATGCGCAGTATGGTAAGGATATCTTGATTCTTGGATTTCCTGCAAACAACTTTGGCGGTCAAGAGCCAGGTACCAACGAGGAAATCAAAGAATTTTGCTCCACCGAATTTGGGGTTACCTTTCCGATGTTCGAAAAAATTTCAGTAAAAGGTTTTGACAAACATCCCTTGTACCGATGGCTGTCAGATGCTAGCCTCAATGGTTGGAATAACCAGGAGCCAAGCTGGAATTTCTGCAAGTACTTAATCAATGAAAAGGGTGAGTTAGTTAAATTCTTTCCTTCATCGGTAAAACCTATGGATGAGGAAATTTTAAGCCTTATCAAGTCCTGATTACCCTTTTTCCTTGAAAAGAAGCATTCAATCAAAAAAAGAAGCCTGGCTGCATGCAGTCAGGCTTCGTACCTTACCCTTGGCCCTAGCAAGTATTTTTGCAGGCTCTTTTTTGGCCCAATGGCAAGGAAGCTTCCGTTGGGAGGTGTTGATTTTGGCTTCATTCACCACGATATTTCTTCAGATACTTTCCAACCTCGCAAATGATTACGGAGATAGTATTCATGGTGCAGATTCATCTGAGCGTACAGGCCCAATAAGAGCAGTGCAGTCTGGTGTAATTACACTTCAAGAAATGAAGCGTGCCATGCTTATTTTTGGAGCTTTCTCACTTCTTTCAGGAATCCTACTCCTCTACATTTCAATTCAAGATTGGCGTTATTTTTTAGGGTTCTTTGGCTTAGGAATCGCTGCAATCTGGGCAGCAATTCGCTATACATCTGGTAAAAATCCATATGGATATGCAGGATTAGGCGACATTTCGGTTTTTATATTTTTCGGATTGGTTGGGGTATCCGGTACCTATTTTTTGCATTCGGTACAAGCCAACCCAATGATCCTTTTAATCGCCTTATCATTGGGAAGTTTTAGCACTGCAGTTTTGAATATCAACAACATCCGAGATATTGACTCAGACCGTCTCGCTGGAAAATTATCCATTCCAGTACGCATAGGGCGCAAGAACGCAATTCGTTACCACTGGGCTTTAGTCCTTGTTGGAAATGTTAGTTTACTCTATTTCGTATTGATAAATCAAATCTATTTGCCGCTCCTAGCTTTTCTTGTGCTCCCATGGATGATCAGCATCAGTCAAGGAATTCAATCTGGCAGCAGCGCTGCTGAAATCGATCCCTACCTCAAAAAAATGGCCCTGAGCACTTTAATCTGGACCCTTCTTTTTGGCATCGGTTTACTTTTGGTTTAAAAGCTGACAAAAGTCCTATTCTAGCCGTTTTATTGCAGTTAACTTGACTGAATAAACGCTATAACTCATGATTCATATCCTTGTTCCCTTTGATTTTTCACAGGTAGCCACCCATGCACTTAAGTTTGCTACAAAGCTGTCTGCAACCTACTCCAAACTTCATATCACTCTCATTCACGTGGTCGAGCTCCCTTTAAATGCCAATGTAGGTACCATGGGAGGAGGAATTGACCCACTTTCGGATTACCAAAATCAAGTTTATTTTAGGGAGCTTATCGAACTACGGAAAAAAGAGTTGGACCAACTCCAAACCAAATTTTCATCTCCAAACTACCACTTGGAAGCCCTAGTTCAGGTTGGGAATGTTTTTCGGGAAATTTCAACTGTAATCGCCGATAAAAAGCCCGATCTTTTGGTGATGGGTTCCTCAGGAACCTCAGGATGGGAAGAGTTTTGGATAGGAAGCACCACCGAAAAAATGGTGCGAAATGCACCCTGTCCAGTCATCACGATCAAGGGAGAGACAGATCCCTCCCAACTGAAAAAAGTAGTTTTTGCAGCTTCATTTGAGGAATTGGATGTGGCATTAGCCGCACGAATCAAAAATATGCAACAGGTATTTGATGCCCAGTTTTTCTTTGTAAGTATCAATACCCCTGGGAACTTTATAACCAGTAGAACTGCTCAGCATAGGCTGGATAAATTTGTCCATCGATTTAAGTTTGAGCAGGTACAGACCGAGATTTACAATTCACTTTCCGAAGAAGCTGGAATTCTTGAGTTTGCTGACGATATTGGAGCAGATTTGATTGCGATGGCAACCCATGGAAGAACTGGTATACTCCATCTTCTTACAGGAAGCATCGCCGAGGATGTTGTAAATCACTCCAAACGACCTGTTTGGACCTTCAAGACAACAGCTCAAAAAGCGTAACTTGGTGACCGAATGCAAATTTCATGAGCAAAAAAAATAACGATTGGAAAAAACGAGATGGCATCGTTTTCTCCACTGCAGATTCGTTTGATTACAATTTTGGAGAAGATGAATCCCAAGAAACTCTCCCTCCTACGCAACAGAAACTGAAAGTACTTCTGGACAAAAAATCTAGGGCTGGTAAACAAGTAACCCTAATCGAGGGATTTTTAGGTACAGAAGAAGATTTAAAGGAACTGGGTAAGCTTCTCAAAAACAAGTGTGGCGTCGGGGGATCGACCAAGGATGGAGAAATATTGATTCAAGGTGACCATCGCGATAAAGTGGTACAGGTCCTGATTCAGGCGGGTTATGGCGCAAAAAAGGCAGGCGGTTAAATGGCACCTTACTGGTTGTTTCAACTTCAGCTATTTCCTTGGCTTCCATTCTTAGTTTACCAAGCCAAAAAAGTTCGAAAGTCAAGTCCAAAACTTCCCGCACAGTCCCCGCTATTGATTTTGGGTCAAGGAGAAAAGCATGTTGTGCTTCTAGGGGAATCTACCGTAGCAGGCGTAGGCGCAAGCTCTGCCTCAACTACCCTTGCGGGTAATTTTTCTCGAATTTTTGGGGACAGCTATCAGATTGAGACCATCGGAAAAAAGGGTTTACGGGTAAAGGAAGCCTTTTCGCTGTATTTAAAGCACAAGAATTCGGAAAGCAAAAAATCAGAAGGCGTTATTCTTTTTTTGGGTGCCAATGATTGTTTTCTATTGACCTCCCCGCAAGAATTTAAAAAAGAATTTGAATCCTTGATTGAGCAAATTCAAGTGGCCACTGGTGCAGAATGGATTTACCTAGCAGCGATTCCACCGGTACACCTATTTCCAGCCTTTCCAGAACAAATGAGGTCTTTCCTTTACAGGCAACGGAACTATTTATTGCATGAAATGGAGGCAATTGCTGCACAGAAACCTCAGGTGATTTTTCATCAGATCCCTATGGATTTGCAACCGGAATTCTTTTCTGCCGATGGAGTTCACCCTTCAGATCTGGGCTATCAAAAAATTGCCGAATTGGCCATCGAAAAGATGGTACTTTAAGCAAAATTATTTGAATCTAGGCTTTCTTGGATCCTTCGATATCTTCAAGCAGCTCTGCGTACCAAGCCTCACCGTATTTTCGAACCAGAGCCTCCTTTAAAAAAACATAAAGTGGAACTTGAAGGCTTTTCCCTAGTTGACAGGCAGGAT
>CAZPKI010000084.1:0-5521 GCA_964587015.1 uncultured Limnohabitans sp.
TCGTTGGGGTGGATTTTCTTCTTGGCATCTTCCAAGGAGCCTCCCAAAAGTACATGTGCACGGTAGGCAATCACCTCGTTGGCATTCATATTGGACTGGGTGCCCGAACCCGTCTGCCAGATCACCAAGGGAAACTGGCTGTCGTGCTGGCCTGTAAGAATCTCATCACAAACCTGGGCAATAATATCTGCCTTTTCCTGCTCCAATACGCCCAAGTCGGCATTGGTCAGTGCTGCAGCTTTCTTCAATATGGCAAAGGCATGAATGATCTCCAGGGGCATGCGGTTTTTCTCGCCGCCAATCTTAAAATTATTAATTGAACGCTGCGTCTGCGCTCCCCAGTAGGCCGAAGCTGGAACCTCCACAGGTCCCATGGTGTCTTTTTCTATACGGATGGACATGGTAGTCGAATTAAAAGGGTGAAGATTAGGCCACAAAGGTACATCCAAAGTCCCTTTCTGCCTACAGCTTGCGGGAGGATTCCACGTTGCTTGGAGGAAAATTGATCACTTCTTGGAAAAGTCTCTTGCTAGAAACCAGCCTCCGATGGAAGAAGAACACCGACAAGGCATAATTGAGGCCCATCAGAGAAAGGCAAACTCCCCCTTGCAGCAGTTGCTGGGACACCGAAAAGAAAAAAAGTGAAAAGGCTAGCAATATCCCCGTCCAAAACCATAGAAAAAATCGAGTAGTGGAAAAGAGCTGGTAGCGGACGTAAAGAATGCTTCCTCTAGGTGTTGCCTCCACCTTCCCTAGGAGGAGTGGAAGAAAGTTGTCCCCTTTTTCAATCACTCGAGAAAGGCGAAATCCTTCTTCTCCTACAAGTCCATTAAAAAGGGGTCGAATTTCTGGAAGCCCTTCCTTCCGAGCTCCTCGTGTGACCGCTGCCAAGCGATCCAGGAGCTCCTCCTTAGACAAGGCGCTGACGAGGGTTTCACGACCAAAAGGCAGAAAATTCATCCGTCAACGAACCGCGATGCAGGAGATTTCTACCTGTACATTTTTGGGGAGCTTGCTAACTTCCACGGTCTCTCGTGCAGGGGGGTTGGATTTAAAATAATGTCCATAGGCTTCGTTGATTGCTCCAAACTGGCCCATGTCCCGAATGAAGATGGTGCACTTCACCACCTGCTCAAAGCCAAAGCCCGCTGCACGGAGGACCGCCTCCATATTTTTCATGACCGCATGAGTCTCCTCGGTAATGTTTTCATTGATCAGTTCTCCCGTCTCGGGATCCAAGGCAATTTGCCCGGACACATAGAGGGTATCGCCTGCAAGTACCGCTTGTGAATAGGGCCCGATCGGCGCCGGCGCTTCTGGGGTAAGGATTACGTGTTTAGTCATTGTATTGGAATTTGTAGTAATTGATTTTTAAAAGAAATAGAGTCGAAATACAATTGAAATAAACCGAGCAAGCTCGGTGAAATACTCTTAACACGTATTTTAAACTATTTCACGGAGCGGCCCGCCGCGGCGGGTATTTCCACCCTATTTCCATCGTATTTCGTCCCTCGTACTTGGTACCTGGTACATCGTACAACTCGATTTCCTAGTTCAACATTCTTCAATCAGCGTTCGACATTAGTTTTTAGTCCGTACTTGGTACTTGGTACCTGGTACATCGTACAACTCGAATTCCCACTTCAACATTCTTAAATCAGCGTTCGGCGTTCGACATTAGTTTTAAATCCGTACTTCTCCTGCCCGCCGCGGTGGGTATTTCGTACCTCGTACTTGGTACTTGGTACTTAGTACTTCGTACTTGCTACTTTCTTCGCTTCTTCCCAGTACACATCCATCTCCGCAAGGCTCATGTCGCTTAGATTTTTGCCTGCTGCCTTGGCTGCCTGCTCGAGGTACTGAAATCGAGAGATAAACTTCAAGTTTGTCCGCTCCAAGGCCTCTTCCGGATTGATGTCGATAAATCGGGCATAGTTGATCAGGGAAAATAGCAGGTCTCCAAATTCCCCAGCCGCCTTCTCTTGGTCGATCTCCTTCCCTTCTGCTGGATTGAATTCGGCATGAAACTCTCCCATTTCTTCCTCCACCTTCTCCCACACCTGCTCGGGTTCCTCCCAATCGAAGCCGACGCCACGCGCCTTTTCCTGAATCCGCATGGCCTTGATCAAAGCAGGGAGGGAGCGAGGCACGCCACCGAGTACCGAGACGTTACCCTTTTCAGTGAGCTTAATTTTCTCCCAATTTTGCTTCACCGCTTCCTCATCCAGGGCAACTGTATCTCCATAGATGTGCGGATGGCGACGGATGAGTTTATCGCAAAGTGAATCAATGACGGAACTGATGTCGTATTTGCCTTCCTCCGAACCGATTTTTGCATAAAATACGAGGTGCAATAGCAGGTCCCCCACTTCTTTTTTTATTTCTTCAGCATCACCTTGCAGGATAGCATCCGAAAGCTCAAAGGTCTCCTCGATCGTCAGGTGGCGGAGGCTTTCGGTCGTCTGCTTCTTGTCCCAGGGACATTGTGCGCGCAACTCATCCATGATGGTCAATAGGCGATCAAAGGCTGCCAACTGTTGGGCGCGGCTACTCATTTGTGACATGTCCTAGGAAACAAAGGGTGTTTTGTACAAGTTTCAAACTAAAGCGTTAAATTTGCGGATATTTATCCGCTATGACAACTTTCTTCATCACTCTTGGTTTTATAGCCATCTTCTTTGTTTTGATGTCTGTGAGGCTGATTTTTCTAAAAAACGGTGAATTTAAGGGCACCTGCGCATCTCAAAGTCCTTTCCTAAACAAAGAAGGAGCCACTTGCGGTCTTTGTGGAAAAACGGTAGACGCCAGCAGCTCCTGTGCCAACCCGGATAACGAGGTGGATAAGGTCATGGCCAAATTCAAGTAAATTTCTTTCAAGAGTAGCCAACTAGTTTAACATTACAAAACCAATATTCGTGTCTTTAATCAAATCTATCTCTGGCATACGAGGGACCATTGGCGGAAAGCCCGGCGAAGGTCTTACCCCCATTGATGTAGTCAAATTTACCGCTGCCTATGGAGCTTGGGTTTTGGAAAAAACAAGCAACCCCAAAGTGGTCATCGGGAGAGATGCTCGTATTTCGGGCGACATGGTCTCCCGACTAGTAGCAGCAACCCTTCAAGGACTTGGCATCGATGTGGTCGATCTTGGCCTTAGCACTACCCCAACCGTTGAGTTTGCAGTTCCTAGAGAAAATGCAGGCGGGGGAATCATCCTCACCGCCAGCCACAATCCAGCCCAATGGAATGCACTAAAGCTGCTCAATGCCGTGGGAGAATTTATCTCCGACGAAGAAGGAAAGGCTATCCTAGCCAAAGCAGAAACCGAAGATTTTACCTTTGCTGAAGTTCGAAAGCTAGGCAAATACAGCGTCATCAACGACTACATGGACCGTCACATTCAGCATGTATTGGACCTAGAGCTTGTTGATGTGGAAGCAATCAAAGCACGGAATTTTAAAATTGTCGTCGACGCGGTCAACTCCACCGGAGGCATTGTCGTTCCTAAACTTTTGCGTGCACTAGGCGTCACTGAAGTGGAGGAAATGTTCTGTACCCCAGACGGCAACTTCCCCCACAATCCCGAGCCGCTCCCCGAAAATCTCAGAGATATCGCCAAGAAATTGGAAAAAGGAAATTTCGATTTGGGCATCGTCGTGGATCCAGATGTGGATCGCTTGGCTCTCGTCAATGAAGACGGGTCCATGTTTGGCGAAGAATACACCCTTGTGGCAGTGGCCGACTACGTACTTTCCCAGACACCCGGCAACACCGTATCCAACTTGTCTTCTACCCGTGCCCTGCGCGACGTCACCGAAAAGCGAGGAGGTACCTACAGTGCTTCTGCTGTAGGAGAAGTCAACGTAGTCAACCAGATGAAAGCCGTAGAGGCAGTCATCGGTGGTGAAGGCAACGGGGGCATCATCTACCCCACTTCCCACTACGGTAGAGATGCGTTGGTGGGGATAGGTTTGTTTTTGACCCACCTGGCCAAGTATGGCAAGTCCATCTCCAAGCTACGCGCCAGCTACCCCAACTACTCGATCTCCAAAAATAAAATTGAGCTTACTCCCAACCTCGATGTGGATAACATCCTCTTGAAAATCAAGGAACGATACAAAAGCCACCCAATCATCGATATTGACGGGGTGAAAATTGAATTCGAAAAAGAATGGGTGCACCTTCGGAAGTCAAACACCGAACCCATCATCCGCATTTATTCCGAGTCGGACTCGGAAGCCAAGGCGGAGCACCTTGCCAAAAAGATCATGCAAGACATCAAGGAAGTGGTGAATGAAACCTTGAGCTAAGTTATTGCCTTGCCCAAATGCATTCTATGAAACACGTATACCTCGACAATGCCGCCACCACCCCGATGGACGATCGCGTGATCGAAGCGATGTTGCCATTTATGCGTGGACAGTTTGGCAATCCTTCCTCGGTACATAGCCACGGCAGAGAGGTGCGTACGGCCATTGAGAAGGCTCGTAAAAAGGTGGCTGAACTTATCCATGCCAGCCCATCCGAAATTTTCTTTACTTCTGGAGGTACCGAGGCAGACAACACCGCCTTGGTCTGTGGCATCGAATCTCACGGCATCACCCATGCCATCACCTCTCCCCTCGAGCACCATGCGGTACTCCACACCCTGGAGATGCTGGCCAAAAAAGGGCAGGTGCAACTCAGCCTCCTCGACGTCAATGAGCAAGGAGAGATAGACCTGCAGCAGCTCGAAGAGCTCCTTAAAAAGAATCCAAAAAGTTTGATCTCTCTGATGCATGGCAACAATGAGATTGGCAACCTAAATAACTTGGAGCGAATCGGCAGCTTGGCACGAGCATACGACGCTTTTTTCCATTCCGACACCGTTCAGACCATGGGGCACTATACCCATGACTTGTCCCAGCTTCCTGTGGATGCCTTGGTGGCTGGCGCACACAAGTTTCACGGCCCAAAAGGCGTGGGCTTTTTGTATGTTCGCAAAGACAAGAAAATCCATCCTTTCATACATGGCGGAGCCCAAGAGCGTAACATGCGGGGAGGGACAGAAAACGTAATCGGCATCATCGGTTTGGCCAAGGCTCTGGAGCTCTCCTTGGAGGAACTAGAGTCCCATCGCAGCCATATTGAAAAAATCAAAGCCTACTTTATCGGAAAGCTGAAGCAAGACATACCTGGTGTCGGCTTCAACGGCTGCTCGGCAGACCTGAATAAAAGTTTGTACACGGTACTTAATGTCAGCCTTCCTCCCTCTGAATCTAATCGGGGCATGCTCCTATTTCACCTAGATTTGGAAGGTATTTCTGCATCGGGAGGCTCTGCCTGCAGTTCGGGCGCTACCGTGGGATCGCATGTATTGCGAGCGCTGCAACATTCGCCTGAGCGAGATGCGGTACGCTTTTCCTTCAGCCGATTTACGACGATGGAAGAGGTAGATTATACCCTAGAGAAATTAAAGGGATTGTATTTGGCTTAAGTCCACCTTCGGATTCTTAGCGGAGAAAATTATTTTTAATCAAGC
>CAZPKI010000084.1:5621-7981 GCA_964587015.1 uncultured Limnohabitans sp.
ACATTTCGCTCCTCTGGAGCTCTGGGAAAATGGTCGGTAGGGTTTTTCTATTAACATAATACCCCTCAGGGGTAAAAGGATATAATCTTCCTCCCCCGCGGACAGGGCGAAATAAAAAAATTAGAGAGGTATATTAATCCCAGTCCGTTTATTTTGCCGGTTTATACCCCTTGGCATAAGGCGTCCAAATCTCGAAAATCGGTTGGCCCGCCGAGCTCAAGCCACTGTGGTGCCATTCCCCATCGATAACTTGGTATTCAAAGCCAAGGCTTGCACCCACACGAGAATTATCCCTTGAGAAAAAGGCGATCGTTTCCACGTATTTCCCTCCTTTGGCGCTGTAGGTTCCTCCACCTGTACCCGAAAATTCGCGGGTCTCAGAGTTGAAGGCTACCCACTGAAATCTACCCCCGCTGAGGATTTTGATCGTTCGTCTGGCTCCCGGGGTAGCCCGCTGAATTTGATCGTCTCGCTTCCTGCCAGTAATCACCCAGTTGCCTGTCAGGTCATCCTTGGCATCCGAGATTCGCTCCCAGACCTCCACCAAAGGTCCTTTGGGGGTCGTGCCTGACAAGGTAATTTGATCGCCCTCTACTCGTACGGCAAAGGAAGTGACCATGCCGATGATTTCTGGGTTGAGCGTAAAAAACTCTAGGGTCTCCTGTAGCTTCCCGGAAGTCATTGCAAAAGGCCCACCACCCGCTCCTACAAAGGAATTGTCTGCTAGGTTCTTTATCCCAAAGGCAAAATAATTGTCTTGGTAGATCTTGATAAACTCTTGACCAGAGACCGGCACTTGGTTTTGGCTGATCAGTTTCCATGCTCCTTCAAGCTGCTGGGCAGACAGGGATATTGCAAAAAATAAGAGCGGTAGAAGTAGTAATTTTTTCATGCGGGGTTAGGGAATTGGCTTTAGAAAATGGAAATTGGAAAAGAATACGCGAAAAACCAAGCCCTCAATTTTTAGAAAACACCCAGCGCAGCTCTCCATGAACAGCTTTAAATTTGGCAGCAGCAAGGAAGAAGTCTTCCAAGCGATTCCTGAACGCAAAATCAAAAAACTCGCTGCTGGGGAGAAGCGCTTGGCTATTCTCCGGATTGGCGATACATTCCACATCTTCGATTCACAATGCCCACACCGAGGTGCAGACCTTGGTCAAGCCAATGTCAATGGTGCCGGCGAACTTATCTGTCCCCTCCACCAGTACCGCTTTGACTTGAAGACGGGAGATGTTCGGTCGGGCTACTGCGCTGCGCTGCCTGTGTACCGTAATGAATTGACCGAATCGGGACTGCAGATCTACCTTCCTTAGTGGAGGCAGGCTCCATTGGGAACAGGCTGGTCTGCCGTGGCAATCCATATTCCCCCTTCGGTACTGGAAAATCCCGTAATGAGCACCTCCGACATAAAGTCGGCCACCTGACGGGGAGCAAGGTTACAGACACAAAGCACCTGCTTTCCTACTAAGTCTTCGGCTTGGTAGTGGACCGTAAGCTGAGCGGAAGACTTTTTGATTCCTAGTTCGGGACCCAGATCCACCCATACCTGATAGGCAGGTTTTCGGGCTTTTTCAAAAGGCTCCACCCGCAGAACAGTTCCTACCCGAAAGTCAATTTTTTTGAAATCTTCTAGGTCAATCGTTTGCATTGACAATATATTTTCTATTTTTAAGGACGTTTTTCGAAAGCTAACCCGTATTTCGCTAATTTATGTGGAACTGTTCAAGAATATTTGCTGGTAAAGTTGCCCTGCTGAGCATGGTTGCTTTCGGCTACTTGCTCCTCCCATCAGAAGCAGTAGCTCAAGAGGAAAATACAAAAAAACCCTTTGAAAAACCCATCTCAGAAGAGTCTAGCGCCCTTCCTGAAGCTGGAACGGCTGCTCCACTAACCGTCCAGAAGTCGGCAACTGTCAAACCAGGGTTACCGCTACCCCTACCTAGAAAAGAGGTACAACCTACTACTCATCTTCAAGAAAGAGAATCCAAAAAGAACGAATCCCCTTCTACCTTATCCTTTAATATTTTTTTATACATCGTGGATAAGTTTAAACAGGATCAGGATTAAAAAATCGTCAACAGACGACGGTCCACGGTTCACAGCCCATTGAATCGAACTTCAACAAAAATTTCCTTTGGACACATCCAAAAAAGAAGCTATTCATTCGAAATTAAATCAACGTATTTTAACCCTTCCTTTGCGCCTTGGCGACTTTGCGCGACTTACTTTTTTTTAAAGATCGCCGCGGCGGAGCGTGAAAAAAGTCTTACGCAGATTCTTTGGAAAAATTCCGCAGATCAAAGGGAATCGTCAACAGACGACGGTCCACGGTTCACAGCCCATTGAATCGAACTCCAACT
>CAZPKI010000085.1:0-7912 GCA_964587015.1 uncultured Limnohabitans sp.
AGTTTTTCCTTCCTCCCGTAGGTGTTGAATGGAACTGGAACCCGCAGATTTGGAGAGTTTCTTCTGGTCCAGACTTTTCAACAGGGGGTGGTGGTAGAAGGTCGTTTGGGCGAAGGTATCCTTGCCGAGCAAGCGAGCTAGGTCAAGTTGGGCCAGGGTAGAGGGATACAAATCTTGCCCTCGAACAATCAAATCTACCCCATAATGAAGGTCATCGATTAAGGAACAAAGTTGGTAAGCGGGTAGCCCATCCTTTTTTCGAACCACATAACAGCTTGCTTCTTCGGGTAAAATTGAGGATTTAGCCTGTTTTGGATACTCCTGAAAGTTTAAAAAGTCAGCATCGAGGGTGTTGATTCGCCAGGCAACATGTTCTCTAGTAAGCGCAATTCGTCTGTCTAAGCATTGCCCTAAATACATGCCTCTGGGGTCAATTTGTAAGATCTGACTTCGGGTACAGGTGCAGGCAAAGGTGAGCCTATTTTGTTGGAGTTGCTCCAAAGCTTCGGTATACAATGGCAGTCGATGCACCTGAGACCAGGTGGATTCCATCTCCAAAAGATTTTTTGGACCTTGGTCAATTTGAATTTCAAGGAAGTCTAGGGTATCAAAGATATCCTGTACATATTCTGGTCTGTAGCGATCACGGTCTAGATCGTCGATCCGAAGCAAGATTTTGGCATCGTACTTCTGGGCCAAAGCCTTGGTAAGTAAAAAAGAGTAGACATTTCCTAGGTGTAAATAGCCACTGGGTGTCGGAGCAATTCGGGTGAGCTCAAAATTCATGGCTCAAAGATACTTTTTTCTGAAAGTTTGTCTTGCACAAAAAATTAGGGGAATTAAACTTCTTTAACATGCCTAAATTTTCTTGCTGGGCCACAGTGTCTACTTTTGGCAATCGATGAAGCGAATTTCTCTTTTACTTTTCTTCTTTTTTTGTGTGGTTTCCCTCTCTGCACAACGCCGGTATTCCGGCAATGTCATTGATGCATGGGACAAAAAATACTTGGAAGGGGTAGTGGTAATTCAGGCTTTGGGTGAGAAGGTAATCACGAATTCCCGTGGCTATTTTTCGATTCCAGCCTCGCAAGGAGATACCTTAACCTTTCAGTTTCCCGGTTTTCTAGAAAAGAAAATGATACTGACAGCGGATGCTTTTTTGTTTGTGGAGCTACAGGACTTGGCAAGGCTTCTACCAACCTTTCAGGTTAAAGCTGAGCCTTATCGTTTTCGATTTAAGGACGGGAAATTATACCTATCGGAAGACGAGCCAGTCGTAGAAAAGCCACTTAGTCAGCAGGTAGGTTTTGGAGCCACTGATTCAACCTCACCTACGCCAGGTTTCAGCATTTATGGCCCAATAAGTTATTTCACCAAGAGAAACCGAGAGCTCCGAGCCTATGAAAAGCGATTGGATTGGGAGCGGCAGCGCGTTGGCTACCTGGAGGTGATTGACGCTGATTCGGTACGCAATGAATTGATGCAGCAATACGGTCTAGATCGGAAAAAATGGGACGAGCTGATCTTGCGCTTCAACACCTTTCATGCCGCGCACGAATTTCTAGGTTGGTCCAAAGAACGTGTATTGGCTGCTTTAAAAGAGTTTTTCCGATTGGAAATGGTTTTGAGTGATTAATCCTGATGATGGTGCTTTGTGAAAAAAGTTGACCGCAGATTCTGTGGAAAAATTCCGCAGATCAAATGAAATAAATAGGATTATCCGTAATCCTGCTATTGGCTTAAAAAGTAATTCTAGTAGCTAAATTACCCTTTTTTATATCGCTCCTCTGGAGCACTGAATCCACTTTCACGAGGCTTTATATTTACATAATGTCCCTCTGGGCCATAGACCTATTGCTGTAATTTTTTAACAGTTCCCAATCGGAAAAATTTCAACCCTTTACCCAGACTAATTGCTGAAAGATCGATTAGCTTTTTCGCTTGAAGGACCAGGTGATAAAAAATCGTGCAACCTCTTCTCCTGAGGTGTTTTTGCCGATGGAAAGCATCGTCAGTTGATTGGTTTCTCCAGGCTTTAGGGAGTCGATTAAGCTAAAAAGTTCTTCTCCTTGCTCACAAGTATATAGAATCTTTGTACTTGCCTTCTTACTGTATTCTGCCCGAAAATCTACCACAAGCATGCTGAAAGATCCTTTTCCAGCTAGGGCAAGTTGACACAAGGCACCGGTACTGAGTTCGGCCGCTCCTGCCAGCGCAGCAAAATAGATGGATTTGAATGGGTTTTGGCTTCTCCAGAAATAGGGGATGCTCACGAGGCACTTCTCACCATCCAGGTGAACCATCTTCAACCTCCAAAATACAGCTGTTGGCAATTTGAAAAGCATGGCCCACCAAAAAATAAATGGGTTCATCATTTTTTTTTGATAAGCTAAAGCAGGGGCTGGTAGCGTCATTTTAGTTTCCATTTAGGCGAACAAAAGAAGATTCTTTCAATTTTACCATAGGTTTTAAGAATAATCAAATTCTTTTAATACTTTTAGAATAACCACCCTACAAAAACCTTCCTATGAAAAAGTTAGCAGCTCTTTTTTGCTTTGTATATGCCTTATCCGCTTGTTCGACTGTGCCACTGACTGGAAGAAGTCAATTAACGATTTTTACTACCCAAGATTTGATGCCATTGGTCAAAGACGAATATAAAGCATCCTTGACGGAAAGTAAGGTGCTAACGTCTACTGCAGAAGGTCAAGAAATAGTTAAAGTAGGCAATAAAATGGCCGAAGCTGTGGAAACGTATTTGAATGAGCAAGGCTATTCAGATATGGTTGAACAGTTAGAATGGGAGTTTAATCTCCTAGAAAACGAAGAAGTGAATGCCTGGTGTATGCCTGGAGGGAAGGTAGCTTTTTACACAGGGATTTTGCCATTTACCAAGGATGAAACGGGCATTGCAGTAATTATGGGTCATGAATTGGCTCATGCTGTGGCCAATCATTCGGGCGAAAGAATGTCACAAGAAATACTTATGGAACTTGGTGTAGGTACTATTGACCTTGCAATGGGCCAAGATGCTACCCTAACCCAGGAATTATTGCTTCTTTCAGTTGGAATTGCCTCTGATCTCAAACTGCTTAGTTTTTCTAGAAAACATGAGCTGGAAGCAGATCGAATGGGTTTGATTTTTATGGCAATGGCTGGATATGATCCTCGAGAGGCTCCGTTGTTTTGGGGCAGAATGTCCGAAGATTCTGAAGAGGAAGGTTTGACATTTTTGTCTACCCACCCAGGTCACACCAAACGAATGGAACGACTGAACTCCTTGCTGCCTGAAGCGATAGCGATCTACGAGCAAAGAAAGTGATCGAAATGAAATTTGAACAAAAAATAACTTAGCCTGAAAAGACTAAGTTTTTTTATTCAAATCTTAACGGGCATTGAAGCCACGCAACTTGATTTGGGTGAGCTTTCTTTTGGTATCAAGCGGAAAATCCCCCTTCATCATCCATTCGTAATAGCCCGGCTCTTCTTTGAGCGCCTGCTCGATGGTTTTTCCTTTGTGCTTACCAAAGTTGAATACTTCATCTCCTTGCGAATTGAATACAAAGCGACCTGCGAGATCCACCATCCGCTCGTTGACAAGGGCGTGGATTTTTTTCATATCATTTTCAAATACGCCGAGGGTATTTCCCTGAAGGTCCATGGCCGTTTCGCCAAGGTAGCGCTCCACTTGTGCACGAAATACATCCACGGTAGCCAAGGTATCCGCTTCGGCACTGTGTGCATTTTCCAGTTTCTTGCCGCAGTAGAACTTGTAGGCAGCGCTCAAGTTTCTTTTTTCCATCAAGTGAAAAATCTTTTGCGCATCCAGCAAGTTCCGCTTGTCCAGGTCAAAGTCTATTCCCGACCGTAGAAACTCTTCCACCAGCAAGGGAATATCGTACTTAAGCACATTGAATCCAGCCAAGTCACTCAGACCTATAAATTGAAAAACTTCTTGTGCCAGATCTTTGAAGTAGGGCTCGTTTTTGAGGTCTTTGTCGTACAAGCCATGGATTAAGGAAGCTTCCAAAGGAATAGGAACACCAGGATTTACCCGACGGGTATAGATCTGCTGCCCTCCATCTGGGTTCAATTTGACGATCGATATCTCCACGATACGGTCGGTGGAGACATTGGTGCCCGTAGCCTCCAGATCAAAAAATGCGATGGAATTCTTTAGGTTAAGATGCATGGGCTAGAAATTTTTGTTTGAGTGGTTCAAGGTCCAGGTTGTCGTAATTGCCCGAACTCATGAGTAGTAGATTGGTATCCGAATAGTTTTGCGCGAGCAAGTAGTCACTCAAGGCCGCACTTTCGGTAAATAGAATTAGATCTTGTCGTTTAAATCCTTCCCGAAGCATGTCTTCGGTCATCAACTCCAGTTTTTTGAGTGCTACAGCATGTGGGTTGAGGTAGATAATCGCAACATCGGCGAGATCCATGCTGTGGGCATAGTTGGGAAGAAAATTCGGGTTGAGTGAGGAGTAGGTATGCAACTCCTGCACAGCTAGGAGACGTCGCTTTGGAAATTGGGTTTTCACGGCATTCACTGTTGCCTTCAATTTGGAAGGGGCATGCGCAAAATCTCGGAACAAGATACCTGTATCGTGCTGAACGATAATCTCCTGGCGTTTGGCAGCACCTTTGAAACTTTGAATGGAGTCATAGAACTTTTCCCGAGGTAGTCCTAGTGCTTCGCAAATGTGAAGTGCACCTTGTAGATTCTGAAGGTTGTGCTCTCCAAAAACTCCAATTTCAACTTCCCCTGTGCTTGTAATCAAGGTCGTTTTACCCGAGTCAATTCGGGAGGGATGGGCTTGATAGCCTATTTTTTGTCCTTGACCCTGTGAATTTTCTGCGGCTTCATTTACCAAGGGGTCTGCACTGCAGTAAATCAGTGTTCCTGCGGCAGGGGTTCGGTCCATGAGCAGGGTAAACTGCCTTTTGTAGTCCTCAAAATCCGGGAATACATTGAAATGATCCCAAGCGATGCCACTTACGAGTAGGATGTCGTGCTTGTAATGAAAAAACTTAGGTGTACGGTCGATGGGAGAGGTGAGGTATTCATCGCCTTCAATCACAATGATGGGGGCACCGGAGAGGCGAACCATCAGGTCAAAGCCTTCGATTTGTGCGCCTACCAAATAGTCAAAATCCAATCCTTGATCCTTGAGTACATGGAGAATCATGGAGGTGATGGAGGTTTTTCCATGGCTTCCTGCGATCACTACTCGTTTCTTTGTTTGACTTTGATTGTAGATAAACTCAGGGAAGGAGTAAACTGGAACTCCCAATTCCTGGGCGCGAAGAAGCTCTGGGTTATCGATTCGAGCATGCATCCCCAAAATGATCCCATCGATATTGGCATCTATTTTAGCTGGAAACCAACCTTGTTCGGCCGGGAGGATGCCCGCTCTCTGAAGCCGAGTTTTGGATGGTTCGTAAATTTCATCGTCGCTACCGGTGACTTTATAGCCTTTTTCTAAAAGGGCAAGTGCAAGATTGTGCATGACCGCGCCTCCTATAGCAATGAAATGGTAGTGTTTCATAGGGGATAAATCGAGATTTGGTTGGGTACTCAAACTTAGGGATAAAATCTTGCAGCAGGAGCTCCTAAACAATAAGTTTTTCTGTTTTTTCTGCTACGAAAACGTATTTGATGCCTACATAAAATTCCTAAATTGAAGTTTTAAATGGGCTTAGAATGGCCTCAAACTCTTGTTGATAACTTTGGGAAAAATTGTTTAAAACTCTTGACTTGTAGCAGGTAAATTTGAATCATGACTGAAAATACCTTGCCCACTGGCCGATACCGTAAAAAGCCTTCTTTTGAGAATCCTACAAACTATTTAGGAAAAGTTCCCCCTCAAGCGATTGAACTAGAGGAGGCTGTATTGGGTGCTTTGATGCTGGAAAAAGATGCCTTGACTTCGGTTATTGACATTTTGAAGGTGGAGAGCTTTTACAAAGAAGCGCACAAGGTTATTTTTCAGGCTATTTTGGATCTATTTACCGAAAGTCAACCCATTGACTTGTTGACAGTGACCACCCAGCTTCGTAAAAATGGAGCCTTGGAGGTAGCAGGAGGAGCGTTTTACATCACTGAGTTGACCTCAAAAGTAGCCTCTGCTGCCAATATAGAATTCCACGCCCGCATCATTACCGAGCAATCCATCAAACGTGAGTTGATCCGAATCTCCTC
This sequence comes from uncultured Limnohabitans sp., assembly GCA_964587015.1. Classification (GTDB taxonomy): domain Bacteria; phylum Bacteroidota; class Bacteroidia; order Cytophagales; family Cyclobacteriaceae; genus Algoriphagus. The sequence continues at coordinate 6,203 of CAZPKI010000085.1, forward strand.
GACCATCCAAAAAGATGCTTTTGAAGATACCACAGATGTATTTGAGCTTTTGGACGCGATGGAGCAGTCGCTTTTTGAGATATCAGAAAAAAATATTCGTAAAAATTACGCAACGATGAGTTCCATCATGCGCGATGCAATAGCGGAGCTTGAAGTCAGAAAGAACCAAAAGGATGGATTAACTGGGGTTCCTTCTGGGTTTACTGCCTTGGATCGGGTTACTTCCGGATGGCAGAAATCGGATCTGGTCATCATTGCCGCCCGTCCGGCGATGGGAAAGACGGCATTTGTGCTTTCCGTATTGCGCAATGCTGCGGTAGATCACAACCGGCCTGTCGCTATTTTCTCCTTGGAGATGTCTTCGGTACAGCTGGTAAACCGTTTGATTTCTTCCGAAGCTGAGCTGGATTCGGATAAGATTAAGAAGGGTACTTTGGCTGATCATGAATGGGCGCAACTCGTGCACAAGACCGCCAAACTTTCAAAAGCCCCACTTTTTGTGGATGATACCCCTGCATTGTCCATTTTGGAATTGCGAGCGAAGTGTCGAAAGTTGAAGGCGCAGCACGATATCCAAATGGTGGTAGTGGATTACCTCCAATTGATGTCTGGAGATTCCAAAGGTGGATTTGGAGGAAACCGAGAGCAAGAAATTGCCAGCATCTCCCGTGCATTGAAGAAGATTGCTAAGGAATTGAGCATTCCAGTGATTGCGCTTTCCCAGCTTTCTAGAGCGGTAGAAACCCGTGGCGGAGATAAACGTCCACAGCTATCCGATCTTCGTGAATCTGGAGCCATCGAACAGGATGCAGATATGGTTATGTTCCTCTACCGTCCTGAATACTATGGGATTACAGAAGATGAGGGCGGAGCTTCCACTGCTGGTGTAGGAGAGGTGATCATCGCCAAGCACAGAAATGGCTCCCTGGAAAACATCAAACTCCGATTTATCGGGCGATACACCAAGTTTACAGATTTGGATGGGGGCATGGGCTATCAAAGCTCCCAAGCTTCCGAGATCGGCTATTCTCGCAAGTTTACTTCGGGTGCTTCGGGAGTCAATACTTTTGATGCAGATCAAACTTTGATGCGTTCGAGTAAAGCAAATGAGGGAGATATTGAAAATGCATTTTTAGGCGGAGATGATCCAGCACCCTTCTAAGTATTTATGAAAGCGATTGTACTTCAGCGGTCTTTGGACTCGAAAATTCAACTTCTAGAGATTCCCAAACCCGTTTGTCAGCCCAATGAGGTTCTCATTCGAATCAAGGCAGCGGCCTTAAATCATCGGGACGAATGGTGCAGAAAGGGATTGTATCCCAACATTCAGGATGGAATAGTCCTGGGTTCTGATGGAGCAGGAGTTGTAGAGGAAGTAGGTACAGAGGTGGATCGAGAGTTGCTGGGACAGGAGGTTATGCTTAATCCTGCGCTTCATTGGGGCGACAATGAAAGGGCGCAAGGGAAAAATTTTGAAATCATCGGAATGCCCAGAAATGGCACCTTTGCGGAGTATGTGACCGTACCTGCAGATCGCGTTTTTCCAAAGCCTAGTCACCTGAGCTGGGAGGAAGCGGCTGCTTTGCCCTTAGCGGGGCTCACTGCTTACCGTGCTTTGGCAGTTCAAGGCAAACTGAAAGCGGGGGAACAAGTACTCGTCACTGGTATTGGAGGAGGAGTAGCCCAGTTTGCGGCTCAATTTGTACTTGC
>CAZPKI010000086.1:0-7852 GCA_964587015.1 uncultured Limnohabitans sp.
GGCTGGTCCTATGGGCACCTGATTGATGGAGGGTATTTTGTGGATTTTGAGACGGGGGTGGAGTTTTTTGTGTCCGCTATCGTCTATGTTAATGAAGACCAAATTCTCAACGACGACAAGTACGAAACAGATGAGATCGGAATGCCATTCTTTGCAGAATTAGGTGAATACCTGTATCAATTTGAATTAAAAAGAAAGAAACAAATCTTACCAGATTTGAGCAGATTTAAGTTGAGTTATTAAGAGCGCTATCATCTTCCTGACGTCAGGAAGATGGTCTGAATGGGCCCAGGGGCAGAAAAAGAGACCTAATCCATCCTACTCACCCGCTATGCTAGTTGCTTGATTGCCAAAAAAGGTAACCCGAAAGGAGGGAATCGTTTTTAATTGGGATTACCTTTCTTTGCCTAGTTGCGCGACTAGTTGTACCATTGAGAATTTAAAAGAAAGAAACAATTAAAGCTGAATTTGAGTAGATTTAGGTTGAGCTACTAAGAGCGCTATCATCTTCCTGACGTCAGGAAGATGGTCTGAATGGGCCCAGGGGCAGAAAAAGAGACCTAATCCATCCTACTCACCCGCTATGCTAGTTGCTTGATTGCCAAAAAAGGTAACCCGAAAGGAGGGAATCGTTTTTAATTGGGATTACCTTTCTTTGCGTAGTTGTCCGACTAGTTGTACCATTTACAACTGAAAAGAAAGAAACAATTATCGCTGAATTTGAGTAGATTTAGGTTAAGCTACTAACGTAGATTTTTTGAATATTTTTTAACCCTAATTTTTAGCATTATGAAATCAGAAGAAATCAAGCAATTGTTTGCGCAGTTTGAAACTGCTGCTGTCGATTTGGAAGGGGTGGAATGTTGGAGCGCCCGAGAATTGCAGCGCTTGTTGGGCTACAGCAAATGGGAAAATTTTGAGAAGGTAATCCAAAAAGCAAAGGAGGCTTGCCAACATGCGGGCGAGGAGGTTGTCTATCATTTTCCTGACGTCAGGAAGATGGTCAGAATTGGCCTAGGGGCAGAAAAAGAGATTGAAGACATCCTACTCACGCGCTATGCAAGTTACCTGATTGCCCAAAATGGGGACAGTCGAAAAGAGGAAATTGCCTTTGCTCAAAATTACTTCGCTGTGCAGACCCGAAGAGCGGAGTTGGTCGAACAAAGGCTGCTGGCAGACGAGCGAGTAAAAGCAAGAGAAAAACTAAGCCAAACGGAAAAGCAACTTTCCGGAATTCTCTACGAAAGAGGGGTGGACAGCCAAGGCTTCGCAGTGATCCGAAGTAAAGGAGACCAGGCACTGTTTTGTTTGTCCACACAGCAATTGAAAATCAAAATGGGAGCCCCCGAAGGACGGCCTGTTGCCGACTTTTTACCAACAATAAGCATCAAGGCAAAAGACCTAGCCACGGAGATGACGGGATTGAATGTGCAAATCAAAGACCTTAGCGGGCAGAACAAAATTGAAAAGGAGCATGTGGATAACAATTCGGCAGTTCGTGACATGCTTACTCACCGAGGAATTGTTCCTGAAAATCTCCCCGCTGCTGAAGATGTCAAAAAATTGAAACGAAAGTTGCAAGGTGATGAGAAAAATGTGCTGAAGGATTCCAAAAGAAGGAAGAATGATTCAGATTGATTTGGTATTGAATACTGCTATCATCTGTCTTGGGACCTACAACTATTGAAAAGTGGGGAAACTTAATTTTGATGGCCTCAGCAATTTTTGTACTAGTTGTATTTTTGCTCTAATTACTTTGGGATTCGAAGGGATGCTCAATCAACTCCAACAATTGGTATAAACCATGAAGACATTTTTACTTCTTATCAGCATGACCTTAAGCGTCAATTTTGCACAAAGCCAATGTTATGTTTATAACTACAGCAATTATAAAAGAGAGCTTAAAGTAGACGATGAGTATGCTGTTTCCTATTCCACTTACAAAAGACTCTATAAATTCGAAGGAGATTATCTTTTGGATTATTCCTCTTACAAAAGACTTTTGAAATTTGAAAATCAATACGTGATTAGGTATTCAGACTACAAGCGAATTGCAAGAGTTGAAGGGTCCTATCTAGTAGACTACAGTACAAATAAAAGAATTGCTAAACTTGACTGTCCAAACAGGAGAAGCGCATTGGCTGCAGCAGCGTATTTTTTATATTAAAATGACTAGAATTTGTAGGTGGATGTTTTATAGGTGTACTCAAAAGACATCTGAAGAAAAGAGGGAACTGCACCTTGTGGAACGGAACAACCCGATTAACCTGAAAAGAGAAAATGGCAGCATGTACGTGCTGCCATTTTTTAATAGGTCTTTTCCAAGGCGGGGATTTTTCCCATTGCCTGTGGATAGGTGTGTCCCAGTTGGATTTTTAGTTCCCTCAATTTTGAGGAGTAGAGTTCCCAAGGCTGATGGATATCAAATCCTTGTATGGCCTGGAGTTCAGGTACCCAAAGGCGTACAAAATCTCCTTTTCTGTCGTAGGTACTTGCTTGGCGAAGGATGTTGAAGTAGCGGTTTTCCCGAGGATCATTTCCTACCCCGCCCACATACATCCAGTTGCCCCAGTTGGAGCACACATCGTAATCCACCAGTAGGCTTTCAAAATAGCTTGCTCCCCAGGTCCAGTCGATGCCCAAGTCATTGACCAGGAAGCTTGCCACGATTTGGCGACCTCGGTTGGACATAAATCCGGTCGCATTCAGCTCCCGCATGTTGGCATCCACAAATGGAACTCCTGTCTTCCCCTCTGCCCAGCGCTTAAATTGCGCCTTATCCCTGCGCCAGGAGTCCACTTGATTTCGGATGCCGCTTACTTGAAATAGTTTAGTGCCGTGTTTTTTGGCGATAAATCGAAAATAATCCCTCCAGATCAATTCAAAGACCAGCCAATAGGTGCTGTCGTTTTTGACGCGCTCTTTTTCGTATCGTTTTACTTCTGTGTAGATGGTACGAGGAGAAATGCATCCCAAGGCCAGCCAAGGCGATAGCTTGGAGCTGTAGTTCATGCCAATCAAGCCATTGCGCGTTTCTTTATACTTCTTGAGTAGGTCTTTTTCCCAAAAATAGGACTGAAGTTGCTCCAGCGCGGATGACTCTCCACCACGAATCTTCAACCACGAGTGTTCGGCTCGCTTGGGCTTCTCCAGTCCATAATCGGCAAACTTGGGGAGCGATCCCGCATCGGGGATTAGCGCTTCTCCAGGATAATTTAGTGCAGTCGGGGTAGGAAAGGGAGCACGGATTTTACTCTGCTTTTCTACCTCTTTGCGGAATTGTGTAAATACTTCAGGCGTTTGTTTGATGGGAAAAGGCAGGTCATCCTTGTGGTAGAGGGTACTTTGCCAAAAGCTTTCGCAGGCGATTCCCTTTGAAAAAGCATTTTCCTCTAAGCCTTTATCCACTTGACGCTCCTCCGAAGTGACTTCTTTGGAAAAAAAGATGGCTGAAGCCTGGAGCTGTTTGGCAAAATCTACCACCACTTGCTCTGGTTTGCCATGAAGCAATACCAAATTGGCACCTACTTGAATAAATGATTTGCGAAGATCTTCTAGCGCTTCTGTCAAAAACTGGGCACGAAAAGCGCCAGTTTTTGGAATGCCAAGTTTGGTATTTTCCACTTGTCGTGGATCAAAGCAATAGATTGGAATAATTTCTTTCCCTTGTTGTATTGCCCTCGTCAGCGTCTCATTGTCTGAGAGACGAAGGTCATTACGAAACCACACCACAATCCTATTGTACTTCATTGCTGGCTAACAGACTGTTGAAGGAAAGTGTTTGATGCTCTTGGTTAAATTTTTTTTAGGATAAGTATTCTATTTGCAAAAAAACTTTCACTTGGAATATTAGTGGATAGAATAATTAGCGGTTCAGTTTTTCATTAGAAACTAATCTGAACATCCGCTTTTTCACCACTAACTAGAGAAAAAAAGTTTGAGGTTCAATTAGGTGAGCTGTAGACCGTGGTATGCCTGTGGGCCGAGGTCTACCTGTGGGCCGTGGCCCATCAACGATTATCCGCAATAATTCAAAGAAATCTTAAGCCTCTAGTAAGATTGCAGATAATCAAATAACTAATTACAAATTCAACCAGTAGTTCAACTTAAACACGAGTGACCGCTGCTTCGGCATAAAGTCACCCGGGAAGTAGTTATCCGTGTACACCAAGAAAAAGTCTGATGCAGGAGCATAGCGCCATTGAATTCGTGTGTTGATGTTCATGTTGTCGATCTGACTGTTGTACTGCACAAAGGTAGTCCAGAACAACTCCTTCGTTAGGGTCAGGTCGATCCGTGGTCCTACTAGCATCAAATCTGCATCTCGCTGTGGCTGTGGTAACCGAATTCGCGCATAGTTGAAGTTCATGGAGATATTCGCCAAATACCCAAGGCGAAGGCCCGTTTGGGAAGTTATTCGCTGGATGGATCCTGTGAAATATTCTCCAAACTCCCCAATTACACTCACATTCAATTTTTTGCGGGGGTTGCTTCGGTATTCTACAAGGAAATTGCGGAAAGAATAATCTGTGCCAGCGGCTAAAGGTGTGCCCCTGGAGCGCGTAGGATCAAAATCATCGAACAAGTAGACATATCGATTTTTCTGGGTTACCTCCAGCTCGGCAAGTGAGTTGAAGCGTATGAGATACCCAAAGTTGATGTCGCGATCGGTGGTGCCTAAAGTTTCGTTCCAATAGCCTTCAAATTCCACTTTTGGACCATGTCGGTTGATCAACTTGGACTTGGGATAAAAGAGGTAGGTCACGTCTGGATTGAGTCGTTTGAAATCTGCTCTTGGCACAAAGCCCACTTCGGGATTGAAAGACTTGCCCACATCCTGAAAAGCAAAGGTCCAGTTCCAGTTCAAATCGGTATAGAGTAGGTAGGCATTGAAGGAAAAAGGCTTTTCTACCTCTACCGATTCAAAGGTGCGGTGGTAAAATACCTTTCCTGTCCATTTTCCATCCGAAGAGTTGAGGTTGTAATCCACCCCTAACAAACGATTGTAGGCGGCAGGATCAAATAAACCCTGGTTTTCACCTTGCGCCAAAGTCTCTTTATTGACATAGATCAAACCGATATTGGAGCGTTCAAATACCTTTCGCTGAAGTGCAAATACCGTGAAATTCTTACCTACAATGCCGGCTTCCTCATCTGTAGCCGTTTGCATATTCATGGCTCCTAAACGCCAGTTTTCATTCAATTTTCCACTCAGGCGAGCACCATAGATGATTTTACTCTGCACATTTTGGCCAGTAGCAGAGTCGATGTCTACCCCAATTCGTCTAGAAAAGAAAGGGCGAGAACGGGTCTGTCCAAAGCTATCGAAGAGGTCACCGTTTTCAAGAAAAAACTGTCTTCGCTCAGGGAAAAAGATTTCAAATCGGTCCAGGTTGGTTACCTGCTGATCCACTTCCACCTGCGAAAAATCTGGATTAAAGGTCAGATCGAGGTTCATGGCGGGTCCAATGCCGATTTTGGCATCTCCCCCTATTGCAGGAGTAAGGGATTCGCTGCTGTTCTCTAGGAAGTTTTTGGAGGTACGTCCTGCCACATATGGGATGAGGGAAACATTGGCTCCTTTTTTCTGCAGGGGCTCCTCGAATACCAATTTTCGAAGAAATGCGGTAGAAATGATTGAAAAATTCCTAGGAATTGGGGCCCACGTAGACCGCTCACCTGTATGACTATCTACGCGGTAGAAGTTGACATTCCAGCTTTCCGTACCTTCTCTAAATCGGATGGTAGCTAGAGGAATGATGGCCTCTACCTGCCAGTGATTGTCCATCATTTTTGCTTCGGAATACCACTTGTTGTCCCATGCTTGGTTGAGGTCGTCAGGGCGAGAGCCTCCGTTGGCGAGCAAGGCTTCACGCTGTACGCCATAAGGATTTACTCCAAAATGGAAGGCATTGGTTCCGTCGTTGAAGGTGTCAAACACGAAGGTGATTCCATCGTTTTGTTCCCCACGGTAGTCTCGTCTGAGGGAGGTAGTCACGTATTTCCGTGGCCCTGTATTCTCCATGATCGCAGCGACATACAAGTTGGTTTCGTCGAAAGCAATCTTTACACGAGTAGGAAATTTACTCAAAGAGGTGTCGGAAGGAAAGTACTGCATGAAGTCCCCGTTCCAGCCCTCGGCATCTTTCCAAATATCCTCATCCAATACGCCATCTAAGGTGATGGGCTGTTTGAGTTTGAAAGCAAAAGCGTCGGGCTTCGTGCTAGTTTGAGCAAGTAGTTGCACGCTGAGTAGGAGACATGCAAGGGAAAAAAAAGAAATAAAAATCTTCATGGCTATCAATAAGCCTCAAAACTACACCTTTTTTACGGGAAAGGGCTTAGAATTTTACCAATGGCATCGGAATGATCCCAATGGGCTTTTTGTAAGTAACTGGAAATCATAAGATAGCTCAAGTAGGACTATTCCGGTACCTACAGCGAAATAGTATCGAATGTTTTCTTTCTTTTCGAAATAGTTTAAGTTGTCAGAATTGAATTTTTAATCAAAAACTTAAATGCTGCCGACCACATTCTCCAGCGTACCGATGCCGGAAATGGTAATAAATACACGGTCTCCTACTTCCAAGGTAAAGTCATCGGGGACAATCCCCGTACCAGTCATCATCAGGCATCCAATAGGAAAGGAGTTGGATCGGTAGAGCCATTGAGCAAGCTCATCAGGCCGTCGCTTGAGCTGTGCTAGGGTAGTTTCCCCTGATACTACGTTGACCTCATTGCGGTGGATTTCAAGTTGGATGGTCGTGGAATCAGGCAAATGCTCTTCCTGGATTAGTAGACAGGGGCCAATGGATGCACTTCCTAAATACACTTTTGCCTGAGGAAGGTAGAGGGGATTTTCTCCCTCAATACTTCGGCTACTCATGTCGTTGCCAACAGTGAATCCCTGCACTTTGCCGGAGGGCGATAGGAGTAAGGTCAATTCAGGCTCAGGAACATTCCAGTTCGAGTCTTTACGAATATTGACTTTTCCACCAGGAGGCGCCACTCGACTAGCCGTGGCTTTAAAAAAGAGTTCAGGGCGCTCCGCCTCATAGACCTTGTCGTAAAAAGTGCCTCCGCCTGAATCGCTAGACTCTTCAATCCGGGCAGTTCTACTTCGGTAATAGGTTACCCCTGCAGCCCAGATTTCTTGATTGCCCATAGGAGCAAGTAATCCCTCTTGAATCAGTGCTTTCGCTTTTTCGTTGGAGATGGTTTCCCAGTTTTGTGCTTCTGCTGCAAGTAACTTGGAGAGCTGCTCTCTTCCCAATAGATCGTCCCAGTCGAGCTCTGGTCCCAAGAAGTAGGTGCCGTTTATGTCTAATAAGGTCCCTGAAATTAGTTTGTATAGTCGCATCACAAGCGTGGTTAAGGTGGAAAGGTCAAGTTAGGAAAAAGAGAGTTACGGAGAAACTTTGGAAAAAAACTTTTCGCGACTACATTTGCATCAGATCATAGGGGTGCCTTAAATACAACGGGCTGAGATCATACCCATACCACCTGATCCGGGTAATGCCGGCGAAGGGAAATGAGAAAGCAGTGCAAACAAACTTAATCTAGTAGGAGCTAGCCCTTCTAGACCTATGTTTAATGGCATCGCAACCGGGTAAACAATCACGGAAAACCTCCCCTAGGTTTTCTCATGTTTCACTCAAACACCCGAAAGGGAGAAATTATGAAAAAGTTAGTTGTTCTAGGACTGTGTGTACTATTCAGTCTACACGCGTGGGCACAATCTAGCCTAAGCGGGAGAATTTACGATGCCAAAACGAACGTTCCCTTGGTAGGGGCTTCTGTTTGGATCGAAACTTTGGGAAAAGGTGCCGTCACGGATATGGACGGAAATTTT
>CAZPKI010000087.1:0-7808 GCA_964587015.1 uncultured Limnohabitans sp.
ATACGCCTTTCTACATTTTATCGGCTTTATCCATTGTGAGCTTAGGCATGATTGCTAAGTTTATCCCCTCCATCACTGGCCATCTCAGCGCAGGGAGCAAACGCCCACATCCTTTTGCAGTGGTCAGTCGGGTCACCAGTAATCCCAATCAAATGCGTGCGATTACACTATCCATCATGATGATGCTGGGGCAATTTATGATCATCCCTTTTCTAAGCCCATACAACGTAGCTAATGTGGGCTTTACGGAATTACAGCTCACCTATGTATACATGGCAGGAGGAGCCTTCACCATGTTTACCTCTCCTTGGGTGGGGAAGCTAGCGGACAAACATGGGAAGTTGCAAATCTTCACCGTTTTTATGCTGCTCAACCTAATTCCGATCGCAATCATTACCCACTTGGGTGTAACGCCTGTTGCTTTGGTGCTCGTGGTGACCACCTTCTTTTTTGTAACCTCCAACGGGCGTTATGTGCCTGCTGCGGCTTTGGTGACCGGAACGGCTCAACCCGAAAATCGAGGTAGCTTTTTGAGTTTCAATTCGGCCGTGCAGCAGCTGGCAGCTGGGTTTGCTTCCCTTGCAGCTGGTTTTATGATTGGAGAAAACGAGTTAGGTCAATTGACCAATTTCAATTATGTGGGCTACTTGGCAATTTTCTTCAGTTTGATATGTATTCCCTTAGCTTGGCGGATCAAAGTGGTCAGCTAAAAAAAAACGCCTCCAAAATTGAATTCTGGAGGCGCTTCAAGTGATTGGAATTCCTTAGAATTCTGCATTCCCAGGAGTTCTTGGGAAAGCGATGACATCGCGGATATTTCCCATGCCTGTGACAAACAATACCATGCGCTCAAATCCGAGTCCAAAGCCTGCATGTGGCGTAGCACCAAATCTCCGAGTATCTAGGTACCAGCTAAGTTCTTCGGTAGGAATGTGCATTTCTTCCATGCGTTGGCTGAGCTTATCTAGGCGCTCTTCCCGCTGAGATCCACCTACGATCTCTCCAATGCCAGGAAATAAAATATCCATGGCAGCTACCGTTTTTCCATCCTCATTTTGACGCATGTAGAAGGCCTTAATGCCTTTCGGGTAGTCGGTGAGGATGACTGGTTTTTTGAAATGTTTTTCGACCAAGTAGCGCTCGTGTTCGGATTGTAAATCTGTACCCCATTCCTCGATGAGGTAGGAGAATTTCTTCTTTTTGTTGTGGTTGGAGTTGCGTAGGATATCGATTGCCTCGGTGTAGGTAAGACGCACAAAGTCGTTTTCGATTACAAACTTCAGCTTATCCAAAAGGCCCAATTCCGCCCGTTGTTCGGTAGGCTTGGTTTGCTCTTCTTCTGCAGCGCGCTGATCCAAAAAGGCCAAGTCCTCAGCGCAATGGTCTAGTGCGTAGCGAATGACGTATTTTAGAAAGTCTTCGGCCAAGTTCTGGTTGTCCTCTGCGTCATAGAATGCCATTTCTGGTTCGATCATCCAAAACTCTGCAAGGTGGCGTGTAGTGTTTGAGTTTTCCGCACGGAAGGTAGGTCCAAAGGTATACACCTCGGCCAAGGCCATGGCTGCCAATTCTCCTTCGAGTTGACCGGAGACAGTGAGGTTGGTTTCACGCTCAAAGAAGTCCTGGCTGTAGTCGATCTTCCCGTCTTCGGTTTTAGGAGGATTGCTGAGGTTGAGGGTAGTTACCTTGAAGGTTTCCCCGGCACCTTCTGCATCGGAGGCAGTGATGATCGGCGTGTGGATGTAGAAAAATCCTTTGGTGTTGAAATAGGTATGTACCGCATAAGCTAGCGCATGTCTCACACGGAATACAGCACTAAAGGTGTTGGTTCGCATGCGGAGGTGTGCGATTTCACGTAGAAATTCTAGGGAGTGCTTTTTAGGCTGTAGTGGGTATTTTTCTGGGTCTGATTCACCCAAAACTTCAATGTGTGCCGCATTTAGTTCAGATTGCTGACCAGCGCCTTGGGAGGCAATTACGGTACCTGTGATTTTTAAACAGGCGCCAGTGCTGCACTTTTTGAGTACTTCTTCGGCGATGACATTGGGATCAGCCACTACCTGGTAGTTGGTAATGATGGAGCCGTCATTGAGCGCAATAAAAGAAACATTCTTGTTGCTTCGTTTGGTGCGTACCCAGCCCATAAGGGTGAGTTCTTGTCCGATCAAGTTTTGTTCCAGGATGGTCTTGATTTTGACCCGTTTGTTAAATGCCATTTGCGTTGGGGTAGAGGAAGGTGAATTACCTTCTCTTTAAATTTAGTGGAATGCAAAAAAACGATTAAATCACCTTTTTATCAAAAAATTGACACTTTTTCCTAAATTTGATTGCGTTGTTTTCTTAGAAAGCCCGCTCTTTTTTCGCAAATAAGTGGTTTGAATCATTTCAATGCAAAAGTTAAGCCTTTCTCAGTCACTCTCTCAAAAACTTTCCCCGCAGCAGATTCAGTTTATCAAGCTGCTTCAAGTACCTACGGCGGAGTTGGATGCTCGTATCGAAGAAGAGCTTGAAATCAACCCTGCCCTGGAAGAGGGAAAGGTAGAGGAGAGTGAATCTTCTGGTGAGGAGGATTTCGATGAGAGCTATGGAGATGAGTTTGGAAGCGACTCTGGCGAGGTCAATGTAGACGACTATTTGGACGACGACTACGGAGGGTATAAAATGCAGGGGGATGGTAACTACAACCCAGACGATGAGGATCGCGAGATTCCTTTTTCCGTAGCGAGTTCCTTACACGAACAGCTGATCACGCAATTGAATTTTTTGAAGCTAGATGAGCGGCAGCGACTAATTGGAGAGCAACTGATTGGTAGCATTGAGAACGATGGGTATATCCGACGTGAATTGACCTCTATTATCAATGACCTAGCTTTTTCCCAAAATGTGGAGACAGACAGTGATGAGCTTGAAGAAATTCTACGAAAAATCCAGACGTTTGATCCTGCTGGTATTGCAGCAAGGAGTCTGCAAGAGTGCTTGATTATCCAGTTGGAACGCAAGGAGCATCCGGATGATCCCACCGTGCAGCATGCCTTAGCCATCATTCAGGATTGCTTTGAGGAATTTACCAAAAAGCACTATCCAAAAATTCAAAAACGCCTCAGCTTAGATGAGGAGGAAATCAAGGACGCTGTGCAACTCATCACGCGACTCAATCCTAAGCCTGGGGGGGTAGCAGATGGCTTAGTACTCACCCAGTATGTCATCCCTGACTTTATCTTGACCACCAATGGTGGAAAGTTTGAAATCCTGTTGAATTCAAAAAATGCTCCAGAGCTTCGGGTCTCACGTTCCTACTCTGAACTTTTTGATACCTATGACAAGAGCGACAAGAAGGATAAAAAACTCAAGGAGACGGTGTCTTTTGTCAAACAGAAGTTGGACTCTGCCAAGTGGTTTATTGATGCGATCAAGCAGCGGCAAAATACCTTGCTCAGAACTATGGAGGCGATTCTTCAGTACCAAACTCCTTTTTTTGTAGATGGAGATGAGGCGGCCCTTCGTCCCATGATCTTAAAAGACATTGCAGAAAAGATTGATATGGATATTTCTACTGTTTCCCGAGTGGCGAATAGTAAGTCCATTCAAACTGAATTTGGCGTCTTTCCTTTGAAGTACTTTTTCTCTGAGGGCATCGCTACCGATAGTGGGGAGGACGTTAGTAACCGAGAGGTAAAATCGGTGCTTCAGGGCATGGTGGATGCTGAGGACAAAAAGAAGCCACTGTCTGATGACAAGCTGGTGAAGATGTTGAACAAAAAAGGCTACAATATTGCCCGCCGTACAGTTGCCAAGTACCGGGAGCAGCTTCAGATTCCAGTGGCTAGACTACGTAAAGAACTCTAGTGGTACGCAAATTAGCCCTTTTCCTTTCGGTCGTGTTTCAACCTTTACTGATGCCATCTTTGGTGTTTGGCTTGCTATTTTTCGGGGTACCCCAAGCGAGCAGCATTCCTGAGACCTTTAAGGTTCGGCTTTTTTATTTGATTGTTAGTTCGACCTTACTGATTCCCATGGTCTTGATGGTAGGCCTTCGCTGGTCTGGATTGATAAAAAGTTTGCACTTTGAAGAGAAAAGTGACCGAAGGACTCCCTTTGTATTGGTTACCCTTTTTTACCTGCTGACCACCTATTTTTTGATGGGAAAGACTGAGCTGGATCCTATTTTGTGGCAGGGGATGGGGGTCATTACCTGCTCGGTCGCCTTGTTGACGGGGGTCACGTTTTTTTGGAAGATGTCTGCTCACATGACCGGTATTGGCGGTCTCTTGGCTGTGCTGGGTGTCTTGGGAATTTACTTTCCTTCCTTGGGACTGGCCTACCTGCTGGTTGCAGCCCTTATTCTGGGAGGCTTGGTAGCTTCTGCACGGTTGTATTTGGATGCCCATAGTCCTGCTGAAGTCTATGCTGGCCTTTTGGTTGGTTTCGCAACCTGTTTGATTGGCTTTATGTGGATTTATGGAGTTTAGATCTGCTTAGAATTTTAGAATATGATTATCCGCAATTACACCAATTGCTAAACTTTCCTGTTTACCACTGCCGATAATCGTTCACCGGCCACGGACCACGGCCCACAGGCTGTCAACGGTCCACAGCTCACTTAATTGTTCCTCAAACCCATTTTCACTGATTAGAGGTGAAAAAGCAGGTAATAAGGTTTTAAAATCATAGAACCCAACTAACAAAAAAATCTCCCTCAAGGGAGATTTTTTTAATCCTTGTAGGAAGATTCTTTTTAGAAAAGTCCGATGGCTAGGCCAAAGCTAATTTGATTGGCTTCAGTTTTGAATGGTCCTCTATCTGCTTGCCACAATGGACTGAGGTAGTAGGTAGACCACACATAGAACCCTGGGCTTCCCGCTTTAAAGTTGAGCCCGTAGCGAATTTTTTCCAAGCCGTAGTTTTCGGCTTGTTTGATTTTAACCGTTCCGGCGGTAGGGGAGTCGTAGGAAACTTTTGTATGTGATTGGTAGAGGAATCCTACTCGGGCGCCGAGGCTTACGCGAAAGCTTTTGCTGTAGTCCTTTTTGTTAACATTGTACTGTAGATCCACTGGCACTTCCAGATAGTTGACTGCCAGGTTATTTGTTTTGACGTCGATGCTGGTTCCGTAGACACTTTTCACGTCCTTCAATACGGACGATTCAGCTTTAAGTGTAGTGCTTTGGAATAAGTTTTCATCGTCTTTGAAGGAGAATTTATTGGTCGCGATTCCGATACCAGGGCTGAGCACGAAGCCAGACTGGTCCCCAAAAATCTTAAATGGTTTTTGATAGAAGACGTTGAAGGTTCGTGACCCAAATAAATTGAGTGCCAAGTCGGCAGGTCTATTGGTCAGTTGGTTGAGGCCAAACTCAATGCTTAAGTCATTGGGGATGTTTGGTCGTCCACCAATAGGTGTTTTAGGAGTATTGGGAGCGGAATCTTGTGCTTGAGCATTTAGTGTAAATGCGAGCAAGGCAAGCGTGAGTAATTTTTTCATCAAAGAAGCTTCTTTTCGAGAGGATGTGGGCAAAAATATAAAATTCGCAAGGATTTACCCGCTTCCTTGGCTTAATTATTCTTAAATGGGGGAGGGATAATTCTTGGATTTTATGGAATTCTTGCGGCGAACTTTTTGGAGGGAAAAAATTATTACGTACTTTTGCAATCCAATCTGGCTTCGTAGCTCAACTGAATAGAGCACCTGATTACGGCTCAGGAGGTTTCAAGTTTGAATCTTGACGAGGTCACAAAAACCAACCCTAACTCTCTTATTTTCAAGAAGTTAGGGTTTTTTGTTTTCAAAAAGTTCCAAATAAGGTTCCATATTTTCACTTTTTGGGTATTTTTTTTAGATTGGGTCAAGTATGGGAGTTACCATTTCACTCAATTACGGAAAGAAGAAAGAAGACTACGGGAAGGAGGATTTTCTCCCTGTCGTGGTGTATTACTACTACACAGGTAAAAAGATAAAACTCTCCACTTCTGTGGTGGTGAAGATGAAGGATTGGGATTTTGATTGGGAAAAGAAACACAACAAAAACCCAGTACGAAATTCTGATTCTGAACACATCGAGAAAAATCTACTCATCAAACAGAAGGTGAAAGAGATTGAAGACCTCGTTCACAAGATTAACCTCAATTACGAACTTCCTACAATTGACTTGGTTAGGTCTCATCTAAAAAACAACCAAAAGAAAAGGGAGAAAAAGACTTTTAAGAATCTAGATTTCCTCTTTATCCTCAATCTGTATAGAAACTATATTCAGGAAAAGACAGTCCTTCGTGGTGGTTACAAACGGACGGTCAAATCCAACTTGATGAGAATTGAGGAGTTTGTTACCGACTTGAGTTCGAAGGAAAAGTTTAAAGTTACCATCACTGATGTAGATGATGAGTTTCAGTGGAAGATGTTGGATTACTTGAATAAAAAGGGAGAACAACCCACCACCATCAAGAAGAGATTTGTTGTTTTGAGTTCTCTGTTTACTTGGAGTAAAAAGAACAACTTCACCGATTTGAATTTCAAACCGATAAGTTTCAATCATGACAACGACCGTGATGTGATTTATTTAACTCGGGAAGAGGTGATTCAATTGTATAGTTTCACGGAATTCAACTTTGAAAATCCAAACCATAAAAAACACACCTCACACTACATTTCCGATGTTTTGAAATCAGGTAAAACGGTCACCTACACGAACTATGAGGTATACCGAGATATGGTTGTTTTCGGATGTGGGTTGGGGTGTAGGTATGGTGATTTGGTCAAGTTAAAACTGGACAACTACCAGTTTTCAGAAGATAGGTCCAAAGGATTTTTTGTTTTCCGAATGGAGAAAAGTAGGGTTGGGAAACAAGTTAAGGTTCCAGTAAACAAACTCACCTTTGAAATTTGGAAAAAGTATTCCAGGGGTAAATCAAGAGAGGACTATTTATTTCCAAGAACTTCAACTGGTAAATCCATTTACAACGAGAAGGTTAATAAAAACATCAAGGTCATTGGAGAAATCGTTAAACTAAATCGGTTAGTTTCCAAACCACAATTTACCATTGAAGGTCAAGTGATGGAAGGGAGTGATGTGAGAAAACCCCTATTCAATTTTCTTTCCTCTCACATCATGAGAAGGACATTTATTCGTGAGGGAATTGAAAATAAAATTCCAACACACATTTTGATGTCCATGTCTGGTCACACTACGGAAAAGGTGTTTAGAAAATATTTTTCAACTACAAGTAAGGAGTTGGGTGAGGAGGGGAGTAAATTGTTCTCGTATGATTTGATTGAAGAAATTGAACCGTCAACCGTTAAGTCTGATTCAGAAAACACCACTCAAACCAAAGTTGAAAAATTGAAAGAATTGAAGGTCTTGTTTGAACAGGGGTTGATTCCAAACGAGATTTATCTAGACAAGGTGAGAGAACTACTCTAACTTTTTCCCTATATCAGAAAAAATTATCCCCGATCTAATTTACATCCTTATACCCCTTTCAGAAAAAATGTTTCTGACCATTTACAAGAAACCTCAACTAAAAAAACCACCCCTAAAAATCAGAGGTGGTTTCACTTTTACCCTATGGGTGGATGGTGGTAAAAGTTGGGTACTATCTTATCAGTTGTTTGGATATTCGTTGGAGTTCATCTAAATCCTTTCCTGTGTTTTTAATTCGGGATATCAATCCTGAAAACATCTTCTTTACTCTATCCAATAATTTTGTTAGAAGGTTTTCATTCAAGGGTTGAACTCCAATAGAGGAGACCACCTTGGAAAGTGTTTTGGAGGACTCTAGGAGGTTTTCCAATAATCTCCTCGTATTTCCATTCA
>CAZPKI010000088.1:0-4767 GCA_964587015.1 uncultured Limnohabitans sp.
ATTACCCGAATTCCATACTTGGTACTTTGTACTTGGTTCTTGCCTGCCTGCCGCCAGGCAGGGTACAACCTTCTTGATACTTGATACTAGCTACTTGATACTTTTTCCTAACAACTTGCATTTCCCCAATACCACCCTATATTTGCTCTCGAAATGAAATCAAACGCAGCAAATCTTATTTTTTCTCTGCCAGCACAGGTGCACCACCTGTTGCATCATTTCCATCATTCCTCTTGAGAGGAAAGATACTACACCCACCCCGGTGAGGCTGATGATAGGGATTCGGCCATTCACCCACACTTCAATCAATTAATTTCGAATACATTCAAATTTCCATATGGAACAGATTGTGCGCATTGCCGTTCAAAAAAGCGGTAGACTATCCGATGACTCACTTAGCCTAATCAAGGAATGTGGCATCAAATTTTACAACGGCACGGGAAAGCTCAAGTCCAGCTCCACCAATTTCCCCGTTGAATTTTTATTTCTCCGTGACGACGATATTCCTGGCTACGTGGCCGATGGGGTGGCAGATTTAGGGATTGTAGGACAAAATGAGGTAACTGAAAAAGGCAAAGAGGTGCTGGTGCTCAAGAAGCTAGGCTTTTCCAAGTGCCGACTTTCCCTTGCCATTCCCAAGGGAATCCCCTACGAGGGCCTCCACTACTTTGAGGGAAAAAGCATTGCCACCTCCTACCCGAAGGTTCTGAAAACCTACCTACAAACGAACCAAATCAACGCCGAAATCCACGAAATCAGCGGCTCGGTAGAAATCGCACCCAGCATCGGCCTTGCGGAAGGAATTTGCGATATCGTCAGCTCTGGTTCTACCCTGATGATGAATGGCCTCAAAGAGGTAGAGGAAGTGTTCACCTCCGAAGCCGTCCTGATTGGAAACCCCCAGTTGAGCGACTGGAAAAAAAGCATTGTCGACAAGCTACTCTTCCGCATCAATGCTGTGCAAACGGGCAAAAGCAACAAATACGTGCTCATGAACGTGCCCAATAGCGCGCTACCCAAGATTATCTCTCTAATTCCTGGCATGCGCAGTCCTACCATTCTACCCCTAGCGGAAGAAGGCTGGTCATCCGTACATTCCGTACTCAGTGAAGATCAATTTTGGGAAAATATGGACGAACTCCGCGCTGCCGGAGCAGAAGGTATCCTCGTAGTCCCCATAGAGAAGATGGTTATTTGAAATATTCTAGACCTCAACCGATGAAAATCCTCCTCAACCCCAGTCCTGAAAAGTGGCAAAAGCACCTGGCGCGCCCTGCCATGGAATCCGCTAAAATCAAGGAAATAGTCAAGCCAATCTTTGAAAAAGTGGCTCGTACCGGAGACAAGGCCTTACGCAAGTTTGCCAAAGAATTCGACCATGTAAAGCTGGATTCCTTGCTCGCTAGTCAAGAAGAGATTCAGGCAGCAGCGGCCCAACTCAGTCCAGAACTTATCGAGGCGATTGCGCTAGCCAAATCCAATATTGAAAAGTTTCATGCAGCTCAAGCCACGCCTGACCTGGTGGTGGAAGTGATGCCTGGAGTGACCTGCAGCAGAAAGAGCGTTCCCATCCAACGGGTAGGCTTGTACATCCCTGGAGGAACTGCCCCCCTATTCAGTACGGTGCTGATGCTTGGTGTCCCTGCTGCCCTTGCAGGCTGCGCCGAAGTGGTGCTTTGTACCCCTCCCAACCGGGAGGGCAACATTCATCCGGCCATTCTCTACACCGCACAACTCGTAGGCATTTCTAAAATTGTCAAAGTAGGAGGTGCGCAAGCGATCGCTGCCCTCACCTTTGGCACCGAATCTGTCCCTCAGGTAGACAAGATATTTGGTCCTGGCAACCAATACGTGACCGCTGCCAAGCAAATGGCTACCAAATACGGAGTGGCCATAGACATGCCTGCAGGCCCTTCCGAAGTGTTGGTTTATGCAGACGAGACAGCCATCCCTACCTTCGTTGCCGCGGACCTCCTCTCCCAAGCCGAGCATGGGGTGGATTCACAGGTGGTACTCGTGAGTACTTCTGAGGATTTCGCCAAAAAAGTGGTAGCAGAGATCAGCCTACAACTGAAAAGCCTTTCCCGTAAGGACATCGCAGCTAAGGCGCTAAAAAACTCCTGTGCAGTAATCCTAGAAGACACAGAATCCGCAGTCGCACTGATCAATGATTATGCTCCAGAGCACCTGATCCTTGCTTTAGCGAATGAAGAAGCCATTCTGGATAAAATTTACAATGCTGGTTCAGTCTTTATCGGAAACTTCAGCCCGGAAGCAGCAGGAGACTATGCCTCCGGTACCAACCATACCCTACCCACCGCTGGCTATGCCCGTAATTACAGTGGCGTATCGCTGGACAGCTTTGTGAAAAAGATCACCTACCAGAAGATTACACCCAAAGGACTTCAAGCTCTTGGCCCTGCAGTAGAGATCATGGCCGCCAACGAGCAGTTGGACGCCCACAAGAATGCCGTCACCCTACGGCTCAATTCCCTCAAAACGAATAAAAAATGAAGGTTGACCTAGCTACCCTCCTCCGTCCACACCTCCTCAAGCTCAAGCCCTATACCTCTGCACGGGACGAATACAGCGGTTCGGAAGGAGTGTTTTTGGATGCGAACGAAAACCCTTTTGGGTCCATCACCGAGGCAGACCACAACCGCTACCCAGACCCCTACCAATCTGCCTTGAAAGTGGAAATTGCCAAAATCAAAGGATGTGAGCCGACTCAGATCTTCTTGGGCAATGGATCAGACGAGGCCATTGACCTGCTGTTTCGTGCCTTTTGCAACCCAGGCAAGGACAACGTGATCCTACTTCCTCCCACCTACGGCATGTACGGGGTGAGTGCCTCCATCAATCAGGTAGAAATACGAAACGTTGCCCTTACTCCTGACTTCCAGTTGCAGCCTGATAAAATCCTCGCAGCAGCTGATGCCCAGACCAAAATTCTGTTTATTTGCTCCCCTAACAATCCATCCGGAAATAAGGTGAAGCGGGAAGATATCTATTTTCTCCTGGATCACTTCCCTGGGATTGTGATCGTAGACGAAGCCTACATCGATTTTAGCTCGGAGCCCAGCTTGATTCAGGTGCTTGTGAAGTACCCCAACTTGCTGGTCATGCAAACCTTCTCGAAAGCCTGGGGATTGGCATCTCTTCGGCTGGGAATGGCCTTTGCTAGTCCAGAACTGATCGCAATCCTCAATCAAATCAAACCTCCTTACAACATTTCAGGCTTGACACAAGACACCGTTCTGGCAGGTCTGAAAAATAAGGTAAAGGTGAAGGAGCTCATCGAAAAGATTCTAGAAGAACGTAGCTACTTACGGCAAGAGCTGGAAAAATTGCCCTACATCCTGCACATCCATCCCTCGGACGCTAATTTTCTACTCGTTCAAGTCCCAGATGCCAATCGCTTCTACGAAGGTTTGATTCAAGAAAAAGTGATTGTGCGCAACCGTTCCACCGTCTTACATTGTGAAGGCTGCCTTCGAATTACGGTAGGTACACGTGAAGAAAGCGATTCGCTACTCCAAGCTCTGGAAAAAATAAACCGCGCTTGACCTGCATTCAAAAATTCAATTGATTGAACCACAACCTTCCATTCCCATGAAAAAGAAAGTGTTATTCATCGACAGAGATGGGACCCTCATCAAGGAGCCTCCCACTGATTTCCAAGTCGATAGCCTAGAGAAACTGGAGTTTATCCCCAAAGCTATTTCTAACCTTCGCAAAATCGCTGAGGAATGTGACTACGAATTGGTGCTGGTGACCAACCAGGATGGATTGGGGTCTGATTCATTTCCAGAAGAAGACTTCTGGCCAGCTCAAAACAAGATGCTGAAGACGCTGGAGCAAGAAAATATCCACTTTGCCGCGATCCACATCGATCGCAGTTTTGAGCACGAGCAAGCGCCTACCCGTAAGCCGCGAACAGGCATGCTCACAGCCTATTTTTCGGAAGACTACGACCTTTCCAATTCATTTGTCATCGGAGATCGTATCACCGATATCCAACTTGCTCAAAATCTTGGTGCAAAGGCTATTTTCTACGGCGAACAACAATCAGATACAGTTTTGTCCACACAGGACTGGGACGAAATCTACACCTTCCTCAAACTTCCTCCACGAAAAGCAACGGTACACCGAAAGACCTCAGAAACGGACATTTCGATCGAATTGAATTTGGATGGTTCGGGTACATGCTCTATCTCCACAGGACTGCATTTCTTCGATCACATGCTCGAGCAGCTGGGCAAACATGGAAGTACGGACCTATCGATCCAAGTAAAGGGCGACCTTCACATCGATGAGCACCATACCATCGAAGATACCGCACTTGCCTTGGGAGAGGCTTATGCAAAGGCACTTGGAGACAAAAAGGGAATTTACCGCTATGGATTTTTACTTCCCATGGATGATGCGCTGGCTCAGGTGGCAATCGACTTTGGAGGTAGACCTTGGTTAGTGTGGGACGCCAAGTTCTCCCGAGAAAAAGTCGGTGATATGCCCACGGAGCTATTTTTCCATTTCTTCAAATCCTTCTCAGATACTGCCAAATGCAACTTGAACATCAGCATCACGGGCGACAACGAGCATCACAAAATCGAAGCCGCCTTCAAAGGCCTAGCCCGAGCAATCAAGATGGCCGTGCAGCGAGATCCCCGCAACCTAAACCAACTGCCCAGTACGAAAGGGGTTCTTTGAATTAGATTGATTATACCAAAATAAAAGTTCACGCAGATTTTCACGGAAAAGACCCGC
>CAZPKI010000088.1:4867-7742 GCA_964587015.1 uncultured Limnohabitans sp.
CACGGAAAAGACCCGCTGATTGATTGATAAAAATCAGCGGTATTTTTCTTTTTAAATCAGCGTGAAAAATCTTCCCTTCAATCAACGTTATAAATAATTTAAAATCCGTGTCAAAAAAGTTTACGCAGATTGACACGGAAAAAACCCGCTGATTGATTGATAAAAATCAGCGGTATTTTTCTCTTTGAATCAGCGTGAAAAAAAACTCTTCTATCACACTTACCCAAAATTACTCTAACTAGGAATTCCCTAATAACCGCTTTTTCAATGCGGCTTTGTAATTGGGAATGGCCTTTTCGGAAAGTCCCAAAAAGAGGTAGGGCTCGATCAACTCAAGTTCCATCAAATGAAAAACCCCATCAATCTCCACCCCGTCCACTCGTGCATAGAGGCTATCTTTAGCAAAAGTAGTTACAAGTGCCTGAGCTGCGGCAAGCATGGATTCACTGGGTAGAATCTCCTGAATTGTCCCTCCATAGTAATGCTGCACCCTAAAATCATCCACAGCTGGAGACTTGAGTACCGCATGGGAAAAAACTTCATTGAAAAATAGCAAAGAATACTCCCCCACCTCCACAATTTCTGGAATGTACCGCTGCACCAAAAAATCTTCCTCTTGCAGCAAACTGGCAACTTTCTGCGCTACCTCTTTGCCTGCACCTCGCTCAATTTTTAGGGTATTTTTTGCCCCTCCACTCACCAAAGGCTTTATTACCAAGGTATCTGCCTGGATGGCATCGTGCAGCTCCTCTAGTGTAATTACCGTTCCTTTGGGTAAGATTTGTCCCGCCACGCAGGGATATCCTTTGGCCTTCAACTCCAACAAATAGTTTTTGGAGGAATTCCAACGGACTGTTTCCACTTGGTTGAGCACAGGAATTTTCAAGGCCTCCAACTGGCTAAGCCAATCCAAAAATTCAGGATAGTAGTCAAAATAATCCCAGGTAGATTTGATCAGTACATGGGAGAATTGACTCCAGTCTACGTCCGGATCTGACCAGGCCAGCAACTGATGGGATATGCCTAATTCCTGCAGCAGCTGAGCTAGCAAAGCATCCTCATCTACCGTATTGGTATCGTAGGCTCCAGTGGAAACATAGGTGGCAATGGCGACGTGTAGGGACATACTTTTTTTGTGCAAAACTAGCATTTCCTTTTTTTCGCAGCGGCTTTTCTTCAAAAATCCAATTGAAACCTTATTTTTGGATATTAAACCTACTATGAGCCACCGCAAACTCGTCATCGTCCCCACCTACAATGAGCTGGAAAATATCAGCGACATGGTGCGTACCGTGATGGAATTGGAAGGGAATTTTGAGCTATTAGTGATTGACGATGGATCTCCAGATGGAACCGCCTCGGTGGTCAAGGGGCTACAAAGCGCTTATGAGGGCCGTCTACATTTAATGGAGCGCGCAGGCAAGCAGGGCTTGGGCACCGCTTACATCGCTGGCTTTCGCTGGGCACTGGCAGCTAACTATGACTTTATTTTTGAGATGGATTGTGATTTTTCACATGATCCCAAGGACCTTATCCGACTCTACGAGGCCATCAAAAGCCGAGATTATGATTTAGCAATTGGCTCCAGGTATGTCACAGGGGTCAACGTAGTCAACTGGCCCATGGGCCGGGTGCTCATGTCCTACTTTGCAAGTAAATATGTGAACATGATCACTGGCCTACCCATCCACGATGCAACTGCCGGCTTCAAATGCTACCACCGCAGCGTGCTGGAGGGTATTGCACTAGACAACATCAAATTTATTGGCTACGCCTTCCAAATCGAGATGAAGTTCACCGCATGGAAATTGGGCTTCAAACTAACCGAGGTCCCCATCATCTTCACCGACCGCACGAGAGGTCAATCCAAAATGAGCCCAAAAATCTTCAAAGAAGCGGTGCTAGGCGTGATTTTAATGAAACTAAAAAGTATTTTTTCCCCCTACCGCTTAGTCAAATCGAATTGATTTGATGGGGTCCACCCGGGAGATCACTCCAACAGGAATCCATAACACCAAGGCCGTCAATACCGTCACTCCCAAATTGAGCAGAAGAAAAGCCATCCAATTCCAATCGATGGGCACATAGGCCATGTAATAACTGATGGGATCAAGTGGAATCAAGTGGAAGTAATCTTGCACGCCTCCCAGCACCAGCGCAAAGGCGTTGCCATACAAAAGCCCCTTAACGAGGATATGGATGCCATTCCAGAAAAATAGAGATCGGATTTGAGAATTTTTAGCTCCCATTGCCTTGAGCAAGCCAATCATCTGGGTCCGCTCCATAATCAGAAGAAATAAGATCGCTCCCATATTGAAAATGGCTACAAAGCCAATCAAGGAAATAAACACGATCACGTTGGTATCCAGCAACTTCAGCCAATCAAAAATGTCCAAAAACCGCTTTCGGCTATCGAGCAAGCGCAGGTCGTAATCCAGTTCGTCCTCCAGCAAGGGTGCGTAGGCATCAAGCTGGGAAGCATCAGCTACATGTAACTCTAACCCTCCTACTTGATCGCTAGTCCATCCATTCAAATTTCGAATGGTCTGCAGCTCCCCAATCACCATTTGCTCGTCAAAATTCTCGAGATAGGTTTCAAAAATACCCACTACCTCCACCCGGCGGTAGCGAGGAGGCTGCTGCACAAAGTAGAGGGTTACCTTGTCTCCCACACGGATTTGCAACTTGTTGGCCACTAGCTTGGAGAGCAGGATTTCGTTGCTCACCCCAGAGTCAGGAAGGTGGATCATTCTCCCCTCCACAAGGTACTGCACAAAGCCTAAGCTGTCAAAATCTTTCGCAACCCCCTTTAGCAATACCCCTTCTACCTCCTCGGATCCTTTCAGCAAGGCCGCCTTGTGGGCATAGGATTGTA
>CAZPKI010000089.1:0-7697 GCA_964587015.1 uncultured Limnohabitans sp.
TGGATGAAGAAGGTTATCCTAAAACTCTTGGAGTAGCCGTCAATGTGACTGCTTCCACGACAGGATTAATTATTCCTCCTTCCAATGTTTTGATTATTTATTCCTTAGCTAGTGGTGGGGTTTCCATAGCAGCACTTTTTGTAGCAGGCTATCTACCTGGAATTCTGTTGGGAGTTTCCTTGATGATTTGTGCAGCCATTTTTATCAAGAAAAATAAGCTTCCCTATGCGGAAGCTGTAAGTTTTGGCTATTTGGTCAAAGCTTTTTGGAGAGCAATGCCAAGCCTATTCCTACTTTTCCTGGTGATAGGAGGTATTATAGCAGGTGTTTTTACAGCCACCGAAGCCTCTGCAATCGCTGTCGTGTACACCTTAGTGCTTTCATTTGTTTACAGGGAACTGAAGGTGTCCGAGCTTCCAGGCATTCTAGTTCGCTCCTCAGAAACTACCGCAGTGGTTTTGTTACTGATTGGGACTTCAATGAGTATGTCTTGGGTGATGTCAGCAGAAGACATTCCGCAGCTAATCAGTGAGTTTATGTTGACCTTGAGTGACAACAAGTGGGTGATTTTGATTGTGATCAATATCATTTTACTCTTTGTTGGAACCTTCATGGACATCACACCTGCTGTATTAATTTTTACCCCTATATTTTTGCCGGTGATCACCAAGGTAGGAGTAGATCCTGTCCATTTTGGGATGATCATGGTGGTAAATCTTTGTATTGGTTTGTGTACTCCTCCTGTTGGTTCCCTATTGTTTGTGGGAGTTTCTATTGCTAAAATATCTTTAACCCAGGTGCTGAGACCAATATTGCCTTTCTTTCTTGCGATGGTAATTGCTTTGGTACTCATAACGCTCTTTCCAGAGATTTCCCTGTTTTTGCCTAGGATTTTTGATCTGATTTAAATGGATCAGCTATTTATTCAGGTTCATGAAAAGGAATAGATCCATCCGATGAAAAAGGAAGTGGTGCTCGTATTTCAAAAGAATGCCATATTAGGTCAGGTAAAAACTCGCCTTGCCGTTGGAATGGGGGAACTGCCTGCCTTGGATATTTACCGGCATTTGATTGAGCTAACTTATTCAGCCTTGGAGGCTGTGCCAGTATCTGTTTGGACTTATTTTTCAGACTTTATACCAGAATCCACCTACCCAACTGTAGAAAAGAGCTATGTGCAACAAGGGCAAGATCTGGGGGAGCGGATGGCAAATGCATTTGCTCGCACCTTTGAATCGGGTAGGGATAAAGTGGTGCTTATTGGGACTGATTGTCCTACTCTAAAAAGCCAACACTTACTTCAAGCATTTGAAGCATTAAATCATTCCGACTTGGTAGTGGGCCCAGCAAGTGATGGGGGTTATTATTTGATTGGAATGAATCGCAGTATGGATTTTTTGTTTGAAGGCATTACCTGGAGTAGTGAATTGGTCTTGTCGCAGACTTTGGCTTTGGCTGCAGCGCAGGGCTTGCAAACCAGTCTATTACCAGTTTTGGAGGATATTGATACCCTAGAAGATTGGGAGCGCTATTGTTCTCAAATTGGCGATATGCTTTATATTAGTACATCTGAACAAATAGAGTAGCGAGTTTTACCCCTTGTTGTCTAAAAATAAAAGCAGCTAGCCTTTACCGATGAATTCGATGAACTCTACCCTTAGTTTGTTTTTCAAAGCGATTTGCCTCTTGTTTTTTCTTGTGTGTTTGGCTCCATCAGCCAAATCCCAAACCCAAAAAGAAACAGCATCTTTTGAAATAGTTGTTCTTGGATTAAAAATTGGGACTCTTACAGCTCAGAAAGCTAGTGGTGCAGATTCGGTACTATATTCGGTAGATAGTCGCGTGAAGTTTTGGTTTTTTGGGGATGTGGATCTTAAATTTTTGACGCGCTCGCATTTCAAAGGAGGAAAAATTTTAAAGACCTATTCTGAATCAAAGACCAACCGCGGGTTTTTTGATTCGAAGGTCAATTGGACAGGGGCGCAGTACCAAGTGGATTCCAAATCCTACAAGTATGCCAATCGAACTTCTTTAAAAGGTCCCTTGTCCTGGTGTAGCTCGAAGTTATTTTTTCATGAACCCAGCGGGCAGGAATTATTTCTATCCGAGGTGTATGGTGTTTCAGCCCCAATTAAAAAGATTGGTCTTGGCGTCTATGAAATCGAGGTAGAGGGAAATACCAACCAGTACCATTACAAGAGTGGAAAGCTGGAAAAAATAGTCGTGGAAAGCCCGATAAAGAACTATAAAGTAATGCGGGTCAAGTAATTTTTTTAGTTCCTACTAATTTTCCGTGCCAAGTCCATTAGCCGGTTGGCATAGCCTGATTCATTGTCGTACCAGGCCACTACTTTGATCATATTTCCTTTGGTCGAGGTCAAGGCCTCATCTAGGATTGCAGAGTGGGTATTGCCTAAGATATCCATGGATACGATTGGATCAGATTCCACTTGTAAATATCCCTTTAGATTCGTTTCTGCAGCCTTTTTAAATGCCTCATTGACCTCTTTGACAGTTACTTCCTTTGCAACTGTCACAATTAAGTCCGTTAATGATCCATCTGGCACAGGCACGCGCATGGCGGATGCTTCAATTCTTGAAGCTAGAGCAGGTAGGACGCGGTCCAATGCTTTTCCCGCATTGGTAGTGGTGGGGATAATGGAATAGGCGGCTGCTCTGGCTCTTCTCAAATCCTTGTGTGGGGCATCGTGAAGGTTTTGATCGTTGGTATAGGAGTGCACCGTAGAGGCAAATCCTTGAAGGATTCCAAAATTTTCATCCAAGACCTTTACTAAGGGAGCAAGGCAATTGGTGGTACAGGAGGCATTGGATACGATTGTTTCTTTGCCGGATAGAATATGGTCATTGACCCCCAACACCACCATGGGAATGGAATCTTCTTGAGAAGGTGCTGAAACAATTACTTTTTTTGCTCCGGCTTTAAGGTGTTTTTCAGCATCCTTTTTTAAGGTAAATCGGCCCGTACATTCAATTACAAGGTCTATGTTTAGTTTTTCCCAGGGAAGATTTTCAGGATTTGATTCCGAGAAAAGCGCTACTTTCTGCTCATTGACCTGTAAAAAATCAACTGAATGGCTGATGTTGGCATCAAACTTCCCATGTACTGAATCGTATTTTAACAAATGGGCTATGGCAGTTGGATCAGCCAAATCGTTGATGGCCACCAAATTGAAATCCGAATTATTCAGAAGAAGCTTTGCTGTGTAGCGACCAATTCTTCCAAATCCATTGATGGCCACGCGAAGGGCAGGAGCAGTAGTGGACATGAGTATATTTTGAAGTGAATTTACAGAAAATGTCGTTCTACAGGTAAAGTAAATTTTTACTGCTTTGGTTCAGAAGATTAAGGGAGGATTTAAAAGAAATTTTCTAGCCACTTTGGGAATATAAGTTCAAGCGGCTATATTTGCACAACCATTGAAAAAACCACTTTTTTGTGGGTCAAATGGTCCGTTCGTCTAGGGGTTAGGACGTATCCCTTTCACGGATAAAACACGGGTTCGATTCCCGTACGGACTACAAAAGTGCAGCATAAGGGCACTTTTAAATTTTGGTTTTTTCTTATGGTCCGTTCGTCTAGGGGTTAGGACGTATCCCTTTCACGGATAAAACACGGGTTCGATTCCCGTACGGACTACTAAAAAAACCACTCAAATCGAGTGGTTTTTTTGTTTTAGCTACAAACCTGCTTCACTTTTGGGTTTCTTTCCGCTCCTCGAATTTTTTGCATTACACTTGTTCGAAGGTAAATCACTTACATGCTTTTGAGTAGGAATGAAAAGGGTTGTTTTTCGAAAAGTAAATTTCTATTCCAGCCAGCTTTTGTAATACTTGCCATCATCCAGTCTAAGTGCCTCTTCTGTAATGCTTAATGGTCTAAAGGTATCGATCATGACGGCCAATTCTTCCGTCTTGGTTTGACCAATACTACGTTCATAAGCTCCTGGTGCTGGACCGTGTGGAATACCTCCAGGATGAAGCGTGATGTGCCCTTTTTCGATGTTGTTCCTACTCATAAAATCCCCGTCTACATAGTAGATCATTTCATCACTATCGATATTCGAGTGGTTGTATGGTGCTGGAATACTTAAAGGATGGTAATCGTACAATCGAGGCACAAACGAGCAGATCACAAAGGCATTCGTTTCGAAGGTTTGGTGCACAGGAGGTGGTTGATGCACACGGCCGGTAATCGGCTCGAAGTTATGGATGGAAAATGCGTAGGGGAAATTATAGCCATCCCAACCCACCACATCGAAAGGATGAGTAGGGTAGAGCATTTCGTACAAGACCCCTTGTTTTTTGATTTTTAGGATAAAATCACCCTTTTCATCATGAGTTTCTAGCTCCTGAGGCAACTTGTAATCACGCTCACAAAACGGTGAATGTTCTAAAAGTTGACCGAACCAATTGCGGTATTTTTTAGGGGAATAAATGGGTTGGAAACTTTCTGCAAATAGGATGCGGTTCTCCTCTGTGTTAAAATCAATTTGATAAATCATTCCTCGTGGAATAATGAGGTAATCGCCATATTCAAAGGGAATATTTCCCAGCATGGTTCGCAAAGTGCCACTTCCTTGGTGAATAAATAGCATTTCATCTGCATCCGCATTTTTGTAGAAATAGTTCTGCAAAGATGTTTTTGGGGCGGCTAAACCAATGTGAATGTCCTTGTTGACCAACAATGGAATACGGCTCTCTAAATAATCGCTTTTCGAGGGTATGTCGAAACCTTTTAGTAAGCGGGCTTTCATGCCTTTTTCAATTGCCACTTTAGGAGCTACATCCTTCTCTGAAAGGATTTCCTTCACCATGGTAGGCCGATTGATCTCATAGAGCAGCGTCGACATCCCATCGAAGCCAATTGTGCCAAATAGTTGTTCGTAATACAAATCTCCATTTGGCTTCTTAAACTGGGTGTGCCGTTTGCTGGGTAACTTTCCGAGTTTGTGGTAAATAGGCATGGTATAAAGGGTTAATTGGATATGGGTTGACAGGTTCGTAGCGAATTCGCTACCGCTTCATCAATCAGTTCTTGCTCCGTTTTGATCAAACTTTCTTCTTCAAAGACTTTTCCTGCTAAATATTCATCGATTAAATGAATTACTTCGCTCAGGTTTACATTCCTCCATCGACCCAAAATGTATTGATCTGGGGTCAATAAATAAGCCCCTCCATCAGCTAGCTCATACAGGTTTGCAAGGGCTGGATGGTTAATGGGATCGATTTCAATTACCGCTATATTTTTCTGAGAGAGCTGGATTATATCAAAAGTTGAAAAACTGTTTTTGGCTAGGAGAACCGTGAAGCGGTAGTCAAGATGATCAATTAGGTAATCGGTAGCAACCAAACAATCTTTCACTGCTCTTCCGGGCTCCAAGTTGGTATTTTTCCACGCTCCCTGCTCACTTGTTGGATACTTGCCATACACGGAAGGAACACTCAATCTTCCACAATTAATTTGTTTTTTAAACTTTACGTCAGTTTTGGCATTTTCCAAAATCCAGTTTCTCCTTTCAATTGCTTCCTCTCCTTGAGGGGCAATAAAGGTGTTGGACTGTCCTGTGCAAGCTATATTTTGTTCTGCGGCTGCAACTCGTTCGGCATTGTAGGTTTCTAAAAGCGCAC
This sequence comes from uncultured Limnohabitans sp., assembly GCA_964587015.1. GTDB lineage: Bacteria > Bacteroidota > Bacteroidia > Cytophagales > Cyclobacteriaceae > Algoriphagus. Next base: position 5,650 of record CAZPKI010000089.1, read on the forward strand.
TGCTGTTCCCCTTTAAAGTAGCGGCAAGCTTCCAACTCAGGTTGTCCGCATCTTCAATCCCACTATTGGCCCCACGAGCGCCAAAAGGGCTCACCACATGGGCTGAATCGCCTACAAAAATGATGCGATCGTGTACAAATCGCTCTAATTTTTTGCTGCTGAAACTGTAAATACTGGACCAGTCCAGTTCAAATTCTCGATCGCCAACCACACTTTTTATTTTATCTCTTAAAAAGACTTTGTCTTGTGGGAGGGAGGGGTCTGCATTCGTTCCCAATTTAAAATCAAGCCGCCACAGGTTGTCTGGTTGCTTGTGAAGCAAAATACTCTGTCCAGGAGCAAAGGGGGGATCAAACCAAAACCAGCGTTCCGAAGGAAACTCGGCTTCCATTTTGAAGTCAGCAATCAGAAAACGTTCTTCAAATCGTTCGCCTAACATCTCTAGGCCAAGCATTCGTCGGATCTGGCTTCTGCTTCCATCTGCAGCCACCAAATAGGAGCTTTTTAGTTCATAGTCACCTGCTTGGGTTTCTACCTTAATGGAAACCTGATCCTCATTTTGAGTTACCTCAGTTACTTTGTTGAGCCAGCGCAGGTCGATGTTTTCTTCTTTCAATACCGCTTCAATTAAAAAGTGCTCCACATAGTATTGCTGCAAATTGATGAAGGCAGGGTATTTGGAATGTTTCTCTGGGGAAAGATCAAAACGATCAATTTCATCTTCTTTGAAAAAGATCCTACCGACGTCCCACTTTATCCCTTTTTCTAGCATGGGCTTGGCTACTCCAAGCTTGTCAAAAATTTCCAGAGAGCGCTTTGCAAAACAAATTGCTCTACTGCCTTCACTTACTTGGTTGCTTTCGTCCAGGACAACTACAGTCACACCTTGTTTTGCAAGGGCTAATGCTAGCGTAAGTCCTACTGGCCCAGCACCTACGATTACAACGTGATGTGCTTTTGTCCTAGAATTGGCTAATTCGGATGGTACAGTAAAGGGATAGGTTTGGTAGTTAAACATCATTTGTTTACTAGTGAATGTTTTTGACTTTAACTCGATCTTATTGTTTTGTTTGCGGTTTTACCGGCGTCTCAAAGTCATAGATGAGGTATTCATTGATGTGTCGCCCGATAACCCCGCCAATTTTTTTATAGTTTGGGTGTGGGTAAAAAATTGAATCTCTGAAATAGGCGGATTCAAAAGTCATGTAAAAGGAGTGTTTGTAGCCTTTGTCAAGATCTCGGCTGGACACATTTTTATTAAAACTCAAGTCATTTACGCCTTGAATCGTACCGAAATATGCATACATGGCTGTTTCAATGGAATCAATTGGTGCATTTTCCTTAAAGTTAAACAACACAAGGTGATGCATTTTATATGCGGAATTAGGATTGGATTCTGCTATGCTGCTGTTGATTTTCTTAGCGCATCCAACAAGAATGAGCGAACAGAAAAACAATAATGTGTAAACGAGTTTCTGATTCATTTTCTTAAAGTTTAGTTAAGTATTTCCTTGCTTCCGTGATCATTTGGTTGATAATTTCTGCTACGGGTTGGATGTCCTTGATGAGTCCTACAGACTCACCAGCGAGTAGGCTCATTTGCTCGAAATCTCCCGTAGTATCAGGCGTTGGGAGTACCCCTGAAAATCGCCGAATTGGACCCATTGCAGATTGACCAATAATTGGGAAGGTATCAGGGTTTTTATTGGCGTAGGGAGCAGGATAATCTTTGCCTTCAAATTCGGCCACTATTTTGTTTCTAATCCCTCTCACGGTAGCATCTGGGAAGTCGTAGCCAAAAATATTGTGTCGCACCGTATCGTGGACATCCGCATTTACTATTCGATTTTTGTATTCGGGATGTGCATTGGACTCAGAGGATGCAATAAATCGGGTGCCTATCGAAACAGCCTCTGCACCCATGGTTAAGGCAGCCGCTAGGCCTTGACCATCTGCGATCCCACCGGCCACAATTAATGGAAGATGGGGGAGGGCTTTTTTGATATTGGGCAACAGGGAAAAAGCAGATGCGGTACTCCGGTTGTGTC
>CAZPKI010000090.1:0-7623 GCA_964587015.1 uncultured Limnohabitans sp.
AGAACTTAATCCTATGGTGGTCCCTATAGGCATTCAATACAGCGCCCACAAAAGAACTGCTGGTATGGTACGAATCACTATAGGAAAAAGCATTCCCGTAAATCCAGACCCTACTCAGGCGCTCAAACTGACCAAACAAGTAGAGCAGGCATTGAAAACTTTGGTGGTAGATATTCCGGATGCAACTTATCCTGAAACCTTGGCTAGCCTATTAGAAAATCAAGTCGATGTAACGAATAAGCAAGAGGTTGAACATTTTCTTTCTGGGAATTCTACTACCTATCAAGTGAAATCTTTTGGCTCTCTCCGAAACAAATTGATGAAGATTTTCCACCTTCCCTTGTATTGGATTTGGTTGTTTGGCTTCGCTCCCAAGATGGAAGATGAAGTGTTTACAAGTACTTGGAAGTTTTTAATAGGGTTTGTGCTCGCACCATTTTACTATTTTTTGATCATCCTGTGCTGCTTCCATCCGGTTTATGGAACCTGGGCCATTTCATTTTTGCTTATGGCTTGGATCAGCCTTTGGCTAAATCAAAATTCCCAGGAATAGTCTCTTACAAACAAAAATTTGTGGGGACTTTTATACCTTTGTCGCAAGAAAAAACCCAAATACTACCCCCATGACGGAAGACTTTTTACCCATCAACGGCACCGACCACGTGGAGCTCTATGTTGGCAACGCCAAGCAAAGTGCCCTTTATTACCAATATGCATTCGGATTTGAGTTGATTGCCTACGCTGGACCCGAGACCGGAGTTAAGGATCGTGCCTCTTATGTGCTCAAGCAAGAAAAAATCCGATTGGTGCTCACCTCTCCACTTACGGCCAATCATCCCATCAACGATCACATCCGTCAACATGGCGACGGAGTCAAGGTTTTGGCACTATGGGTGGATGATGCGGAAAAGTCCTGGAAAGAAACCACCAGCAGAGGAGCGGAATCAGTAGAAGCGCCAAAAACGCTTCAGGACGAGAATGGAGAAGTTCGTGTGGCAAGTATCCAAACCTACGGGGACACCATCCACACCTTCGTCGAACGCAAAAACTACCAAGGAGTCTTTCTACCTGGCTATAAGTCAAGAAAAAGCACCTATCCTTCACAATCCATCGGATTGAAATACATTGACCACTGCGTGGGCAATGTGGAATTGGGTGAAATGAATCGTTGGGTCAACTTTTACGAGGAAGTGATGGGATTCAAGTTGCTCCTGACCTTTGACGACAAAGACATATCCACGGAGTACTCTGCCTTGATGTCCAAGGTAGTTTCCAACGGAAATGGATACATCAAGTTTCCGATCAACGAACCTGCTGAAGGAAAGAAAAAGTCCCAAATTGAAGAGTACCTTGACTTCTATGGTGGACCTGGTGTGCAGCATATTGCCATAGCTACCCACGACATCATCCATACGGTGGGCGAACTTCGTAAGCGCGGCGTGGAGTTTTTGGAGGTTCCTGGTTCCTACTACGATGACCTACTCGATCGTGTAGGAAAAATTGACGAAGACATCAAGCCGCTAAAAGAACTAAATATTCTAGTGGATAGAGACGAGGAAGGTTACCTCCTTCAAATCTTCACCAAACCAGTGCAAGACCGCCCTACCCTGTTCTTCGAAATCATCCAAAGAAAAGGCGCTACTTCCTTCGGAAAAGGAAACTTTAAAGCACTTTTTGAGGCGATCGAACGCGAGCAACAATTGAGAGGAAACCTGTAAATCCCATTTGGATCTAAGAAATGGGCCATTTTGATTCATGGCATCTCCTGACATTTTTCCTAACTTGTATTTCATAACCTAATTTTTATATCACATGAGTAGCATAGAACCTTCGATTTTAAAAAAGGCGGAAAGCTGGTTGGCAAGTTCCATTGACGAAGCCAGCAAGGCTAGCATTCGTCAATTGATTGCTAATAACCCTACCGAGCTGGTGGATTCTTTTTACCAAGACCTTGAATTTGGAACGGGTGGCCTCCGAGGGCTAATGGGGGTCGGTACCAACCGCATGAATGTCTATACTGTAGCTATGGCAACGCAAGGTTTGGCTAATTACCTACTCTCCTGTTTTCCAGGACAAGAAATTAAAGTTGCGGTCACCCATGACAGCCGCATCAACAATACACTATTTGCCAAAACCACCGCAGATGTATTTACTGCAAACGGCATCACGGTAATGTATTTCCGAGACATGCGCCCCACACCCATGCTCTCCTTTGCCGTTAGGCACTTTGGCTGCAAGTCTGGCGTCATGATCACTGCTTCACACAATCCAAAAGAATACAACGGCTACAAGGCCTATTGGGAAGATGGAGCACAAGTGGTCGCCCCACACGATACGAACATCATCAAAGAAGTACAAAAAATCACCTCTTTTGAGCAGGTCAACTGGAACAAGCAGGACAACCTTATTCAGTACATAGAAGAAGACTTTGATGCGATTTACCTGGAAAAGGTGAAGGAATTAAGCCTTTCGAGGGAAGCAATTCAGGCCCAAAAGTCCATGCCCATTGTCTTTTCTCCCATCCATGGCGCCTCCGGCAAAATGGTTCCTGCTGCACTAAAGGCCTTTGGATTTGACAATATCCAAGTGGTAAAGGAGCAAGCCGAACCAGATGGTAGCTTCCCAACGGTAATTTATCCCAATCCTGAAGAAGCAGAGGCGCTTACATTAGCCATAGCCTTGGGTAAAAAAGTAGGTGCTGCCCTTGTCCTTGCCTGTGACCCAGATGGAGATCGCTATGCTGCCGTAGTTCCCAATGAGGCAGGTGAGTACGAATTGCTCAATGGAAATCAAACGGGTACCCTGCTCGTCTATTACCTCCTCTCACGTAAGAAAGAATTGGGGTTATTGACCGAAAAAGACTTTATGGTAAATACCATCGTCACTACCGAGCTGATTAATAAAATAGCAGAAGGATTTGGCGTGCCTTGTTATAATGTGCTCACAGGCTTCAAAAACATTGCTTCCGTCATCCTACAAAAGGAAGGTAAGGAAACTTTCCTTGCGGGTGGAGAAGAGTCATTTGGTTTCTTGGTAGGTGACTTCGTCCGAGATAAGGATGGAGTGAGCGCCTGTGCACTCGTGGCAGAAGCGGTCGCCTACTACAAAACTCAGGGCAAAAATGTCTTTGCCGTGTTGGCAGAAGTTTACCAGCGATTTGGGTTTTACAAGGAAGCCCTCATTTCAGTCACTAAGAAAGGAAAAGATGGTGCGGAGCAGATTCAAAACTTGATGACCCAGTTCCGAACCAATCCACCACTGGAGATGAATGGATCTGCTGTAGAGAAGATTTACGACGTGAAAAACGCAAGCATCCACTATCCAAAAACGCAAAAAGTGGAGGTTTTGGACCTGGATAAGTCCAACGTCATGCAATTCTACCTCGCGGATGGTAGCAAAATTTCTGCTCGGCCATCCGGTACCGAACCCAAGATTAAGTACTACTTTTCAGTCAACACAAGTCTATCAAATACAAGTGATTATAGAAAAATAGAGAAAGTATTACTTGAAAAATTAGAAGGCTTAAAAACCTACTTCAGTTAATCAAAAATGGCCCCGCACAAACGGGGCCATTTTTGTTAGAAGCACATTTGGTTTTACTCCTCTCCTACATGGAGCAATGCATCGCCTACATTCACCACCGGATTGTTATTTACTCCTATCAAATGTCCGGTGGTTGTGGCTTTAATTGGAACTACAACTTGTCCATAAGGATCTGAAATGGAAGCCAACACCTCCCCTTTTCGAACGAAATCCCCGAGTTGAGCGACACAGGAAAATATCCCCGAAGCCTTGGCACGGATCCAAGTGCTTTCTTTCAATACAAGGGTGGTTTGGAGGATTTGCGGGGAATGAATCATTTCTAGGTGGTTCAACAGGCGTTTGGTACCCGTAATCGCCTCCTCTATGGAATAAGAATCTAGGCGCATAGATTCCCCACCTTCGTAGACCAACAAATGCTTTTTGTTCTTGTAGGCCGTTTTCCGGAAAGATTTATCGATGTGCTTGGAATGAACCACATAGTGCGTCCCAAAGGCCTTGGCAAGTTCAACTCCAATTTTATCTTTAAAATCCACACGGATTTGGGGATGGTTCGAAATCATTCGCCCACCAGTATGGAAGTCTATGCCAAAATCAATATGGGGTAAAATTTCCTCACTTAGGATATGGGCAATTCGCGAAGCCAGCGACCCCTTCTTACTTCCTGGAAAACTTCGATTTAAGTCTCTACCATCTGGAAAAGTGCGGCTATTGGATAGAAATCCATAAATATTGACTACCGGAATGACGATGACGGCCCCGCGTTTTAGGTCCAATTCTTGATCAAAAGCCTCCAAGAGTTTTTTCGCCGTAGCAATCCCGTTGATTTCATCTCCATGCACTCCACCACTAATCAATACTACAGGGCCTTCTTGAGGAGAGGATCGAATAAAAATGGGTAAATCAATGAGCGTATGGGTGGGAAGTTTGGCAATTGGAATTTTAATGTTTGCTTTTTCCCCGGCCCGTACTTGTACTCCTTGAATGATTAATTCTTTCATATTTAAGTAGATCCTTCTGCGATTCCATTTCACAATGGCGCAAAAACTTCTTTAATTCGCAGATTAAGTTTTGGCCCATGAAGATACAAGAAAACATTTCTTTGAAACCCTTTACCACCTTTGGAATCGACAAAAAGGCCAAATTTTTTACTACTGTTGAGACGTTAGACGAATTAAAAGCCGCCTTACTTGCCGCAAAAGAAAAACAGCTACCGGTATTCATTTTGGGTGGAGGAAGCAATATTTTGTTGACTCGAGATATAGATGGCCTGGTGATCAAACTCGAAATCAAAGGCATAAACCTAGTCAAAGAAGATGGAGACGAACTTTGGGTGGAAGTAGGTGCTGGAGAAATGTGGCATGAATTGGTTCTGCACAGCATTGCACAGGATTGGGCAGGATTAGAAAACCTCTCCTTAATCCCAGGAACAGTGGGTGCATCCCCCATGCAAAATATTGGAGCCTATGGCGTGGAGATCAAGGACGTGTTTGACAGCCTACAGGCTATGCACCGGGAAACCTTGGAAATGCAGACCTTTGATGCAGAAGCATGCCTGTTTGGGTACCGAGAGAGTGTATTCAAACAAAATTTCAAAGACCAATTCGTCATTACCTCCGTTACGTTTCGCTTGTCCAAGACACCTAATTTTCACCTGGAATATGGAGCCATTCGAGAGGTACTTGCTGCCAATGGCATTGATCAGCCCAGCATTAGGGCTATTAGCGATGCTGTCATTCAAATTCGGCAGTCCAAACTACCAGACCCCAAGGAGATTGGAAATGCGGGTTCCTTTTTCAAAAACCCTACCATCCCAAGCTCCCAGTTTGACGCGCTAAAATCTTCCTATCCGAGCATTCCTGGCTATCCAAGCGCAGAGGGAGTTAAGGTAGCGGCAGGTTGGCTGATCGAGCAAACAGGATGGAAAGGCAAACGAATCGGCGAGGTCGGGGTACACGCTAAGCAAGCCCTTGTGTTGGTCAATTATGGAGGAGGAACTGGTGAAGAGATCAAAAAGCTTTCGGAGCAGATTCAGGCTTCGGTGTATGATAAATTTGGGGTTCAGCTCCAGGCAGAGGTGAATTTCATCTAGATCAACTGATCACTTACTTCCAATTTTTTAGCGTAACGCTGCACTTTTACACCAAATTTCGCCAAAAAATCTACCCCTTCGTCCGAGCCAATACCCTTGTATTCCGCATAGGAAAAAAGGTAAACAACCTTAGAAATACCCATTGAAAAAATAATTCGAGCACAAGCAAGGCAGGGAGATAAAGTTACATAGAGCGTGGAGCCTTCAACAGAGGTATTGTTTTTCACGGCATAGAGAATGGCATTTTGCTCCGCATGCAGAGCCAAGGAGCAACTGCCTTTGGAATCTCGAGCACAACCCTCAGCTGGAAATTCCACATCACAATTGTGCGTTCCTGCGGGAGGACCGTTGTAGCCAATCGAAATGATTCGAGTATCCTTCGTCAATACGGCTCCCACATGCTTTTTGATGCAATGGGATCGCTTGGCGAGATTTACCGCCAATTCCATATAGATATCGTCAAAATCAGGTCTGCTCATGGGTACAATTTGTCAAAAATAGCATTCATTGCGGTAGACCGAAACACATTCTTCAGAATCCTCGTATTTTTTTCATGAAAAAGATAAATTATCTTCACCCTGTCCAGTAAACGAATCTTGTCTGGCCTACTTTAACATGAGAATCCCTTCCTTGTATCTCGTTTTCCTAGTTGGCTTGCTATTTTCTTGCAATACGGCTGAGATATTTGTGGAAAATAGAGAAATCCCTTTTCAAAAAAACTACCAGAGTTTTGTCTTAGTTAATAAGGAACTAGGCATTCCAGGCTTTTCAGACCCCAAATTGGATCAGCAAGTGCAAGAAGCGCTAGAAGCCCAATTGCTGGCTGCAGGGCTCGTGTACGATGCCAAAAAGCCTGATTTGGTCATCCGCTACCACTCCAATGAAGACTTGAGGCAGCGAGAACGTGTGAATACCATGAATCCCTACCCCTTCTGGGGGATGCGGATGTACGATCCTTGGTTGTTTAATCCCATGATGGGCAACTTTCGTTCTACTGTGACTACCACCAAGTACGAATTACTTCAAGTTATTCTTGATATCATAGATCCAAATCAAGAAAAGTCCCTGATGACGCTCACAGGAGTTACCGAAGTCACCTCGCCCAAGAGCAAGTCAAAAATCACCTTGAAAGCGCTTGAAAAAACAACCAATACCTTTCTTGAATTTTATTATACTCAAAAGAACTAAGCATGGAAAAGAAGTATACCTCTTTAAAAGAATTTTATCCCTACTATTTAACGGAACACCAGAATCCTACCTCACGCGTACTTCATTTTATAGGTACAGGGTTGGTCTTGGTGGTGCTAGGCCTAGCAATCGCGATGGCACAATACATCTGGCTAGCAGCCATTCCAGTAATTGGTTATGGTTTTGCCTGGATTGGGCATTTCTTTTTTGAAAAAAATAAGCCCGCTACCTTTACCTATCCCTTCTACAGTTTGGCATCAGATTTTCTTCTGTTTTTTGATCTGCTGCGGGGTAAAGAAAAATTTTCTTAAGAATCCTTTGAGGTATTCCATTTATTTAAAATCTAGCGTAAATTGGTTGTAACCCTGAGATCTTGTGGCAAGAATTAAAACCATCTCGATTGAATTGGGTTAAACCGAAAAAGCAAAACATGGCAACAGCTAATCCAGAATTAATCGCCGCATTGGAACGTACGGCTTCCAAACTTCAACAGGGTGCATCTTATCAGTGGGGACACATGGGCGCCTGCAATTGTGGAAATTTAGCCCAAGAACTCACTCCTTTTTCTCGGGCTGAAATTCATCAATATGCCATGCAGCGCCATGGCGATTGGAATGAGCAGTTGATCGATTATTGCCCTACAAGTGGCTATCCAATTGATTTAATTGTTTCCAAAATGCTCGAAAATGGGTTAAGCCTAACCGATTTGGGACACTTGGAACGATTGTCAGATCCTCAAATCTTGGCCCAAATGGAAAAAGGAAGAAGAGATTCCCTAAATAAAAATTCACGAGAAGATGTGA
>CAZPKI010000091.1:0-7618 GCA_964587015.1 uncultured Limnohabitans sp.
GGGGCTATGCGCGTGCATCTGCCGGGGGCCAAAAAGGAGGATATTCTGAATCTCCGACTATTTCTGCCGTTGGCTACAATTCTATTTTGACAGGAACCTGGGCACACAAGCACCAGGTTTGGGGCAATGGCATCGAATCCCCCAATTACCAGTATTGGACAATTTTCCGTTACCTGCGTGAGGCTCGTCCCGAAGCGAAGTTGGCTATTTTCTCCACCTGGCAGGACAACCGTACCAAGCTCTTGGGAGAAAATCTCCCGCAGACAAACTACCTCCGATTGAACCAATCTCTGGATGGCCTGGAACTGGATTCGCTGCGCTATCCTCACGATGCCCAGTCGGATTATATTCACCAAATTGACCAAAAAGTAGCCGAGGAGGCGGCAACCTATCTTGCTACCCAAGGCCCGGACCTTACCTGGGTATATCTTCAATACACGGATGACATGGGACACAAATTTGGAAGAGGTCCCGCAATGGATGCCGCCATCCAAAAGGCAGATGCACAAGTAGGCTTGATTTGGCAGGCCATTCAGCAGCGGCAGCGAAAAGGCGAGGACTGGCAACTCTGGGTCACTACCGATCATGGACGCAAGGAGCCCGATGGAAAGGATCATGGTGGACAGAGCGAGGCGGAACGGGAAGTGTGGATTGCTTCTAGCGCCAGCGGCTTGAATGGCCACTTTTCCGCTGGAAAAGCGACTCAGGTGGACCTGCTTCCTTCTTTTTTTCGCTTTTTCAACCTGGTGGTTCCAGAGCATCAGGAACGAGAATTGGATGGAGTTCCCCTGACAGGATCGATTTCACTGAGTAACTTGACTTTGGAGGGTAAGGGAAAAAAGCAGCTACTTACCTGGACTCCCGGACCGCAATCCGAAACCCTATCTGTTTACTGGAGTCCCACGGATCACTTTGGGGAAGGTGGCCTGGATGAGTATTTTTTCCTAGGAGAGGTTCCCTCCGATGCGAAGCAATATGCGCTCCCCTCGGAGTTTGGCAAAAAGGACTTTTTTAAGGTGTTGGTGGTGGGGAAACACAATTCGGTAAATACGTGGAGGGTGTCGGGGAAACTTCAATAGAGAAAATAGTCAATCAGTATCAGGATTTAAACGTTAACCTGTAAACTATTTTTAGGACAAGTCATTATGATTAAATTTTCAAAGAAAGAACCCAAAAAAAGGCTGCCCCTATTCAGGACAGCCTTTTTTTACTGTGTATGATTCTCCACTTTTTTACCTTTTCACCACAAAAAACAAACCTTGAGGTTCAAGAAAGTTTGCAGTGGACTGTGGACCGTTAGCAGTGGACTTTTTTAATTCACCCCTCCCTTTCTTGTAGGCGATCTTTTGCCAGGCCATTCGGCAGGCTCGCCTGTGCGGGCATTGATTGGAATACGCTGCTTGCGGGACACAAGCCCTTCTTCTTCGCAGGCCATGTACACCAAGATCGCAGTGAGGATTACATTCTGGCGCACGTCGTCAAACACAATCTTGTCGTAGGTATCCAAATTGGTATGCCAGGTATAATTGAAGTAGTTCCAAGGCAAGGCACTCAAATTGAAAGCCGGAACACCCGCTGCCACAAAGGACACGTGGTCTGTTCCTCCAGCCCCTGGATTTCCTGGAAACTCAGTTTTCAAGTCCTGGGTGATGTTACGAGGAACCTTGTTGAGCCAGCGGCCCAAGTACTCGTAGCTATCTACATACCCTTGTCCCGAGATATTGGCGATACGGCCAGTACCGTTGTCCTGGTTGAAGAGGGCTTGGATTTTGCCCACCATTTCGGGATGGTCTTCCACAAAGGCTCGAGAACCATTTAGTCCTTGCTCCTCGGATCCCCAGTGACCCACTAGGATAGTACGCTTTGGATTGGGATATACTTGCTTCAAGACACGCATCACTTCCATCATCAAGATGGTGCCCGTGCCGTTGTCTGTAGCACCTGTGCCTCCATCCCAAGAGTCAAAGTGTGCGGAAAGCATCACGTATTCATCTGGTTTGGCACTACCCTTGATTTCGGCAACGGTATTGTAGGTGGGCTGCATGCCTGTCTCTTTGGACTGGGCATTGAGGTGCAACTGTGGTTTTTTGCCGCTTTCTGCCAAGCGATAAAGTAGGCCATAGTCTTCCAAGGAAATGTCTACGGTAGGCACTTTTTTGGTGGAGGCAGAGAAAATCTTGTTGGCACCAAAGGCATTGGACCAAAGTGAGGTGAGGATGCCTGCTGCGCCTGCATTTTCAAGTGCGAGGGGAAGTTGGTTGCGGTTTTTGCCCGTAGCCTGAAGACGCTTGGTCCAAGATTCAGTAAGTTTTGTGCGAGCTGCTTTCATTTTTGCAATTGACTCTGGCGTGCCATGCTCCTCCCAGTTGTAGTCCGGACGTCCAGTAGGCTGAGGAACTGAGATCATCACGTACTTGCCTTTTACGGAAGGAAGCCACTTTTGGAATGCCAGGGAGTCGGCAAATTCAGGAAGAATGACTACCTCCCCTTTTACGCCTCCTTGAGGAGAAGAGGGGCTCCAGGCCAATTGCGTGCCGGCCAAGGACTTGGTCCAAGGGGCAATCATGTCCATGTGGGTGACGCCTCTTTCCCAGCCTCTCCATTCTCCCCACTTTTCGTTGCGGGCAGGAATGCCCCAACTCTGGTAGGTGGTGACGGCCAAGTCATGGGCCTTTTGCATTTGTGGGGAGCCGACCAATCTTGGGCCTACTCCATCCATGATTTCATGAGCAAGAACTTCTAGTTTAGAATTTTCCGTTGCTTCTTTGATGATGGCATCGATGACTTGGTTTTGTGCCTGCAGCTGAACAGAAACAAAAAACACAAGACCTAGGTACCAGATGTTGCCTATTTTCATGTCGAGGGGATTTAATTTCCTAAAACTAGGAATTAACTTCAATTTTCCTGAAACCGCTGGTGGATAATTGTGGATAGTCAGTCAACGGCTAACAGTCCACGGTCCACAGCTTATTGCAATTAAGGATAAAGTTGGTACTGATGACAAGATCCACTTGAAATGCTAACCAAAGAAAACAAGGATTGAAGTACAATTCAGTGAGCCGTGGACAGTGGACGGTGGTCCGTTGACAAATAAAATTTCCTCCATTTGTCTAAAACAGGATGGATTTTTCTTCGGGTTCCAGTTTCTTTACGTAGAAGTTTGGTAAATCTCTCTCCCCATGGCAACAGCTCCGATTCAAGAATTTTTAAAAAAGGCTTTAGAAGCAAATGCGGAACCTGCTTCCCTTACCTGGTTGGCAGAGCAAGCCGAAAAAATTAAGTCCTCCAGTTCCCCGAATCCCTTCTTTCTTGCCTTTTCCCGCGCCTCTCGGTATTTTAATAAAGAGGCTGTTTCTTGGACGGACGGAGCAAAATCGTCCCTTCCTGAGGGAGTAGATCCATCTGTCTGGGATAGCCTTCAAGTGGCCCGCATTTACCTAGTACTCCAGTTGACCTTCCAGGATGAAGCCTGGCAGGCCATCTTGCAGCAACTCTTTGAAACAGGCGACATGTATGAGCAGCAGGCGCTCTATGCAGCCTTGCCACTTTTCCCGAATGCGGAGGGGCTATTGCCTCGTGCCATTGAAGGGTGTCGCACGAATATGTCCTTGATCTTTGATGCCATCGCGCTGCGCAATCCTTTTCCATCGAGATTTTTCCCGGAGGCCAATTGGAATCAGCTGGTCCTCAAAGCCATCTTTATGCAGCGCCCGCTCTACCTCATCCAAGACCTAGATCGTCGACGCAATGCTGCACTTGCTGCCATGGCCACCGACTTTGCCCACGAGCGCTGGGCAGCCGGCAGGGCAGTGATGCCAGAAGTATGGCGCCTCCTCGTGCCATTTATGGGCCCCCAATACCTGGAAGACCTGAAAAAAGTGTTGGCCGCTACGGATGTCACCGAGCAAAAGGCCGGAGCTTTGGCTGCGTACCAAAGTAGCTATGCTCCTGCCAAAGAACTCTTGACTGCCTATCCCTTGCTTCAGGAAGCCTGCGCTACCGCTGCCTATGGCTGGGAAGACCTAGGAATAGAATTTCAAAAAAACCGAGTTTAATCGCACATCAACCGCTAAATTTACCCAATTACAGCAGCATTTACCCATGGAAATGTACATAGATCCCCACATTCACCTGGTTTCCAGGACTACCGACGACTACGAAGCCATGCGCAAAGCGGGCATTGTGGCCACGATCGAACCCGCATTCTGGCTGGGGCAGCCCCGTACCGAAGTGGGCTCCTTCAAGGACTATTTTTCCACCTTGGTGGGCTGGGAGCGATTCCGGGCAAGCCAGTTTGGCATCGTCCACTACTGCACCATGGGCCTCAATTCTAAGGAGGCCAACAATGTTGCTCTTGCGGAACAGGTGATGGAACTCCTACCGCTCTATGCGGGCAAGGAAGGGGTGGTGGCCATCGGGGAAATTGGTTACGACGACCAAACCGAAGCTGAGGATCGTTTTTACCGCCTGCAACTCGAGCTAGCCAAGGAAGTGGAGCTACCCGTGTTGATCCACACCCCTCACAGAGACAAGAAAAAGGGCACAACCCGCTCCATGGATGTGGCAGTGGAGCATGGCATGGATCCGTATTGGGTGGTGGTCGATCACAACAATGAGGAAACAGTCAAAGAGGTATTGGATCGAGGTTTTTGGGCAGCATTTACCATTTACCCACATACCAAAATGGGGTCTGAGCGGATGGTGGAAATCGTCAAGCAATATGGTCCCGAACGAATCATAGTGAACTCGGCGGCAGATTGGGGGATTTCAGATCCGATTGCCGTGCCGAAGACTGCCGCGCTGATGCGCAAAATGGGGGTACCAGAAGAGCATGTTCGCTTGACTACCTACCAAAATGCACTCACCGTATTTGGTCTGAGTGGGCAAATGCACGAGGACGACTGGCTCAAGGCTGCGCCAATTGATCAAACCAAAAAACTGGGTGGCAACTCGGTTCTTCGCGGTGGACAGGTTCCCCGCGTGGAGGGTCCTGATGACCGCGTAGAAAACTAACCCATGGCCAAATCCAAGATTTTTGCCTACCTCCAACTCACCCGACCTGCAAATGTAGTGACGGCGGTAGCGGATATCTGGGCTGGCTTTGCCATCGCCGGAGCCTGGGATGGGATGGCCACCAATTGGATTTATGGAGATCAACCGTATTGGTGGAACCTGCTTTGGCTTTCCCTAAGCACCATCGGCTTGTATGGTGGAGGGGTAGCGTTCAATGATATCGCCGATGCGGAATTGGATGCAGTTGAGCGCCCTGAGCGCCCAATCCCCAGTGGCCGAGTTTCCAAAAAAGGCGCGACTGCAATGGCATCGATTTTACTCCTAGGAGGGATTGTCTGCGCATTTCAAGTCAACCCACTTGCAGGGATACTTGCCATTGGCGTTGCGGGATGTGCCTTTCTTTACGATTACTGGGGCAAGCATCAATTCTTTTTTGGACCCATCAATATGGGCCTGTGTCGGACAGGAAATCTCCTGTTGGGGATCTCGGTAGTGCCTGCCTTGCTGCATACTTCTTGGTACTTGGGCTTGCTTCCCCTTGTCTATGTAGCGGCGATTACTATCATTAGTAGAGGAGAGGTGCATGGCAAAAACAGGAATGCGCTGTTCCTCGGAGGAGCCATGTATGCCTCTATTTTCATAGCCCTTTTTCTGCTCGCCTACCAAAAGAGTCCGGGATACCTCCAGATTTTGCCTTTTTTAGCTTTCTTGGGTTATCGCTTATTTCCACCCCTCTTGCAAGCGATCCGAACACAGGAACCCAAGTACATCGGGAAGTCTGTGAAAGCGGCTGTGCTTTCCTTGATTTTGGTAAATGCTACGCTAGGCACTGCCTTCTCGGGCTGGCCCATTGGCCTGGTAATTTTGCTTTTGCTTCCCATCTCTTTGAGCTTGGCCAAAAAATTTGCAGTGACCTAAGTACTAAATAATTCAAATTCTTTCACAACTTGCCTACCTAGACGAGTAATACCCACCCCTTATGCCTACGATTCTTCAACAATCTTTCTCGGTACCCTTTCGCTACCCGGTTGTATTCACGGAGAACTTGTTTGCGGAAAGTCAAACTCTTTTGGTAGATATCTTTCCAGAAGGGCAGCTTGCCCGAGTATTTTTTGTGCTGGACTCTGGGGTAGCGGCATGCCATCCCGAGTTGATCTCTCAAATCAAAACCTATGTAGCGGCTTACCCCTCGAGACTAGCCTTGGTGGCTGAGCCGATGGTGGTAGCTGGTGGAGAAGCCTGTAAAAACGACCCAGATGCTTACCAGCAGGTGGTGGAGGCTACGCACCTTCATGGCATCGACCGGCATTCTTACATTGCTGCGATAGGTGGTGGAGCCGTGCTCGACATGGTAGGCTTTGCAGCAGCAATTTCCCATCGAGGGATTCGTCTGATTCGTATTCCTACGACGGTCCTGTCTCAGAATGACTCTGCAGTTGGTGTCAAAAACAGCATCAATGCCTTTGGCAAAAAAAATTACCTGGGCACCTTTACTCCGCCTTTTGCGGTACTCAATGATTTTAACTTTTTGGAAAGCTTAGAAGACCGAGATTGGAGATCTGGAATTTCGGAGGCAGTCAAAGTGGCACTGATCAAAGATCTTAAGTTTTTTGAGTGGCTAGAAAAAGAAGCTACAGCTCTTGCGAGTCGAGAGCTAGAGCCTATGAAAGAGCACATCATTCGTAGCGCGCAGCACCACATGGCACACATCGCAGGCGAAGATCCTTTTGAATTTGGCTCGAGTAGACCGCTAGATTTTGGGCATTGGGCAGCACACAAACTGGAAAAATTGAGTGACTTTCGAATTCGCCATGGAGAGGCAGTTGCCATAGGCATTGCACTGGATTCGGCCTATTCCTTTTTGCAAGGACGTATCGGAGAAGGGGACTTGATTCGTATTTTCAGCTTGTTTCATAACTTGGGGCTGTCTCTTTATGCCCCGGAACTTCAAGAAGAAGCCTTGCTTCAAGGCTTGAAAGAATTTCAAGAGCATCTAGGAGGAAAGCTGACGGTCATGTTACTCGATGACTTGGGAAGAGGCGTGGAGGTGCATGAGATGGACCCTAACTTGATTGTGAAAGCTTTACATCTCCTTCAGAACTGGGAAGACCGGCATGCGCTCCGGTGATGCGCTAATTTTTGCCTATGAAAATTAAGGACATCCACCTGAGCTATTGCAGCAACATCCATGCTGGGGAAAGTTGGGACGCCACCTTTCGTAACTTAAAAATTTACATCCCTGAAGTAAAGAAACGCTTGGAACACAAGGGCCCTTTTGGGATTGGTCTTCGGCTTTCTCAGGAAGCTTCTCTGGTGTTGGAGCGGCCTGAGATCCTTCAAGAATTTCGAGATTGGTTGAAACAGACCAACGCCTACGTGTTTACGCTCAACTGTTTTCCCTACGGAGGATTTCACCGTACCAAGGTGAAGGAACAGGTTCATGCACCAGATTGGACCACGGAAGCTAGGCTAGCCTATACCCTCCGATGCTTCAGAATTTTGGCCCAGCTGCTTCCCGAAGGGGTAGAAGGTGGAATTTCTACTTCTCCGCTATCCTATAGACATTGGTTTGTCTCTGATTTGGAAAAGAATGAGGCCTTTGAAA
>CAZPKI010000092.1:0-1706 GCA_964587015.1 uncultured Limnohabitans sp.
GACTGCTAACTCGAGCTTTTGACAACCTGGTACATGAGAAATAAAACCAGATAAACTGCTAAATAGATGCGGTAGAAATTTCTTGTTTTAAGGTAAGTATCATTCTCAGGATACATGTTGCCGAATAAAGCGAGGATCTCCTTTTTGAAAAGGGGCCTAATGTTTATTTTCCAATCCTCAGTTTGGTACACAATTTTCCGAAACTTACTTCGGTAATGGGTGCTTGGAATGCTCCAAATGATCAATAGGATTAATAGTAGAAAGGTAACAGTCATTATTCAGCTCGGTAGGTTTTATTCAATTTCCAATCAAGGCGTTTTGCTTCCCAACTGATGGATCGTATTCTGTACCAACCCTTCTCGTTCGATGCCTCGGCTATCTTTGACCTTGTAGGTAATTTCCATTCCCCAGGTGGGTTGGATAGCTGGAATAGTCAGGTTGATCGTTTTGCCTGAAGCATCCAGTTCCGCTTTGGTGACTTGAAGTGTTTGCTCGTTGTGATGTTTGGAACCGTACTTTCTGGATCGAATCAGATCCCAGGTCTTAACACTGTAGCTGGAAATCTTCTGTACAGCTTTTGCATCCAGCTTGTCTGTAAAAGTCAGCTTCATCCCCGTGGTGGTGGCTGCGATTCCCACCGGAATCACCATCGGCTGATCTACCTTTCTGATTCGGTACAGTCCCCCCAGCTGAGGTTGGGTAGAGCCCCATGCCGATAGGCCAGCCAGGTACAATTGTCCATCCCCAGGGTTGAATCTTCCTCGCATCACACCGGTGGAAAATCTTGGGATGGGCAACTCAAATATTCCTCCCTGAACTTGATCCCCAATTTTTTCAAAAGGAACCACAAACACTTTTCCATATCCATAAGATAGATTTAGGAGCTTTCCATTGAGCGCGCCCCATTTCTGACTCTCCACCCACAGCAGCTCGGAGGGAGATTGATCCCGATCCCGCTCCACCCATACCAGAGGCTGCTCCATTCCTGCCTCAGTACTATCTTTTGGAGGATTAAAGCTGAACATGTTTCCATAAAATTCGCCTTTTTTCACCCAGTTGATCCGATTCATAGGATTCCAGTGGCCTTCCTGATCGGTGACGATAAAAGTGCCATCAGGATTGATGCAGACTCCATTTGCAGCCCTGAATCCTGTAGCGATGATTTCAGTTTGCTTCCCATCTTTGCTGACTTTGATCAAGGTGCCATGCTGCGGCACTAGGGCCTCCCGAGCATGTCGAGCGCTTTTGGCATAGTAGAAATTCCCTTCTTTATCTACCTGTAGTCCCATGGCAAACTCGTGAAAATGGTCGGTAACCTGATGGTCAGAGTTGAAGGCTTGGTAGAAATCCGTCTCCCGATCTCCATTCAAATCATGTAATTTGACCAGCTGGTCCCGGCAGGTGACGAAAATTTGTTCATTCACCACCTTGATGCCCAAGGGCTGGAAAAGCCCCGAGGCGATTCGCTGCCAGGTGAGTTTGCCTGTGTTTTGGGTAAATCCTTCCACCAACCATACATCCCCATCTGTGGAGCAGATGACCCCTTTGTTGGGATCTTTGAAAAAATCCAAGCCACTGAGTCTAAATTGATTTTTCCATGGACTATCAAAAGGAGGGTTCATCAGGTCTACCTGAAAAGGTCCTTCCTGTGTACCCATGGTGACCTGGGAACTTAATTTTTTAGGAAACCGTGATGGTCCTCCTGT
>CAZPKI010000092.1:1806-2924 GCA_964587015.1 uncultured Limnohabitans sp.
TGTTTCCCGTTAAAAAGAATCGCTTCCCAATCCATAAATCCTTCTCCGGTCCAGGCTCCTGCCACCCGCATCAGGTCATGGTCAAACATCATCCAGGCCTTGCCCGCTGCCACGCCTCCGACACCTTGATCCACCCTCACCGCAATTCCTTTGTAGGCAAAGTTGGCATCGACTAAATTTTCGTCAGCAAGGGGAGAGGGACCTTTGGATTGCTCCCGTTCCGGGGCATCGTTACCGACCAACTCATAGGTATTGATCAGAAAGTTGCCATAATCCATTTCTGCCCAGGGCTTAAATTCTTTCGGGGCTGGCCCTTTGTTGCTACCAGAAGGCAACCCTGCCAGATAAGTGGAATCGATTTCAAAAAACTGTCCCGGATTTTTTTCTTTGAGGTAGGCTTCTCTCAAGTAATTAATAATGTCGTATTTCTCCACAGGGCTGAGGTGAACTTGTGGAGGCATGGATCCGTAGCCTCTGGTAAGCACCTGATAGATCGAATAGGGGTCTTTCCCAAGGTTGAAGGTGTCCTCCCAGAATTTGAAGGCAGTGGGGATGGATCCAAGTTGATCCGGATTTCCATGGCAATTGAAGCAGACATTGTTGTAAATATGTTCACCTGTACGGATGGATTCATCGAATCGGTCGTCTAGCGCAGTCAGAAGCCCCTTGTGATCAAGGTTTTTTTCATAGTCCGGCAATTCTGATTCTTGAAGAATAAAGGAGCCCGAACTAGCCAATTCGGAATCAGTTGAACTGGGTTTGCAGCTAAAATTCAGAAGTGCTGCAAGCAGAAAATAAACTCCTAGTCGAATCCTATTTATTTCCATGGGGTGGTTTGTTTGGGTGGAGGGGGTGCCGGTAAGGTGAAATCAACTTTTTGCTAATAATCCATATTCCACCTTACCATGCCCATCTGGGGTGGTGTAAAATGGCCTTTTTTCAATTTCATAATTTTTGTCCGATGGAATCCCTAACGCATGGTACACCGTTTGGTGAATGCTTGCGATTTTGATCGGGTTTTCGATGGTTTTGCAGGGGCGTTCATCGGCTGTTTTGCCAAAAACATGGCCACGCTTGATGCCTCCGCCAAACATCAGGATGGAGCAACCGTCAGTGAA
>CAZPKI010000092.1:3024-7586 GCA_964587015.1 uncultured Limnohabitans sp.
ATCAAGCGTTTGGCGAGTAGACAGCCAAGTCCAAATCGGCCAGTATTGTATTTGGCATAGCTTTCTTTGGGTTCCTGACTTAGATCAAATGCCTTTGCCTCTGGAGAATTAAGTAAGATGTACGCCTGCTCCATGGATTGCTTGAGCGATTCCTTTTGGTATTCAGAACCAAATTCTCCCACGGGACCAGCAGCAATCAGGTCATTGTAGAGCTTATTTCTACTTTCAAATCGTTTGTAGTCCATTCCAACAGGAGGTCTTACGGCCTCCAATCCCGCCGAAGGATCAGGAATCAAAAAGGGACCATAGTTGGAACCTAAAAATCCAGCAGAGTGAAATGCTTTTAGCTCTTCTGCTTCGCCAACCGTAAACCGCTGTCCAATGTTGATGAAGGGCGGAATTACTGAATTCAGTGGGCCTTTTTCCTTTGCAATCCAACTTCCAAGATGGGGTACCACCACCGATTGCGGCGGCTCGTAACAGGTGTGGAAATGGTATTGGTGTCGGGTATGCAAGATATGTCCCAGATCTGCTGCCTGATAGGAGCGGATCAGCGTGCCTTTATCTAGGACCGAAGCAATATTTTCAAGTCCCTCAGAAAACTGAATTCCATCCAGTTTGGTCGGGATCGCAGGAAAGGTGCTGAGCACTTCCTTCGCTTCCATTCCTTTGCGGAAAGCAGTGTATTTTTTGGGGTCAAAAGTCTCCGTATGTGCCATCCCACCTGCCATAAACAATAAAATAACGGAATCGGCGGTAGCGGGAATTTTAGTTTCACAAGAGGAAAGCAAACCGGCCAGAGGAGCACCCATACCCAAAGTAGCCAGGGTGGCTGCGCTGGTTTTTTTGAGGAATTCGCGTCGGTTTTGCAGGGTTTTCATGACTCTTGAAATTTATTATTTGCGATGCAGGACAGCCTAGGAGCTCCTGTTTTCAATAGATGAGTTGGAATTCGGGCAACATAATTACTGCCCACAATAAGTCTTGAACAGCCGCTGCATTCGGTTTTGCGCCCAGCACTTTCTTCGCCACCTCTAGCTCCCTAGGGTTCGGTTTTCGAAGTAATGCTTTGGCATACAATTGTTCCGTAAGGACTTTCGGATCACCAAATGCACTTGCCCATTTTCCCCCTCCTTTGACGAGCGAATTATTCAATTTTTCTCCATTGCTGAGCTCCAAGGCTTGAAGTAAGTTGGCCTGAGAGTCCCTGCTGACGGAGACTATTTCCCGATTTGGGCGGCCTAGAGATTTTAGGAATTCATTGTTGGCCACCAAGGAGGCTCGCGCAAATCCCAAATTAGATTTTGCCTCAGGAATCAATTGGTAAGGGCGAAATTTCACTTCCACAGAATCAAATAGGGGTGCGGAAATTTCAGAAACCGCATCGGAAAATTGTTCTGCGGTGATCCTTCTTCTGACCATTCCCTGAAACTTGAAATCCTCAGCCATGAGTTTGTCTGCCGATGAAACGGTCACCGAGGGGTTTTGATAGATTTTGGAGCTGGTAATTTGAAAAATCAGGCGCTTGATGTCGTAGCCATTTTCCACAAAATCTACGGCCAACCAATCAATCAAATCTTGGCTCCAAGGAAGATTGTCCATCTCGTCCACAGGTTCTACAATTCCCCTTCCCATCAGCTGCTTCCATACTTTATTGACTAGGGTCCGGTACATCCTTCCATTGGCAGGCTGAACCAATTGATCGGCAAGTTGCCGTAATTTTTCTGCCTTGGTGGCGAGCGAATCGATATCGCCGAGTTCTTCCCAAAGGATTTTGGTTTTGGCCATTTTGCCAGTTGGGATTTCACAACGATTTACTTCGAGGGTAGAATCGGCAAAAATATTCGCGAAAGCATAGGCCTGCTCCAGCTTCCAGTCATTGATAAAGCTATCGTGGCAAGAAGCACATTTGAGGTTTAGGCCTAGGATAACTTGCCCCACATTTTGAGCAGCCTGCAATTCCGTTCGCTGGGAAGCATTGATTGTTCCGCGCCAACGGATGCCTTCAATAAAACCTTTTGATTTTTCGGAAGGATTCAGCAGTTCTTTGACAAACTGATTGTAGGGCTTGTTGTCTCGAATAGCTGTATAAAGCCAATCGGAGATGGCAAACCGTCCTCCAGTGATGTATCCCGTGCCGGTGTAGTCATTTCGTAGGTTGTCGTTCCAAAAAGTCATCCAATGCTGGGTATAATCATCGGTTCTATCTAGAAGTTTCTGGATTTCAATTTCCCGTTTCTGAGGGTTGCGATCTGCTTGGAAGGATGCCAGTTCCTTCGGGGTAGGCAAGAGCCCAATGATGTCTAAATAAATTCTTCGGAGAAAGGTGCGGTCATCGACAGGACTGCCAAAGCTGAGTTGATTTTCTTGAAAGTATTTATTTACGAGTCGATCAATCGGATGTTCAAGCCCAGGTTGTATTGGGGGAAGTTCGGGCTTTCTCGGAGCCAGGGCCGCTACACGGTAGACGGATTGTTGAGCTACTCCTTCCGGCCAAGGCGCTCCCTTTTCGATCCAAAGTGTTAGCAGTTGAATTTCTTCATCTTTGAGTAATTTGCCCTTGGCAGGCATGACCTCTTTGTGGTTTTTGGAAAGGGAAATTCTCCGGATCAGCTCACTTTCTCCAGGGTTTCCTGGAACGATAATCTGTCCATTTTCTCCCCCTGCAAAGACAAATTCTTTTTCATCCAATCGCAATTCACCTTCAATTTTTGCTCCTGAGTGGCATTTGTAACAATTATGAGCCAGTACCGACCGCACATTCGTGACAAGCTGAATTTCTTTTTCTACAGAAAGATCGGAGGCGAATGAAGCAAGGTTGATTGTTACGCTTTCTGGAGCTTCCGATTCTTCCTCCCAGGAGGGGATAACTTCCGTCAAAAAGTCCTCCCCGTGGGTAAGTGAGGCGCCCAAATGTCCAGCGATTCCGATTCCCAATCCAGAGGCAAAAAGAAGCATCCGGTAAATCATTCGAGTGGAAGGTTGGGATTGCTGGTTTGTCTTCCTTAAAAAATAAAGGAGAACCACAGCCAATCCTGAAGTGATGAATCCGATTAGTTGGTGGAGATCGAGGGTTTCTCCACTTATGCCTTCACTGCTGGCGTGGAGCCAACCAAAAAGCGCCGAAATTAGGGTGCTTATCGATCCAACCAGGACGAGCAGTTGGATGGCAGGACGGAACTTGGAATTGAAATTTTTAAGCGTAAACAGCTCGATAAGGCCAGCAAAAATCAGGAGGGAAATCGGGAAATGAACTACCATGGGATGCAAGCGGCCAAAAAATTGCCACAGCCAGAAATCTGTAGCGGTGTCTGATTCTACAGTCTCAGCTAAAGCCGAAATGATAGGCATCAGTACTCCAAGAGTGGCCATTGTCCACTTCAAGAGGTAGAATCGTTTGTTTATAGAACTGACCTTAGAATTCATCTAGTTAAAATCTAAGTTAAGATACAAAATATCGTATTTCTAGCTAATTACAGTGGTATAAAAATTCAGGTAACTCGTAGACGGACAAGAGTATGCGGTTTGCAGCCCACTTTTTTATACCTTAACCTATATATTCTTTTGATTCTGCTACCACAACTGTGACTGAGTCTTTGCAAAATCAATAGTTATCAATTAGTTTAGTTCAAAAGGGTTTGTACTGAATTTTACAATCCACAATTAAGGCAGCTACATCAAATAATGGGTAAAATTCTCCTTTCATTACTTTTTTTCAACCTGACGTTTTCAGCTTTTTCGCAGGATAAAAAGCCGAATATCATCTTTATACTTACGGACGATCACCGTTGGGATGCGCTGGGTTTTGCAGGAAACACCATGATTCGAACTCCAGAAATGGACCGAATGGCGAAAGAGGGGATTTACTATGAAAATGCATTCGTTACGACACCGATTTGTGCCGCGAGCAGGGCGAGTATTCTCACTGGACTGTATGAGCGAACCCATGGCTATACTTTTGGGCAAGGGGATATTCAAGAGGCCTACGTAGCCCAATCCTACCCAGTAATGCTCAGGGATGCAGGATATACGACGGGATTTTTTGGGAAATTTGGCATCAATTACCCTGGATTTGCGAAGCTTTTTGATGCAGGGGAGGAGTATGATCGTAACAATTTGTTTACGGATCGAAGGGGGTATTTTTTCAAAAAAATCAAAGAGGACACGGTGCATCTCAGCCGATATACCAGTCAACAAGCGATCGATTTTATAGCGAATACGCCTGCTGAGAAGCCTTTTATGTTGTCCTTAAGTTTCTCAGCTCCACATGCGCATGATGGTGCGGAATTGCAGTATTTCTGGTCTTCAGCATACGATACCTTGTATCAAAACCTGGTTGTCCCTGATCCATTGCTTTCCGAGGACAAGTACTTTCAAACGCTGCCGGAATACATTCGAACTGGAGAAAATCGGACCCGATGGTATTGGCGCTTTGATACTCCAGAAAAGTACCAGCGTAGCGTAAAAGGGTATTTTAGAATGATTTCTGAAGTAGATGCTGAAATCGGGAAGATCCGAAAAGCCTTGGAAGCAAAAGGAATTGCTGAAAATACGGTCATCAT
>CAZPKI010000093.1:0-7559 GCA_964587015.1 uncultured Limnohabitans sp.
AAAAAGGATGGTGATCAGGTGACCCTTGACGAAATCATTGCTGATGTGGATTCTGACAAGGCTACTTTTGAACTTCCTGCAGAGGCTACAGGCATCTTACGCCATGTGGCTAAGGAAGGAGATGTTTTGGAAATAGGCGGGCTGATCTGCCGTATTGAAGTTGGAGGAGCTGCTCCTGCAGCAGCAAGGACTCCAGCTCCAGCAGCAGCGCCAACGACTACTACAGAAAACTATGCTACGGGGCATGCTTCTCCTGCTGCATCCAAGATTTTGGCAGAAAAAGGAATTGATTCTGCTACCCTAGCAGGTACAGGCAAGGATGGAAGAGTGACCAAGGAGGATGCCATGACTGCTTCTGCTCCTGTTGCATCTCCTGCCTCTGTGGCTTCACCATCACCAGCTGTTTCCGCAGCTCCTGTGGTGAATTCAGTTTCTGGTGCTCGTGCTGTCCGCAGAGAAAAAATGTCTTCCCTTCGCAAGACGGTATCTCGTCGCTTGGTGGCAGTAAAGAACGAAACAGCCATGTTGACTACCTTCAATGAGGTCAATATGAAGCCCATCATGGACCTAAGATCCAAGTTTAAGGATCAGTTTAAGGAAAAGCATGGCGTAGGCCTAGGCTTTATGTCCTTCTTTACCAAGGCAGTGTGTGTGGCCTTGAAGGAATGGCCTGCTGTCAATGCGCAAATCGATGGCAATGAAATGGTCTTCCATGATTTCTGTGATATATCAGTAGCCGTATCGGCACCCAAAGGTTTGGTGGTCCCAGTCATCCGAAATGCAGAGAACCTTTCTTTCGATCAAATTGAAAAGGAGATTGTGCGTCTAGCTGGAAAGGCTCGTGACAACAAGCTTTCCATTGAGGAGATGACGGGTGGAACCTTCACCATCACCAACGGTGGGGTATTTGGATCCATGATGTCTACACCGATCATCAACGCACCACAATCCGCTATTTTGGGCATGCACAACATTGTGGAGCGACCCATTGCTGAAAACGGGCAGGTGGTCATCCGACCGATGATGTATCTAGCCTTGTCCTACGATCACCGCATCATCGATGGACGCGAGTCTGTGAGCTTCCTAGTTCGCGTAAAGCAATTGCTCGAAGATCCGACGAGGTTGATGTTCGGCGTTTAAGGGAAGAAGCGAGAGACAAGAAGCAAGATACAAGAAGCAAGAGCCAAGAAACGAGACGATAGCGTCTTGGTTCTTGGATCTAAACTCTAAACTCTAAAAAAATGTACGACGTAATCGTAATCGGATCGGGCCCAGGGGGCTATGTAGCAGCCATTCGAGCTGCGCAGCTAGGGATGAAAACAGCCTTGGTTGAAAAATATTCCACCCTTGGTGGAACCTGCTTAAACGTAGGTTGTATTCCTTCAAAGGCCTTGCTGGACTCTTCGGAGCATTACCACAATGCGGCGCATACCTTTGCTACCCATGGCATCGACTTGAAGGGTCTCAAGGTCAACCTCCCACAAATGATCGCCCGCAAAGACGAGGTAGTCACCCAAAATGTGGAGGGGATTCAGTTTTTGATGAAGAAAAACAAGGTGGATGTCCACCATGGACTTGGATCTTTTGTGGATGCACACACCGTGAAAGTGACCAAGGCAGATGGCTCTGCAACTGATATCCAAGGAAAAAATATCATCATTGCCACGGGTTCCAAGCCTGCAAGTCTTCCATTTATTACCATAGATAAGAAGCGCATCATCACTTCTACAGAGGCGCTCAAAATGAAGGAAATTCCAAAGCACCTCATCGTCATCGGTGGTGGAGTGATCGGCATGGAATTGGGTTCTGTCTATGGACGATTAGGGGCCAAGGTTTCGGTGGTTGAGTACATGGATTCCATCATTCCTACCATGGACAAAAGTTTGGGTAAGGAACTGCAAAAGTCCTTGAAAAAGATCGGCTTTGAGTTTTACCTCAAGCACAAGGTGACTGGAGTAGAAAATCTCGGAAAAGAAGTGGTCGTCAAAGCGGAAAATGCGAAGGGAGAGACCGTAGAAATCAAGGGAGACTATGTGCTTGTATCGATTGGTCGAAAGGCCTATACGGATGGCCTAAATGCCGCTGCTGCGGGGGTTAAGATTACGGATAGAGGACAAATTGAGGTAAATGACCACCTGCAAACGGCCATTCCCCATATTTATGCAATCGGTGATGTCGTAAAAGGAGCGATGCTTGCACACAAGGCGGAAGAGGAAGGGGTATATGTAGCTGAGACCATCGCTGGACAAAAGCCACACATCAACTACCTTCTGATTCCTGGAGTGGTGTACACCTGGCCAGAAGTGGCTGCTGTAGGTTACACCGAAGAGCAATTGAAGGAGCAGGGTAGAACATACAAGGTTGGAAAGTTTCCTTTCTTGGCTTCTGGACGTGCCCGTGCTTCCATGGATACGGATGGGATGGTCAAGGTATTGGCAGATGCAAGTACAGATGAGATTCTAGGTGTACACATGATCGGTCCGCGAACTGCTGATATGATTGCTGAGGCAGTGGTGGCAATGGAGTTTCGCGCTTCAGCAGAGGATATCGCGAGAATGTCCCACGCACATCCGACCTATACCGAAGTCTTCAAAGAAGCCTGTTTGGCAGCTACGGACAACCGAGCGCTGCACATTTAATTTGATTTCTAAATGGATTAAAGCCATTCCCGTACTTGGGAATGGCTTTTTCTTTTCCTCAAAATTGACTTAATTTCTTTATGAAGTTGAAAATAGCAATCCTTGGCGCAGGCAATTTGGCTTGGAACTTGGCGCCAGCACTCGAAGATGCAGGCCATGAAATCACAGAAGTCTATGCGCGAGACCTTCAAAAAGCCAAGGAAATCACCGAGCGAATTTATACTGCGACGCCGAAGGATGATTTGGATTTCTCGGAGAGTAGTGCGGAGCTATTTATTTTAGCCATCAAGGACGACGCGCTATCAGAGGTTGCAGATCAGGTGATTTTACCCGAGGGAAGCGTCTTGGTGCATACCTCAGGAGCCATTCCCATGGAAGTGCTATCCCAAAGTTCAGCCAGCTATGTGGGGGTATTTTACCCACTGCAATCCTTCACCAAAGGCAAGAAGGTTGACTTTGAGGAAGTGCCATTCCTCTTGGAGTCCGAGGATGAAGGCAGCTTGCAGCTTTTGAAAAAAGTGGCAAAAAGCCTTTCCCAACTCGTCTACATCCTACGAGGCAAAGACCGGCAAGCGGTGCATGTAGCGGCTGTTTTCGCGAGCAACTTTACGAACCACATGCTTCGAATTGCAGAAGACATTCTGCATCGGCAGGGTCTGGATCCAGAGCTGCTCAAGCCATTGATCATTGAGTCAATCTCCAAAAGCTTACAGCTGGGAGCAAGAAAAGCCCAAACTGGACCCGCTATTCGGGAAGACTACGAAACGCTGGAGACACACCATCACTTTTTGGCCTACAACGAGCAACTAGCCGAAATCTATCGGCTGATTTCTCAGGACATAATCGACAGCTAAATCTTACTTTTTTGAGCTCAACTTTCGATCGAGTTCAAGTAAGGTTTTCAGCAGTACATTTGCTCCGTTGGCGATGGCTTCTGGACTAGAGTATTCTTCTGGGGCATGGCTGATGCCATCTTTACTTGGAATAAAAATCATGCCCATGGGGGCGATTCTGGCCATTTCTTGTGCATCGTGCCCAGCTCCACTGGGAAGACTAAGCGTGGTCATTCCAAGTTTTTCAGCCTCCTGCTTGATGATTTTTCGAATTTCTGGGTCTGCAAGGGCGGGTTTGCTGGCCACTTCGATGTGTTGGATGGCTAGGCTGCTGCCGCTTTCCTGTGCAAGCTGCTTGGCAATCGTCTCCAATTCTGCATAAAGCTTCCAGATTTTTTCGGACGATAAATCTCGGATTTCTAAGTTGAGCTTTACCTCTCCAGGGATCACATTGCCTGCGCCAGGGAAGGCTTGAATTTTTCCCACAGTACCCACTTGCCGCCCTTCGTCTCGGGTGATGACTTCATTCACGGCCAAGATAAATCGAGCTGCAGGCAGAAGGGGATCTTTCCGAGCATCCATGGGGGTAGTCCCCGCATGATTGGCTTTGCCTTTGAAGGTGAATTCCCACCATTCAATAGCGACGATGCCTTCAACTACACCAATGTCCAATTTTTTGGTATCCAGGTTGCCTCCTTGCTCAATGTGGAGCTCCAAAAATGCAGCGATATCTCCCTTGGCACGCGCTAAATTTGAAATCTTGTTCGGGTCACCACCCAAGAGCCGAATGCCTTCGGCATGAGTCATGCCTGCATTGCTCTTGGCTTGAAGTGCAGCTTCACTTAAGCCTCCAACTAGAGCCCGGCTGCCGATCACGCCACCTTCCTCATTGGTGAACACAATCACTTCTAGGGGGTGCTCCGTTTGAATGCCTGCTTCCGCTAGGGTCCGCACCACTTCGATCGCTCCCATTACCCCGACGGGGCCATCGTAGTCCCCTCCATTGGGCACTTCATCGATATGAGAGCCCATGCTGATGGGCTTTAGGGATGGGTTTTTACCGGCTTTTCTACCGATGATATTTCCTGCATAATCTACTGATACTTCCAGCCCTGCAGCGGTGAGCAACTGCTTGACGAAAGGTCTTGCAGCTATATCATGAACGGAGTAAGCTATCCGATCCGAGCCGCCCTTGTCATTTTTGCCATAGGTGGCCAAGGTGCTGAGCGATTTTTGGAGTCGTTCAGAATTAATTTGGACGTTTTGAGCCAAGGAAGAACCCAGGCCAACAATCCATAGTGCAGGAAGTAGTAGAAAGTATTTCATTATGAATCGGGAAAGTAGGAATGGAAATATGCAAAAAAAAGTCCTTCGGAGGGAAGGACTTGGTTTTTATTTTAGCCAGGCAAGGCTGACTTCATCTGGTGCTTTGATTCGATCCGCTAATCTCATGTAGCGGTCGGCTAAGTTGGCTAGGTAGTCTTGCGCTTTGGCTGCAGCAGAATCTAGTCCAGTAAGGGATTCTATTTTCCAGAAATCTACCAGGTGCTCAATGATGCGTGCATAATCCCAGCCGGTATAAACGCCTATTTTTTGGGTAATTTCTGAAAAGTCTTTGTAGATGCTTGGGCGGCTACTTCCTTCACCCATGAGGACAGCAGGCATGACGATATTTTTTCGCATCATTTTTTCAAATGCAGTTATTGCTCCACTTGGATCAATATCGAAAATTTTAGACATAAAGCTTTTGTAAGCCTTTTCATGTCTCGCCTCATCTCCAGCAATGGTTTTACAAATTTTTGACAGGACATGGTCACCTGCTTTGTCTGCAAGTTTGCCAGTATTCACGTGTGAAATCTTTGTTGCTCGCTCTTGAAAAGAGGTGTAAATCATGGCCTGGTAGGGGTCTGAATCCGATTTAGGGTCAAAGCCATTGGTAATTAAGCGGTGAATAGTCTGCTCCACAGCACGCATATCTATCCTGCCAGTCAGGTACAGGTACTTGTTCAGTAGGTCACCATGGCGATTTTCTTCTGCAGTCCAAGCTTTGGACCAACGTACCCACCCGGATGGGGAGAGCAAGCTTCGCTCTACATTGATTCCTTCCAATAGATTGAAATAGGTTTGGTAGGAAGGTAAGGCTTCTTCCGTAACTAGGTTGCCCACCAAAGAAGTTAAGACTGTATCTGGTATGCCTGCAGCTCGTTGCTGCAGAAGCTTGACATCTTCCATCGCCTCTGGATTGGCAAAGTCGGGCAAAAAGTCAGACGGCTGCCAGCAGTCTTCCGGATCCACTAGGACGGTATCTACGGCATGGCCAACGAAATCATCCAATTGCGAGATGACCTCCATGTTTTTTTCCAGTTCGTAGTTGATTTCTTTCGAGTTCATAATATCCGTTTATTAATTGGTCCTAGTTAAAGTGAGATGAAGATAAGCGTTAGACTGTAATTCTTTTCTAAAAATAATCCATGGTGGCATACTACCTCCATGAACGGTCAATTGAAGGGGGATCAAGGAAATGAAAAGCTGTCGATTCCTACCTGCATTCGGTATTTTTATCGCTTTTCTTTGAAAGATAGTTTATCCGTATGTACTTAAGACGGAATGACCTGAAAAGGTTCAAAAAATGAAATTGTCATCCAGCTAAAAGAGGAGGAGCGTCGACTAAATTTTGATGTAATCTTTTTTGAGCAAGCGTAAAGGGCAGCAATTCTTTTCCCCAGCACATTGTTGCGAGTTTAAATCTCCTTTCTTTATGGGCTTTTGGGGATTATTCTATTGGTTTGGGTTCTAAAAGGGGGTATCTTCCCTACCTATATTTTCGGATGGTTATGAATAGATTCTTTTTGTTGGGTGCCCTTTGTGCTGCGTTTGGTTCTTGTGCTTCGGTGAAGCAGGTGCCTGATTACACCAAAATTACGGCTGAAGAGCGATTGCAAGCAGCTGCACAAATTGCCCAATCTACGATTATGGTAGATGGACATGTGGACCTCCCTTTCCGCATGAAGGTGGGGGGATTTACGCTGAAGCGGGAAGTGTTGGATGTATCTGTACGAACTCCAGATGGTAATTTCGATTACCCTCGTGCCAAGGCAGGGGGACTGGATGCGCCATTTATGTCTATTTATATTCCAGCGGCCAACCAGGCTATTCCGGGTGCTTCAAAAGCACTTGCCGACACTTTGATTGCGATGACGGAGCGGATAGCCGCTACTTTTCCAGATAAGTTTGCCATGGCCTACAGTCCCGCGGATGTTCGTGCAAATTTTGCAAAAGGGCTTATTTCGCTTCCCATGGGGATGGAAAATGGTGCTGGTATTGAGGATGACCTAGCCAATGTAGCTTACTTTCACCGCAGAGGGATTCGCTACATCACGCTTACGCATGGCAAAGACAACCTAATCGGTGATGCGAGCTACGACACAACGGCTACGCACGGTGGCTTGAGTGCATTTGGAGAAAAGGTGGTTGCTGAGATGAACCGCCTGGGAATAATGGTTGATTTGAGTCATGTCTCGGACAACACCTTTCGAGATGCGCTTTCGGTCACTAAGGTACCGGTCATCGCTTCCCATTCTTCGGTGAGGAAGTTTACCCCAGGCTTTGAGCGCAACATGAGCGATGAATTGATCCAAGGTCTCGCAAAGAATGGAGGGGTGATGATGATTAATTTCGGCGGTGCTTTTCTGGATTCTGCCTATACGGAAGGTACAGCCCAGGTGAGAGAACATTTGGTCAATTGGTTGGCGGAAAATAACCTTTCTAGATCAGACCCTCGGGCACAACAATACATTCAGGAGTATACGGCAAAATTTACTCCCTTTCCTACTGTGGAGCGGGTAGCGGATCATTTTGACCATGTGGTCCAGTTGGTCGGTATTGATTACGTGGGCTTGGGTTCGGATTACGATGGGGTGGGAGATTCCTTGCCGACGGGCTTAAAGGACGTTTCCATGTTTCCCAATCTCTTTTCGGAGTTGCTCCGTAGGGGATATTCAAAGGAAGATTTAGAAAAAATCAGCTACAAAAATATATTTCGCGTTTGGCAAGCAGTGGAGGATTTTGCTGCAAGCCAAAAGTAGGG
>CAZPKI010000094.1:0-7541 GCA_964587015.1 uncultured Limnohabitans sp.
CCAATTCATTTCCTCTATTTTGAATTTCCAACTGAGGGGTGATGCTTGGTTGGCATAAAGCGTCAAAAGGAGTGATAACTCTCAACAAAGACACATCTCTAGTCGTAAGCACTGGATCTTTGGTTCCACGACTGTTAACCAGCGATGCTCTGCGAGGGCTATTGGCAAGCACTACATCAAATCGTTCGACTTGGCCCTTGGTAAATAGGTTCATGCACGGATCTGGCGTGTAATCCATGTAGTTCTGAATCATGTTGTTGGTTCCACAAGAGATCCGGGTTGGGTTTGCATTGCAAATGGTATTGTTTGGATTGTCCTGATTGGGTGTATCGAGTACGAAATCATCTACTTCGCAGCCTCCATCGCCCCAAATGTGACGCAAGCCAAGGTAGTGGCCTACTTCATGAGTAGCAGTCCTTCCATTGGTATTGGCAGCTGTGCCAGCACCAGTTCCAAAAAAGAGGTAATCCACGGTTACTCCATCACGAATTGCAGCCGATGGTGCAAAATTTAGTCCGGGTAGGTTAGAGGTGGGAAAGGTTGCGTAGCCTAAGTAAGGATCCACTAAAGGTACAACCCATACATTCAAGTATTCTTCAGGATTCCATTGGGAGGTCTGCCCAATCAAGGTTGCGTCTTCAGGCCCATAAATGGTTTTAGGCCCCTGCTTCCTAACAATTCCATTGGTAGGGAGACCATTTGGGTCCTGTTTGGCGAGCACAAATTCAATATTCGCATCTGCCGCTACTGGAAGAAATTCCGCGGGAGTAAGGATGGCATCTGCATTTTTTCTTCGAAAATCTTCATTCAGTACTCGAATTTGCTGAAGAACCTGTGCGTCAGAGATGTTGGCTTCAACGCCTATGGATGTCCCGTTGTGCAGGATGTGTACTACCACTGGGATCACGCGTGGTTCAGCCTGAACCTTCATAATCTGTGGCTGGCTATTTTTCTCAACGATCTTTTTGTTGATCCAATCTTCAAAAAAGGGCTTGGAACCAAAAACTCCTAACTCTCTTTCTTGCTGGATCTCTAAAAAGGTATGCCCACATTTTTCATTGTGACCGCTGCCTTGGTGACTCGTAGCTCCTGAAGAAAATCCTTGAAGCGTAATCCCCTGCCCAAAAACAGTGAACGAACACATAAAAAATAAGACTGCAAGAAATTGTGATTTCACTGTATATAGGATGGGATTTTTCATTCTTTGGATAGTTAAGCTACAGTTAGGTTTACTGCTTCCACTCTTTTGATTTCGGGGATTGACCTTAAAATAGCTTCTTCCACTCCAGCTTTTAGAGTCATGGATGACATAGGACATGAGCCGCAGTTGCCCAGCATTTCAATTTTTAGAACAAAATCTTCTGTCAGCTCCACGATGCGCACATTTCCTCCATCTGCTTCCAAATAAGGGCGGATGGTGTCCAATGCAAATTCAATTTTCTCTCTCAATACAGCTTCCATAAGCATTGCTTAAAGTTTAATTTCTACTACTTCTGTTTTCTCAGTAGAAGAGTTGCGTATGGCAATTTGCCGGGCTACTTCTTCTGCGAGCTTTAGGTAAGCATCCTGGGTGGGTCCCGATTTCAACACAGCCGGATAGCCAGAATCTCCGCTTTCTCGAATGCTTTGCACAATTGGAATCTCCCCAAGGAAAGGTACCTCGTATTTTTCTGCCAACTTTTTACCTCCATCCTTGCCGAACAAATAGTACTTGTGGTCTGGCAGTTCCTCAGGCGAAAAATAAGCCATATTTTCTACAACACCTAAGATGGGAACATTAATTTGAGCTTGTCTAAACATGCTCAATCCCTTGGTGGCATCTGCAAGTGCTACTTTTTGTGGAGTGGTGACGATGACCGCACCCGTTACAGGTACTGTTTGCACTAGCGTCAAGTGGATATCAGAGGTTCCTGGAGGTAAGTCAATCAACAAATAATCCAACTCTCCCCATTCCACATCTGCAATGAATTGGCGTAAGGCAGAACTCGCCATTGGGCCTCTCCAGACCACTGCACTGTCTGTAGGAGTCAAAAAACCAATGGACATCATCTTCACACCATATTGGGTAATGGGAACAATAATGTTCTTTTCTCCTTCCTTTTTTACAGCCGGTTGCTCGCCTTCCACATTAAACATGGTAGGGATAGATGGTCCTGAAATATCCGCATCAATCAAGCCTACCTTGGCACCTAATTCTGCTAGGGCTACGGCGAGATTGACTGAAGTAGTAGATTTACCCACGCCTCCTTTTCCTGAGGCAATGGCTACAATATTTTTTACCTGAGGTAATATGGGTGCGGCATCGCGCACGGTTGTCACCTGGGCACTCATGAAGATATCCCATCGGTAGTCTTTACCAAAATCTGCTTCCAATACCTCCAGGCAGTTATTTTTGATTACCTCTTTTAATGGACAAGCAGGAGTGGTGAGCACTACGGTAAATCGTACATTTTTGCCATCTATTTCGATCCCTTGGATCATTCCTAAGGAGACCAAATCCCGCTTGATGTCAGGATCTTGGACTTTGGAAAGGGATTTTTTCAACAATTCTGGAGTCAATTGCATGGCTTTTGTAAATTTTTTGCAAGTTAGGTCAAGAATGCGTCTTAGAAAAACCTAGACTCGTATTTTAAGACCCATTGCCTTTCAATTTTCTTATCCTATTCTTGGCTACAATTTCCCCCAGGAGTCCTTACCTTTGTTGACTTCATCCAGTCCATGTCCATCAGTAAACTGACCACCGACAAAGTAAAAGAGCGCGTTGACATCGTCGAGGTGATCGGGGATTACGTGCCCTTGAAAAAGAAGGGGCAAAACATGTGGGCCTGCTGTCCTTTTCATGGTGAAAAAACACCTTCTTTTTCTCTTTCGCCCACCAAGCAGATTTACAAGTGCTTTGGCTGCGGGAAAGCAGGAGATCCCATCCAATTTGTCATGGACATCGAAGGCATCGGATTTCAAGAAGCCATTCGGCAACTTGCTGGGAAGTATGGGATAGAGGTAGAGGAAGAAGCAAATCTCAGCCCTGAACAAAATTTGGAACAAAGTGAGCGAGAGAGTTTGTTTATCGCAGTCAACTTTGCCAAAGATTTTTTTGTCAAAAATTTAGGCACCGAGGAAGGCAAATCAATAGGGCTAAGCTATTTCAAAGAGCGGGGATTTACCCCTCAAATCATCCAAAAGTTTGATTTAGGCTATGCCTTGGATGGCTGGGATCATTTTCTCAAAGTAGCAAAATCGGCGGGATACCAAGAAGAAATTCTACTCAAAGCGGGTTTGATTTTGCAGAAAGAAGGGGAGGCCGAGCGCCTATACGACCGCTTTCGAAATCGGGTCACCTTTACCATCCATAATGTCAGTGGCAAAGCCATCGGCTTCGGAGCGCGAATCCTAACCAAGGACAAAAATCAGCCCAAATACATCAATTCCCCTGAAACACCGATTTACCACAAGAGTGATGTGCTCTATGGAATATTTCAGGCCAAAAAAGCCATTCGAGATCAGGACAATTGCTTCTTGGTGGAAGGCTACACCGACGTAGTTTCACTGCACCTATCGGGGATTGAAAATGTGGTTGCCTCTTCGGGTACCTCATTGACCGATGGGCAGATCAAGTTAATTCGACGATTTACCAACCAAGTTACCGTCCTTTACGACGGAGATTCTGCGGGCATCAAGGCCTCCTTGCGCGGGATAGATCTTTTGTTGGAAGGTGGCCTCAATGTAAAAGCTGTGGTATTCCCCGATGGAGAAGATCCGGATAGCTACTCCAGAAAGGTGGGTTCTCAAGCATTTCAGGACTACCTCAAAGAAAATAGTCGCGATTTTATTGGATTCAAAATCAGCCTCTACCAAGATGAAATCGATAAGGATCCCATCCGAAAAGCAGGAATCATCCGGGAGGTGGTGTTAAGTATTAGCAAGATTCCTGACCCAATCATCCGATCGGTGTATGCGAAAGAGGCCTCGGGGCTTTTGAGTATTGAAGAAGAGATTCTGCATGCTGAACTCAATAAAATTCTCCTAAAAGCTCAGAAGGATCAATTTGAGCGAGTGAAAGAGGAAAAGGCGATTGAAGCTAGCATCGACCAACTTTTGCCAGCTCCGGAGGAGACAACTGCTGAGGACAACCTGCTGATGCAGGAGCGTGAGATGCTTCGGCTTCTGCTGAACTATGGCGGTCAAAAATTGGATGTTCAAGAACTACACTTCTGCCAGTACATCCTTTCTGAAATTGAGGAGGTTAGTTTTCAGACTCCCATTTACCAAAAAATGATTCAACTCTATCGAGACGGCATTGCCTTGGGTCAGGTGCCCTCTGATGACTTGTTTCTGAGTCATGGAGATGCTGAGATTCGGCAAGAGGCCATTGCAATGATTACACAGAGGCATGAGGTCTCAGCCAATTGGAAAGATAAATTTCAGATTTTTGTAGCCCTAGAATCCGATGATTTGGCAAATACAGCCTTCAAGTCCATTTTACGACTCAAGCGTAGGCTACTCCAAAAAATGATGGAAGAGGCAATGGCAAAAATTAAAGAAGCCGAGCAGCTGCAATTGGAAGTAGAAAAGGTAAGCGAATTGTTGGAATTTTATTTGGAGCTAAAAAAAGTAAAACTCAAGATTGACAAGGAGCTAGGAATTGTCATTGGTTAATTCCAAACTTTCTTTGGCTGCTTCCGGTTTTATAGACAAAGAGGCTACATTTGTATCCTAAATATTCTTTTTAATACCCCAATTTGTGGAAAATTACACCCTGGATCCCATTGAAGATGCCATTGAGGCGATAAAAAACGGTGATGTTATCATCGTGGTAGATGATGAGGACCGTGAAAATGAAGGTGATTTTGTGTGTGCTGCAGAAAAAGTCACTCCCGAAATCATCAACTTCATGGCTACCCATGGCCGAGGCTTGATCTGTGCGCCCTTGATTGAAGATCGCTGCGAGCAGCTAGGTTTGGACTTGATGGTGGGGAACAACACGGCAGTATTTGAAACTCCCTTCACGGTGTCTGTAGACTTGATTGGTCACGGTTGTACCACGGGAATATCTGCATCAGACAGAGCTAAAACCATCCAGGCCTTAGTGGATGATCGTATTCATCCCAATGAATTGGGAAAGCCAGGACATATTTTTCCCCTAAAGGCCAAAAGAGGTGGCGTACTGCGCAGAGCAGGTCATACCGAAGCAGCGATTGATTTTTCAAGACTCGCTGGGCTTCAGCCAGCAGGAGTATTGGTAGAAATAATGAATGAAGATGGAACAATGGCACGTCTGGATGATCTGTTCAAGGTGCGCGATAAGTTCCAATTGAAGTTGGTGTCTATCAAAGATTTGATTGCTTACCGTCTCAAAAATGAGTCCCTAATCACGAAAGAGATTGGCGTGGATATGCCCACTGCTTGGGGTGATTTTGATTTGGTGGCTTACCGACAAACCAATACCCAAGAGATTCATTTGGCCCTGATCAAAGGAACTTGGAAGAAGGATGAACCTATTCTAGTTCGTGTACATTCCTCCTGTGCCACGGGAGATATATTTGGTTCCTGCAGATGCGACTGCGGTCCGCAACTGCATGCTGCCATGGAGCTTGTCGAGCAAGAAGGCAAAGGCGTTGTTTTATACATGAATCAAGAAGGAAGAGGCATCGGCTTGATCAACAAATTGAAAGCCTACAAACTCCAAGAGGAGGGCATGGACACTGTGCAAGCCAATCTGGCCCTAGGATTACCCATGGATGGCAGAGATTATGGGGTGGGCGCTCAAATTCTTAGGGATTTGAATATCTCAAAGATTCGCTTGATTTCTAATAATCCTCAAAAACGTGTAGGCTTGCTGGGCTATGGTCTAGAAATTATTGAACAAGTACCTATTGAGATTCAGCCCAACCCGCATAATGAAAAATACCTGCAAACAAAGCGGGATAAAATGGGGCATACTATTCTGAAATAATCAAGTCTGGTAGGAGCTGACGGTAATGAAAACCTGAAGGCCATCCTCCCGTTTGTATACCTTATGCTACGATTGAAAATCTTCTTATTCTTGATACTGGTTGGTTTGAGTGTCCAAAGTTGGGGGCAAACTAGAAATCAATTCCCGTCTCAAATTTGGCACAAGGGCACCTTGTATTTGACGGATGGGAGCTCGGTGAATGGCATGGTAAAATACGATTTGGAAACCAACTTAGTGCAACTACAGGAGGAGACGGTAATCACGTTTACAGCCTCCAATGTGACTAGCTTTGATATTTTTGATGAGACTTACAAAGGTGTTCGGAAGTTTTACAGTCTTCCCTACGCATTGAATGGTGATTACGATACGCCTGTGTTTTTTGAAGTGCTTACCCAAGGGGAGCACATTGCCTTGCTCTGTCGAGAATACATTGCTACTGACACTCGGGGAATTAACAACTGGGCAGGAATGGGTATGAATCCATTTTGGGGACCCCAAAATATAGCTGGGTTCCGATTGGCATTTACTTATTACTTTTTAAAAAATGGGCGTATGGAGCGGTACAGTGGCAAGAAAAAGGAATTATTTGACATGCTACCTGGGTACGACGAGGAGCTTGAACTATACATACGGAAAAATCGCCTGGAACACGATCAACGTGGGGATCTACTTCGGATCACTGCCTATTACAACGAATTAAAAAACAACTAAGCATGTCAAGACCCTTGATTCTTGTTTCCAATGACGATGGGATCACCTCCAAAGGAATCCGCGTATTGGTATCTGTTATGAAAAAATTGGGAGATGTGGTGGTCGTTGCCCCCGATAGTCCCCAATCAGGCATGGGGCATGCCATTACCATTGGCCAAACCTTGCGATTGTATGAAGATGATATTTTTGATGATGTAAAGGCTTACAAGTCTAGTGGCACACCTGCCGATTGTGTGAAGCTTGCCAAACACCATGTGCTGAAAGACCGTAAGCCTGATTTGGTGGTTAGCGGGATCAATCATGGATCCAATACCTCCATCTCTGTCCTCTATTCTGGAACCATGTCCGCAGCCATTGAGGGAGCTTTAGAGGGGTATCCATCGATTGGATTTAGCCTTTGCGATTTTTCATCGAAGGCAGACTTTTCCCATGTGGAGGAATGGGTGGAAAAAATTGCCCGTCAAGTATTGGAAAATGGCATTCCCAAAGGGATTGCCTTGAATGTGAATATTCCCCCTAAGCGGAACGAGGAGATTCGAGGAGTAAAAATCTGTAGACAGGCAGATGCGAAATGGCAGGAAGAATTTGTCGAGCGCTTTGATCCTACGGGAAGAAAATACTTCTGGCTGGCAGGTAACTTTGTGAATTTTGATAAGGGGGAGGACAACGATGAGTGGGCAATCGCCAACAATTACATCTCCATCGTACCTTGCCAATACGACCTCACTGCTTACCATGCCATCTCCCATATCAACAAGGAATGGGACTGGACCAAACTAGGGGATTGATGATTTAAGGGTTATCCGATATCCTGTTTGTAGTTCAATGGGAATGTTAACGATAAATTGCTTACAGTCGACAGACCACGGTCCACAGG
>CAZPKI010000095.1:0-7481 GCA_964587015.1 uncultured Limnohabitans sp.
GCTGCTAGGCCAATCATGTTGGCCTCAGCAATACCGGTTTGGAAGAAACGCTCTGGAAATTCTTTTTGAAAGTCTCCCATCTTCAAGGATCCGATCAAATCGGCACATAGGCCTACCACATTTGGGTTTCTTCTTCCTGCTTCCAAAAATCCATCGCCAAAACCTGAGCGGGTATCTTTCTTTTCGGTATACGTATATTTTAAGTCTAAGCTCATCTTCTTGTCATTTGCAATGGATAATCAATAATCGCCAAGTGTTTCTTCCAATTGTCCCAAGGCTAGGGCCAATTGCTCGTCGTTTGGTGGGGAACCGTGCCATTTGTGCGTACCTACCATGAAATCGACGCCATAGCCCATTTCGGTGTAAAGTAGGTTGAGGATCGGTTTACCTTTTCCAGTGAGTGATTTTGCTTTTTCCAAGCCAGCAATTACCGCTGCGAGGTCATTGCCCTCTTTGGTTTCGATGACCTCCCAACCAAAGGCTTCCCATTTGGCTTTTAGGTTCTTTAGGTCCATTATTTTTTCAGTAGGACCGTCAATCTGCTGTCCATTGTAGTCCACCGTTGCAATCACATTGTCCATGCCGTAATGTGCAGCATACATGGCGGCTTCCCAAACTTGTCCTTCTTGCAATTCTCCATCGCCCATCAAGACGTGCACAAGTGACGTATCTTTTTCCAATTTTTTGGTTTGCGCTACACCCAGAGCTACAGACAATCCTTGACCCAAGGAGCCTGAAGCGATTCGAATGCCTGGTAGGTGTTCGTGTGTGGCTGGATGGCCTTGCAATCTGGAATTCAGTTTACGAAAGGTCTTGAGTTCAGCTACCGGAAAATATCCACTGCGGGCAAGAACAGAATACCAGCCGGCAGAGAGG
The DNA here is from genome assembly GCA_964587015.1 of uncultured Limnohabitans sp. Lineage (GTDB taxonomy): Bacteria > Bacteroidota > Bacteroidia > Cytophagales > Cyclobacteriaceae > Algoriphagus. The sequence goes on from CAZPKI010000095.1 coordinate 877, forward strand.
TGTCCATTGGAGAGGAAAAATAAATCTTCTCCCTTTCCATTCATTTGGAAATCGGGATTATGGTTTAGCTGATCGAAGTAAAGGGCTACAAAATACTCAGCACAGCCTAGGGGTGCGCCAGGGTGTCCTGATTGCACCGCATGTACCATGCGCAATACGTCTCTGCGTAGTTGGCTACAGATTTTTTGTAGCTCGGGTAGGGATTGTTTTTTCATGAGGCTAGGTTACTTGAGCACTTGTGCCGTATGGTTCTTGGTATCTACTTTTTCGATGATTTCAGCGATTTTTCCAGCCTCGTCGATGACAAAGGTGGTTCGCGCAGTACCCATGTAGGCGCGGCCATACATGGATTTTTCAACCCAGGTTCCATAGGCATGGTGTACGGTGAGTTCCGTATCCGCAATTAGGGAAAAGGGGAGGTTCTGCTTTTCAATAAATTTTTGGTGCGACTTTTCAGTATCTGAGCTCACTCCAAAAACCACATAGCCAGCTTTGAGGAGCTGTTCGTAATTGTCTCGAAGGTTGCAGGCTTGAGCCGTACATCCAGGAGTGGCATCTTTAGGGTAAAAATAGAGAATCACTTTTTTTCCGCGGTAGTCGGATAGTTTGATGGAAGCTCCAGTTTCAATCTTTGCTTCAAAATCGGGTGCCATTTGGCCTACTTCTAAAGACATTTTATGCATGTTTAGGTTTAAAAACATTAATTCAAGGTTCCACGCCACTCTGCCACATTCCCTGCTTGGTCGGTTACCCTTAGGATAGCAGGTCCTTTCAAGGCTTGCCCACTTAGAGTTTCTGACCAAATCACAGCTTGTTTGTGTTCGTAGCGCATCCAAACCCATTCTCCATTGACAAATGCCTCAAAACTTTTGATTCCAGACAAGTTGTCTTTAATCATGAAGCGCATGCCTTGCCCATTTACTTTAATTGGGCTGATACTTGGTTTGGTAGCATCTTCAGCTAAAACAAAACTACCAAAATTTCTGGTTTTGAATCGAATTTGATTTCCCGTCCATTCCCCACCAATAAAGCTAAGTGCTCCGTTTGCAGCGCGTTGGTAAACCCTCGCTTTGTCTTTATTTCCAGCATATCCGGTTACGTCCCAAGTAGCTTCGATTGGATTCCAAAGGTAAGTTGTGGTTTCTCCTAAGGTTAGGACAGGAGCGGTAGCAGTTCCAGCATGGCTTACACGCAAGTACAAATCTTCCAATAGGCTGTTTGAAGCAGTTCGAATCTGAAGTTTTGAGTTGGCATGCAAATGCTCTCGATCTACTGGAAAATGCCCAATTATATCTGGAGTGTAAATTTCTGAACAGAGGTCAATTTTCTTTGGAATGCCAAATCTAAGATCCCAGAGATAGGTTCTACTTGCGGCATCCTGGTAGGCTGGAAGAATTTCATAGCTTGTATTTCCCACTTCAAATTTGGCAAGACCCCCTTTGCTGCTTTGGGCTACCTTGATTTTCATGATATTCTTGTAGTAGCTGACTTGTGCCTTTGGGGGAGCGGCACCATCTGAACGTGTTGAATCCAAATCTGCACCCGTAAGGCTGAGTTGAACTATTCGGGTATTGTTGTAGGCATCGACAAGCTTGACTTGTACATTTTTCTTTTTGCCAGTTTCCAGTTCAAAAGCACCTGTTCCAGTGGAATTAGGTGTAATGAAGGAAAATTTTAAATCCTTTTGATGGTACAGCTTGGTAAAGCGATTGAGGTGCGTATGCAGCAAGAAATGCCTCGTAAAATTAAAATCCACTTTATCTACTACAAGTTTGAAAAGAGGTCCATTGTCATCCAAAACCTCAAATTTTGGAAAGCCATTTTGATTTTCAGCTCCATCCAGCTTGTCATAACTTTGAATTTCTAAGCCTACTTTTCCGCTTATTTGAATGGTCTCTGGAATTCTGTAATTCGTCCCACTTAGTACCGGTGTGAGTTCCACCCGTTGAAATTTCCCATTGACACGGCTATCCAACTCCAGCGGTACAATGGCAATTTTTTGAGGAGTAGGAGGGGTACGGTCAAGGATTTCGGAATATCCTGCCAACAGAGGATCCATTGCGCGGTCTAGGCTATCCCGAATCTCAAAGTGAAGGTGGGGTCCACCCGAACTCCCAGTATTCCCCCCATTTGCAATCAAGTCCCCTTTTTTAACTGGCAGTTCACCTTCCTTCAGGTTGACTTCCAGTTCATTTAGCTTGGCCTCGTACATCTTTTTCTTCATCCAAACCTGTAGACTTGGACTGAAATTTCGCAAGTGTGCATACAGCGTAATGTGCCCACTTGGGTGCTTGAGGTAAATGATATTCCCGTAGCCAAAGGAAGATATTTTGATCCGATGAACCCAGCCGTCAGCTGCAGCGTAGATGGGTTCGCCTTCGACACCGCCAAACTTGTAATCCAAGCCCGTATGAAAGTGGTTTGGCCGAAGTTCAGCGAAGTTGCCAGCAAGGTAATTTCGAACTCCGGGCTTTACAGGGGACTGGAAGTATCCTTTTTGAATTTCTTGCCCCCAAGCCCTAGTGATGTGACCTAGACCTATAAGAACAATAAATAATGCAACCTTACTTAACTTCAACATGGAGCATTTTTTCGTTGTCAATGAATCCAATTAGTTCATCACCAGTTTGAACAGGCCCTACTCCAGCAGGGGTGCCGGTGTAGATGAGATCCCCTTTTTTGAGGGTGAAAAATTGGGATACGTAGGAGATGATGGTGGCAAAATCAAAGAGCATGAGGCTTGTATTTCCTTTTTGCTTGACTTCTCCATTGATCTCTAAGTGGAAGTCGATGTTTTTTAAGTCACTAAACTCTGAAACTGGTTTGAAATTCCCAATTGGCGCAGATCCATTGAATGCTTTTGCAATTTCCCAAGGAAGCCCTTTGGCCTTGCACTGATCTTGGAGATCTCTAGCGGTGAAGTCTATCCCTAAGCCGATTTCTTCAAAATAGCGATGTGCAAACTGTGGTTGGATGTACTTTCCTTCCTTTGAGATTTTGAGTACCAACTCAATTTCGTGGTGGATATTCGTTGAAAAATCTGGATAATAGAAGGGCGCTTCTCCCTTGATGAGGGCCGTGTCTGGCTTGAGAAAAACGACAGGCTTTCCTGGCTTTTCATTTTTTAATTCTTCAATATGTGCTGCATAATTGCGGCCTATGCAAATAATTTTCATCGTATATCAATTCAGTCTTTGTCGCACTTGTACTAAAAAATCCAAGCATTTGGAACTTGGGCTTACTTTTTAGCTTCATTAGAAACTTAAAACTAGTTTAGAAATTCATTTTCTGTACTTCAAGAAGCAATTTCTCCATCCATTTTTTATAAATCAACGAAGAAGGATGTAGTTCATCTGCTACTACTCCTTCAGGCAAAGCGCCCGCTAGTCGATATTCAGTGGTGATGTCTATGAATTTAACTCCATTTTTGGCACAGATTGCTTTTTTTGTTTGGTTGTAGTCGTCTATTTGGTTGGCTACTTGGGTGGGATCTACGGCTTTGCTGACTGCGAAAGGGGTAACTCCCCAATCGGGAATGGAGAGCACCACTACCCGCTCTTTTTTACCTCGAGCAAAGGAGATAGCGCGCTGAAGCATTTTCTCAAAGTCAGCTGCAAAAGATTCGACCGAACGGCCTCGGTATTGGTTGTTGACGCCAATCAGCAAGGTCACCAAATCGTAGCCTTCAGCTGCTGTGGAACTTGCTTGGATGCCAGCTTCCAGTTCATCCACGGTCCATCCTGTCTTTGCAATGATTAGTGGAGATGCAAATGGGATTTTAGCTGCCTTATTCCATTCTTGTACCAGTTGCATCGGATAACGATCGGGGATATCCACTCCTTCTCCAATGGTGTAGCTATCACCCAAAGCGAGGTAGCTCAAGGGTTTTTGCTGTGCTTGGCTAAAGGATGAAAGAGACATGGCGATACAAACTAGAAGGAAAAATGAAAAATTGGCGTACATGAGTTTAGCTGGTTCTAAAGACTTTTTCAAGAAGGGTGATGCTTCCTTGGTCGGCATTCAAGCGTACACGAGCTCCTACGGGAACTATAAATTGCTTCGGAATATGTCCAATCATGGCACCGATGTAGGCTGGGATATTCAAGGGTACGATGTATTGATCCATGATTTGATCTACCGTGAAAGCTCCATAACCACTGCCAGGCTTGCAATCCGAACACTGCCCAAAAACAAAGCCTTTTATTTTTCCGAGTGTGCCATTGAGTTTGAGTGTACTCATCATCCGATCGATTCGGTATGGGTCTTCTCCCACATCTTCAATGAACAAGATAGAATCCTGAAAATCAGGATAGTAAATGCTCCCAGATAAAGCAGTCAATACAGTAAGATTTCCTCCTAAAATTTTCCCTTCTACAGTCCCCTTTGAGAGGGTTTGAATTCGATTTCCTTTTGCTACCAAGTCATCACCTTTGGTCACTTCATTTTTGAAGCTGAGCAACTTTTGATCGAAAAATAGCTGTTGAAATTGGTTGGCATTGAAGCTATTCCAGCTACCCGATCCATTGGGACCATGAAATGAAATCAATCCAGTTTGACTATGGAGTGCACAGTGTAGTGCCGTAATGTCGGAATAGCCAAGGAGTGGTTTTGGATTGGCTTTTACTTGTTCGTAATCAATCAGCGGGAGGATTCGTGCTGCTCCAGAACCTCCACGAAGGCAGATAATTGCCTTTACTTCTGGATCTCCAAACATGTCATTGAAATCGCTGGCACGTTCCTCATCTGTGCCTGCCAGGTGGCCAAATCGATTTTTAAAATTCGAGCCAACCTTCACTTTTAACCCCATTGCCTCCATGGCTTCCTTTGCGAAGGTATATTCCATGCGGTCTGCAGAAGCTGCCGAAGGACTTATAATTCCAACTGTTTGACCACGAAGCAGGGCCATGGGAAAAAGCGAAGTCGGGTTATAACGAGTTGCAAAATCCAATGCTAAAATGGGGCTTGAGGCTGCCAAAAGGCCTAAGGACTTCAAGAAACTACGTTTATTCATGGGTAGGAAAATTTTCGGCGTTCAAAGGAAAGGACAACTTAACCAATTGTTGGCTACTTCAAAAGTGATCTCTGACCTGTAGCATTACTTTTTCCACTTCTTTTCTCACAGCAGATACGGGAAAAGGAAAATTGGAATTCATAAAGGCAAAGGCATAGGTTTTTCCGGATTTGGTTTTGACCAATCCTGCCAAATTGTAGGAAGCAGTCATACTTCCTGTTTTGGCAAAAATATAGGGATCTGCGGCCTGGAAAGTGTTTTTAAGAGTCCCTGACTTACCACCTACGGCAAGGTATTCCTCGAATTGGCCCTCTGGAAGCATTTCTTGAAGCTTTTCAACGACACGTACTAGGGATCGGGGGGTGATCAAATTGTGTCGACTCAAACCACTGCCATCCACCCATTTGGGTCGATCAGGTAGATCCGTAAGGTTTGTTTTGAGTAGGTAGTCCACTGCACGATCGCTATCCAAGGTTTGGAAAAGCTTATCTGAAGTCATGAATAGGACCTGCTCTGCGATAAAATTATCAGAGAAAAGCATCATTTCCTTCAGCAAGGGAGCTAGGGGAGCAGCACGCCATTGTTGATGTGCTGCTGGAAGTGAATCCGATTTGTAAATCCAGGGCTTCCCCGTTTCTTGGCTTCCTAGCTGAGAGATAACCTGAGGTTCAACCAAAAAGGGGAGGTATTTTTCCCGACCCAAAAAGGAATTGGGATTGAAATAAAAAGTATTGCTGTGAAAATCCCGTTCCAGTTCTTTCAGATTTTTGCTACTGAGTTTGAGCCTTTCCTGGAAGAAATTGGGAAAAAGCTGCAGGGAATCGCCAATTTCTTCCACTTGCACAAGGTTGCCATAGACCGGAAGGGAACTGCGTTCGGCAGCATAATCAAAGTAATAATCATCCCATTGCCAGCCATAGCCAAAGGAGGGTGAAATCTGATTGGCATCCGAAAATTGGACTATTGAATGGTTTCCGATGATTTTTTGAAAATCGGGCTGGTAAAAATCCTTGTATTTCCAGCTAGGGTCTCCCGATCCCCAAATTTTCAAGGTGTCGCCAGCAGATTGGTACCGGAGGGTTTGGGTACTGTCTTGCAGCACTTGTAGGGCACCATAAAGCGTGAGTAACTTGACAGTGGATGCTGGAATTTGGTAGAGGTGGCTGTTTTTTTCGAAGACTACCTGCTTGGATTCCAAGTCATAAAGCATAAATCCAGAGAGGTGTCCATCGAAGAAACTTTGTGGACCAAAGGCTGAATCCAACTGCGCAAGGCTATGTTGTGAAACTTGAGCGCTTGCGAGGATCGAAATACAGCAAGAAATAAGTAGAGGAATGATGATTTTTTTCAACTGCTTACTTGTTTTTAAAGCTGAGGTAAACAAGGGAAGACCATCCCAAAATAAAGGCAAGGCCACCTAAGGGGGTGATGGCACCCAGCCAGGTAATTCCTGTCAAAGAAAGGACATAAAGTGAGCCTGAGAAAATCAAAATTCCAAGCACCATGCTCCAAGCGGCAAAGGCAATACCTTTCCAACCAGGTTTGACTATAGCTAAAACCCCAATCCCCAAAAGGGCCAAGGTGTGGTAAAAAT
>CAZPKI010000096.1:0-7445 GCA_964587015.1 uncultured Limnohabitans sp.
CGCCGTATTTTTCAAGACGCGCAACCGCTTTCCTGGGATGATTCAGTTTGGGATCCAACGTGGATTTAAGATTGTGGACCTTCATCCCAAAGGAGGAGTGGAGGATTACCGCATAGTGATGCGCAAAGACTTGTAGCAGATTCATCTTCAAAAAAAAGCTTGAGGTACTTAACAATTTCGTACTTGGTACTTAGTACTTGGTACTTCGTACTTCTTTCTTTTTCTTTCAAATTTACCGCTTACCTTTGCCTTCCTACTAGCGGTCGAATCACCCGCTTTACCAAAAATTCAAATGACAACACAACAATTGGTAGCCTCTGGGTTACAGCTTCCACTCATGGAAGCCTTTTACACCATCCAAGGAGAAGGACGATTTTCTGGCCATGCAGCCTATTTTATACGGCTAGGGGGCTGCGATGTCGGTTGCGTTTGGTGCGATGTAAAGGAAAGTTGGGAGGCGGGCAAGTGGCCGACCCTGCCCATCGAAGAACTAGTATCAGGCGCCCTTTCTTATCCAGGCAGGCTGGTAGTAATTACCGGCGGGGAGCCCTTGTTGTATGATTTAGGGCCATTGACTAATCTATTGAAGTCCAAGGGATTCAGTACACACTTGGAAACATCCGGTGCGCATCCCTTTTCCGGGGATTTTGATTGGGTGTGTTTTTCACCTAAGAAATTCAAAAAGCCTCATCCCTCCATTTACGAAGTGGCAGATGAACTTAAGGTGGTAGTTTACCATCCCAGTGACCTTGCTTTTGCTGAAGAGCATGCGGCGCAAGTAGGTTTGGGCTGTGAACTTCGACTGCAGCCCGAGTGGAGTAAGGCCTCTGAGCGCCTTCCTGAGTTGATCGACTTTATAAAAAGCAACCCAATCTGGAAAATTTCGTTACAAACACATAAATTTATGGATATCCCTTAGGCCCATGTCTAAACTTGCTCTGGTCTTTTTTCTGACGTTATTGGCTTTTTCAGCCGAGGCACAGACCTATTCAGTGACGGATGGCAGGGCAATTAAATTTTTTGAAGAGGGAGAAAATTTACTTTACCTCAAACGGTATCCCGAGGCCTTGCAGAAGTATCAGGCTGCTTGGGAACGTTCAACAACTTTTTTTGAAGCCTACCAAAAGGGAACTCAACTACTCATTACACAAGGAAAGCTGACCGAAGCGGAGACCCTCATCCATAAAGGCAAATCAGCAGTGCTTCCTGTAAAGAATCAATACGCAGTCGATTTTGCCTGGCTGCAAACCAGTATTTATTTAAAGCAAGGTCGATTTGAGGAGGCATCCCAAGAATTCCAAGCTGTGGAGCAGGGGGCAACCCAAGGATTTAAAAATGGGACTTACTTCCTAGAAATGAAGGCGAAGGTTGATTTTGTACGTAACCAGCTACCCCTAATCCTAAACATTGAAAAGGAAATACTGCCTTCCCCATTGAATGGCTTTGCCTTGCAATATTTTCCAGTACTGACGGCGGATGGGAAACAGTTGTTCTTTACAAGAAGAGGAGGTACTACAGCACTTGACAAGGAAGATATTTACATCTCTCAGGCGGAATCTTCAAAAATCTGGACTGCTCCTCAAAGTATTTCTACCCAAATCAATTCTTCCTACAACGAAGGAACGTGCTCGGTGACTGCGGACGGCAACTTTTTGATTTTCACTTCCTGTGATTCCCCAGATAGCCAGGGAAGCTGTGACTTGTATAGCGCAGAAAAAGTAGGCGGAGAATGGCAAGCACCCAAGAATATGGGTACTAAAATTAATTCTTCTTCCTGGGATTCTCAGCCTTCACTTTCTGCGGATGGGCGCATGCTGTTCTTTTCTTCAGATAGAAGGGGAGGTTTTGGAGGAAACGACATTTGGTTTTCTTCTCGAAAAGCCGACGGCACCTGGTCGGAATCAAAAAATATCGGTGTACCAATTAACACCCCAAAAGATGAAATTTCTCCATTCTTATTTTTTAACAATGAAACCTTATTTTTTGCTTCCGATGGACACTTAGGGTTAGGGGGTATGGACATTTTTTTATCGCGAATTTCAAATGGTGAATTTCAGGAGCCGGAAAACTTAGGGCTTCCAATTAATGACCATTCGGATCAAGTAGCGCTGTTTATTACCGCTCAAAAAGATTACGCATACTATTCGGAATTGACGATGGGTAATGGCCAAAATGATAGGGCTTACTTGTACCGATTTAAGTTTCCTAAAGAAATTGAAATAGGGGAAAACTTGACGGTTACGGGTGGGCAGGTGGTTCATTCCAAAACAGGGGAGCCAATTTCGGCAAGTCTCTCCTTGGTTTCCTTGTCCAATGACAGTACCCGATATCAGTTTCAGTCCAACGGAGCAGATGGTTCCTTTTTGATGTTGTATCCCGAACAAGATGGTGCAGGGCTCTATGTAGAGAAAAAAGGCTTCTTGCCTAAGATTTACAACGTGGATCGAGATTCCATCAAAAACGTGAAGGACCTGAAAGTCGAATTGATTCCTATTGCATCAGGAGAAGAATTTGTTTTTGAAAATGTGTTTTTTGGTTTTGACAGTTTTGAACTGAAGCAGGAATCCTTGAGTTCGCTCCGCAGGCTCGATCGCTTTTTAAAAGACAATCCTAAGGTGTCAATCTTGATTACGGGTCATACTGATAATCTGGGTTCGGATGAGTATAACCTAAAACTAAGTTTACAGCGAGCGCAAAGTGTTCAAAACTACCTACTAAATGCAGGGATCAAGGCGGATCGGATAAAAGTAGTTGGAAAGGGTTTCCGAGAGCCAATGGTTCCTAATAGCAGTCCGTCCAATCAAGCACTAAATCGCAGGATTACGGTATCTGTTCAGTAAACAGAGGGAAATATTATAAAATCTACAATAAGATTAGAAGAATAATATAAAATTAATTTATGTAACCTCCAATTTTTTCAAATTTCATTTTTTAATTAAAGTCCACAGAACACTGCTAAGGTAATTTTGAACCCACTTTAAGTGCTAAACTAATAAAGGGAGAAAAATGGAAGGGGCTACCGAAATTGTAATTTTTTTATCCGCTCATCCTTTATTTTTTCCAAATTGTTAAAAAAAAAATCAAAAAATTAACTTTTGTTAACATTGAGAAAATCCAAATAATGAGGTGTTTGTGTTTACTGAGATACTCGAAACAATATTTTATTTGGAATTGTATTAAATAACCAATTTTTAGGCTAATCGGAGGTTTAAACTTTTCCCTCATTTTTGGTGTCATGGATTTGAGTTATTCCGTTTTTCGGGATAGTATTGAGTTTATAAAACTAAAAATTAACCAATATGAGGAAAATTTTACTTCTAGGACTAACGCTCTTTTTGGTAAATGCCATGGCATTTGCTCAAGGTCGCGTGGTCACTGGTACAGTTACATCGTTAGAAGACGGAATGGGCGTACCCGGTGCAACAGTTCTGGTGAAGGGAACGACCATTGGTACTGCCACAGACATTGATGGTAAGTATTCAATCAATGTCCCTGCCGGAAGCAATGTGTTGGTCTTCACATTTGTGGGACTTACATCTCAAGAGGTGAACATTGGAAACCGTTCCACGATCAACGTGGCATTGGAGTCGGATGTAACTGCTTTGAGCGAGGTGATTGTAACAGGATATGGCACGCAGCCTAAGCGTGAAGTGACCGGTGCGGTTTCTTCCGTAAAAGGAGATGCGATCCAAAACCTGCCTTTGCAATCTTTCGACCGTGCCCTACAAGGACGTGCGGCAGGTGTACAGGTAAGATCGTCTAACGGTCTCCCTGGTGGTGCAGTAAACATCCGTATTCGTGGTGTTGGCTCGGTAAACGCTGGTAACGAACCGTTATTTATTGTGGACGGTGTGCAGTTGAACAACCAGTCCAACGCCTCCTTTACCCAATCCAACCCTCTTGCCTTCTTGAACCCGAATGACATCGAGTCTATGGAAATCTTGAAAGATGCGGCTTCTGCTGCTATCTACGGTTCCCAGGCTGCAAACGGGGTAGTAATCATCACGACCAAAAAAGGTAAGCAAGGAAAAGCCAAGTTTGAATTCAATGCCTTCTCTGGGGAAACTCAGCCAATGAAGTATTTGGATGTTCTTGGCGGTTCTGAGTGGTATGCAATGAGACGAGATGCATTTATAAATTCTGGCAACGGACTACCAGAAGCTAATGCACTAAGTAATATGGGAGTTTTGCCTTCCAACTGGCAGACACTCACTAGACCCGCTTTGGATGCAATAGGTTTGGCTTTGCCTACCTACGACTGGCAGCGTGAAGTAATGGGAGCTGGTAGACTTCAAAACTACGAGATGTCTGTATCTGGTGGAGATGAAAAAACTACCTTCTTCCTCTCTGGATCATACAACTATCAGGAAGCTTCATTTAAGCCTGTTGACTTTGAAAGAGGAACCGTAAGAATTGCCTTGACCCACCAAGCAACTAAGCGCTTGAGTATCGAGACCAATATCAACCTCTCAACATTCCAACAAAATGTACCTTTTGCAGTAGAAGGTTCTTTCTTGGGTAACCCAGCCTTCTCAGCTTCGGCAGTATTGCCACACAACGCAATCTACAACGAGGATGGAACTTACAATACAGCAATTGCGGGTGTATTGGGACAGAACGTAGTATTGGTAAACGCCTACAACTCTGGTTTGCAGCGCACGAACACTGCAGTGGGTAACTTGATTACCAACTACAAAATCGCAAACAATCTAACCTTCCGTTCCCTATTTGGATTGGATTACAGATTGCTACAAGGCGACAACTACCGAGATCCACGTACTCCAGATGGAGCAGGTGTGATTGGTAGAAGCTCCGTTCAGTCTGACTGGAGAACTCGTTTTATCACTACTCAAACTTTGAACTGGAATAAAACCTTCAATGGGGTGCACAACGTGTCGGCCATCGCAGGTGTGGAATACTTATCTGAAACTAGAGAGGGGATCTCTGGCTCAGGTATCGGCTTTCCAACTTTCCAATTCAGAACGATCCAATCTGCGGCTACGCCTGAAAACATTTCTGGTTTCTGGACGGGCTATAGAAGAGCATCTGCTTTTGCGTCAGCAAACTACGATTACAAGAAAAAGTACTTGCTGACTCTTACGGCTCGTTATGATGGATCTTCTCGATTTGGTGCAGATAACCGTTACGGTTTGTTCCCATCGGTTCGCGTAGGCTGGAGCTTGGTAGAAGAGGAATTCTTGAAGAATTCAAGCACCGTATCCGAAATGAAGTTGAGAGCTTCTTACGGTTTGACGGGTAACGACCAAATTGGAAACTTTGCTGCTAGAGGCCTTTACGGAGGTGGCGGTAACTACTCGGGTAGTGCAGGTATCGTACCTTCTTCTTTGGCTAACCTTGGCCTAAGTTGGGAGACAAACAATACGCTAAACTTTGGTTTTGACTTCGGTTTCTTCGAAAACAGACTTACAGGTTCGATCGATGCTTTTGACAGAAGAACCAAAGACTTGCTTCTTGACCAGCCAATCCTATGGACCAATGGTTTTGGAGGTATTGCCAACAACGTGGGTGAACTTCAAAACAGAGGTCTTGAGTTTGAGGTATCTACAGTAAATATCGATAAAGGTGGATTCCGTTGGAACACCAGCTTCAACATTACCAAACTTGACAACCAAATTGTAAGCTTGTACGGTGGCCTTAAGTTTTTGCCGGCCAACCCAGGTATTGCGGTAGGTCAGCCAGTAGGTAGAGATGGTGGTGGGGCAATATTTGCGGCAGAATATGCTGGAGTAAACCCTGCAACTGGTCGTCCGATGTGGTATGATATTAATGGCAACATTACCTACCTACCACTTGCGGCAGATAGACGTTACTTTGGATCAAACTTGGGTACTGTTTTTGGAGGTATGAACAATAACTTCTCTTACAAAGGATTTGAGTTGACTACCTTCTTTACTTACGAGTATGGTGGTATCGGTGGTGACGGTCAGTATAGTTTCTTGAGAGAGAACGGTACACGTCTAACCTTGAATGCACTTCGTGAAGTAAACGACAGGTCTTGGAAGACTCCTGGTCAGATCACCGATATCCCAAGAAACTTAACTACTAACGCGGGTAACGAAACTAGAGGAGCGAGTAGAAACTCTGGTACTGCAGCTTTGCTAAAGTACGACTTCATCCGTCTATCTCAGTTGACTGTTGCTTACAGCTTCAAGCCTAGCTTGGTTAGCAGAATTGGTCTTACTCGTGCACGTATCTATGCGCAAGGGGTGAACTTGTGGACATATACCGATTATCCGGGCTATGATCCAGAATTTACAGGAGCGGGTACAGGTCAGGTTCCTTTGACCAAGAGCTATACCCTTGGTGTACAAATCGGATTCTAATCACCAAAAGGAAAAAAACTATGAAATTAATTAATAAAGCTTTCTTATCCCTTGCACTTACAGGCTCCTTGCTGGTAAGTTCTTGCGATAGCTTGCTTCAGGTAGACCCAAGACAGTCCATCGATGCAGATGGTGCCTTGAATACTCCTGATGCAGTGAATGCAGCCCTCAACTCAGTATATGCAAGTTTGAGGTCTACACGTAATTATGGTCGTGACCTATTCGCCGTTTCTGATGCCTTGGCTGATGTAGGACAAACTACTTCTAATTCAGGTCGTCTGATTGGAGAAAACAACAACCAACCTGGTGCCCACTTTCCAGCTGGTTTCTGGCAAAACAGCTATGGCGCTATCAACGAAGCCAACCTTATTTTGGATGGCTTAAGTAAAGTTGAAGGTGCTTCTGCTGCGCAGCTAGCGCGTTGGGAAGGGGAAGCGAAGTTCCTAAGAGCGCTGTACTATTTTGATTTGGTAAAGGTGTACTCTTACATGCCTACTGCCTTGTATCAGCCTGGTGTGATTGATCAAGGTGGTATTCCAGTAGTTCTTGAAGGTGTAATCACTTCAGGGGTTGCCTTAAGCCGCCAAACTCCAAGGTCAACTATCAATGATGTCTATGCCCAGATCTACAAAGATTTGGAAGATGCCAAACGTTTGTTGGGTAACGGTAGAGGCGTACAATATGGATCTACTCCTGCAGCTTCAGCCTTGCTTTCTCGAGTAGCCTTGTATAGAGGTGATTGGGCAAAGGTAGTAACTGAATCTGGCCTTGCTTTGGCGAGTAGCGTAGGTACTGTCCTTTCAGGGTCAGCTTACGTAAACGGTTGGAGAGCTCCTGTAAACCCTGAATCCATGTTCGAAGTTCGCTTTGCTTTGGCTACCGAATCTATTGGAGTTAACGAATCCCTACAATCTTCTTATACTGCCTTGTTGAATCTAACCAACAAGAATTCTCAAGGTGGATGGGGTGACTTCATTCCAAATGCGCGGGTTCGTGGCTTCTTTGGTCTTGCTGCTTTGCAAATTGGAAATCCAGCAACGGACAATAATAACTGGGATGTAACTAGAAATACAGATGTTAGAGCCCAATTGTACACTACAG
>CAZPKI010000097.1:0-7250 GCA_964587015.1 uncultured Limnohabitans sp.
TTTGCCAAAATACTAAAATTTCTAATGGCTACCTATACAACGGAAATTGCTTCAGATAAGTTAATCAGCGACAATCCTATTCATCAACGATTGCTCAAAGCCTATATTGCTGCCAAACCCTGGATTTCTGGAAATTTGCTAGAAATAGGTTGTGGAGAAGGAAGAGGTGTGGAAGAATTGTTGCCTCATGCCACCCAGTACCTAGGTTTGGATAAAATCGGTGAAGTAATTCAAACCTTGCAACAAAAATACCCTGGCGTTGAATTCAAGCAGGCAGTTATTCCTCCATTTGAAGGAATTGCGGACAATACCTACGATACCATTGTGAGCTTTCAGGTGATCGAACACATCTACAAGGACCGTCTTTTCCTTCAAGAGATCTACAGAATGCTGAAGCCAGGAGGGAAGGCCATTATTTCTACTCCAAATAACACCCACACGCTCTCTCGTAACCCTTGGCATGAACGTGAATACATCCCACAGCAACTGATTGATTTGGCGCAACCGATTTTTGATCGGATCGAAGCCAAAGGAATAGGGGGAAATGGAAAGGTTTGGGCCTACCACGAAGCCAATCGTAAGTCTGTACAAAGAATCATGCGTTTTGATTTACTAGACCTACAGCACAAGTTGCCGAATTCAGTGCTTAGATGGCCCTATGAATTCTTGAACCGATTCAATCGGAATCGTCTGCACCGGACACAAGGAGCTTCTGTTGTGGCTATTTCCCACGAGGACTACCTTGTGGTGGAGGACCCGAAGGAAGGTCTGGACTTATTCTACATCCTCTGGAAGAAGTAATTTATAAACGCTAACAGACAACAATCAACGGTCCACCGCTCATTTTCTTAAACTTTAACCATTATTCTCTTTGGTTATTGGTTTTAAAGCGAATTACCAAAATTCAACTTGTGCGAGCAGGTAAGGAGCTAAATGAAAAAAGGCCAGCAGAATTAGTTCTGCGGGCCTTTTTTATGAAATTTCGCTTCGGGGCTGTTAGGCAAAGTAAATAGGTTTTAAGTTCAATTTACTGAGCCGTGGACCATGGTCTGTTAGCCGTTGACTTATCCCTTTACCTTCTGCGAATGGTACTTGGATCCTCACTTTCTTTTCCAATCAGGCTTTCCAATCTTTTTTTCAGGTCAAGGGACTTTTCTGTGTAGCCTCGTTCTTCAAGTAATGGGATAAAGAACTTGACCATCTCGATGGATACCAGCAGTTCTCTATCGTAGCCAAGATCATTTTTGGTGTAGAATGTGATCATGTCAAGGGAGCGTTTTGAAATTTTGTCTACGATTTCCATCGCTTTTTCGTCTTCACCCACTTCAAAGAACAAGGGAACAGATTGGCCACTGCTTAGATCATAGGGGACAGCTTTATCAGGAATTGTTTCCAAGCCAAAATTCAAAAGCTTGGCAGCATCTGCTAGCTTATCCTCTTCAATCAGCGCAAGGGCAATGGAATTGAGTGCGCTGCGATGGTTGGAAGTAAATCTGCGGTATTCCTCGTCCAAGTACACCTTGGAATCATTCATGCCTCTGAAGGCAAAATTCTCCATGTAGTTTTTCATGGCCAAATTGGTGTTCACCAATTCCTCTCGCATCGATTCTGGCTTTCGAATCGGGAGTAGTCGGTAGGTCAATCCTTCCATGACCACATGTTCTTCTAGGTTTAATCCCAAAGTAGATAAGGAGGTATTGTTGAAATAAATCGGTCGTTCCCAATTGTTGCTTACGATCAAATCTAGCAACATGAGGGTTCCTTTGGTGACATAATTACCTCCAACTTGTAAGTTCATCTGAGGCACAAACAGGTCCTTGAATTGTGGGGGTACAATTTCATCGTTTGCTAAGTAGCTGCTGTCAACATCCAAAATTAAATTTCTAGAAGGTACCATGTTGATCAAGGTTTTTCCGGAGGTCTTCATTTGAAGCAATTCGGAGCCACTGTTGATCAGCTTGAGGTATTCACGTGCAGAAATGGCATCTAGCCCTTCTTTTTCCATCACATAAATGACATCGTTGGTACCTTTTTGATAGCGCTCTGGAGCTAGTGAGAATGGCAATGCCTTCGACTCGTTTACCGGTCTGGTCATCTGTTCCACATACCAGTCGGTATCAAAATAACTTAAGACAATCACACGAACATCCGTGCGGAAGTTTTCGACCTCCTGAACATACCATAGCGGGAAAGTGTCGTTATCTCCACCAGTGAATAGAATCGCGTTTGGAGCACAAGAAGCCAAGAAATTACGTGCTGCATCCACAGAAAAATACCTGCCTTTTCGGTTGTGATCGTCCCAATTTTCAGACGCCATCAAGCCAGCTACTGGTAAGGTCAATAGGGTCGCAACTATTCCTGCAGTACTCAGGTTTTTGGTAAACTTATTTAAGCCATGCGCAAGGGCAAGAGCACCCAATCCAATCCAAATGGCAAAGGCATAGAAGCTACCTACATAAATGTAATCGCGCTCTCTAGGTTCGATTGGAGGGGAGTTGAGGTAGAGTACCAACACCACACCCATCATCAAGAAGAGCATGAGATTGACATAAAAGTACTTTTGATCTTTTTTCGCTTGGAAGAAAAAGCCTACCAATCCCAAAATTAAAGGAAGCATGAGGTAGTTGTTGTGCGCCTTGTTGTCCGTGATGTATTCCGGATACTTATCCGAGAAAGCATCTGCAATCCCTAGCCAATTCGCATCTGAAAAATCACTTTCCCTACCGGAAAAGTTCCAAAGGAAGTATCGCCAATACATGTGTCCCAGCTGGTGGCTAAACATGAAATAGAGGTTGTCCCCAAACGTAGGTTCTTGACCTTCTTTCAACCCCAGTTTGGCACGATAGATCCGCTTGTGACTCTCCTGGGTAGAGTAAATTCGTGGGAGAATTGTGGTTTTTTCTGGATCGTAGGTATTCTTTAAGTCGTAATCTACAATCTCGTACGAATTCTTACCCTTCATGTAGATGGGATCTCCTTCTTCTTGGTCAGTTAAGGTGGCGGTAAAGTACTGCCCATGAAGGAGGGGTCGGTAGCCGTATTGCTCTCGCTTCAAGTAAGAGACATAGCTAATAATGTCCTTTGGTGCATTTTCATTGATGATGGGGTCTTGATTGGACCGTACTACGATCAACGCGTAGCTTCCATAGCCAATTAGAATAAAGGTGAGGGAAAGTAAAATGGTGTTGAAGACCGCCAATTCACGTTGGATGGAAATACGGAATGCGATCACTAGGGCACTGATAAAAAGCAATGCAAAAAATATAATTCCAGATCCAAAGGGTAATCCCATGGAATTGACCATCCAGATTTCCATTGCCCCTGCAAGACTTGGCAGACCAGGAATGATCAAGTTATTGATGATGATTAGGGCGATTCCACCCAAGAACATGGCAAAAAAGGCTCCTTTTAAACTTGGGTTTGGATACTTCTTGAAGTAATAAATCAATGCAAGTGCAGGAAGGGTCACCAAGTTGAGCAAGTGAACCCCAATGGAGAGACCTATTAGATAGGCGATAAATACCATCCATCTGTTTTCTTCTTTGGGATCTTTGATCACATCCCACTTCAAAAACGCCCAAATCACAATGGCGGTGAAGAAAGAAGACATGGCATAAACTTCAGCCTCTACTGCTGAAAACCAAAAGCTATCTGAAAAGGTGTACACCAAAGCTCCCACCATACCAGCACCCATCAAGGAGATGGTTTGTCCTTTTGTTTCTTCCCCTTCGACTACCGAAAAGAGGCGCTTACCCATCAAAGTGATGGACCAGAATAGGAAAAGGATGGTGAAGCCAGCGAAGAGGGCACTCCCAATATTCATCCAATAGGCCACCTGCAAGGGGTCTCCCATCGCTAAGAATCCAAACATGCGGTACACCAACAACATGAAGGGTGCCCCAGGAGGATGGGGAACTTGCAGTTTGTAGGAAACGGCAATGAATTCCCCTGGATCCCAAAAACTAGCTGTCTGCTCGACAGTAAGAATGTATACGAGCGTAGAGATGGCAAAAATAAGCCAACCGCTGAGGTTGTTGATTTGCTTGTAAGTGAGCATTAATTCGTTCAATTAGAGCTACGAAACTATGAAATTTTAGACCAACTCGAGAATTTTTGAAATTTTTAACCTTTCTAAATGGAGCCTAGCTCCTCATGTGACAAAGATTACCGTGAATAGGGGAGAGCAGGTGGTAGATTTGTGGGGTAATTTGAAAACTAAACCAACATGCTTCCAAAGTCCAAAACATTTCAAGAGCTAATCGATGGAGATACCCCGGTATTGGTTGACTTCTTTGCCGAATGGTGTGGTCCATGCAAAATGATGCAACCTATCCTAGAGGATACATCCAAGCAGCTTGGAGCAAAAGTCAAGATTCTAAAAGTGGACGTAGACCGTAACCCACTTGCGGCGAGCAAATTTCAAGTTCGTAGCGTACCCACGCTACTGCTTTTCCAAAAAGGACAGGTGGTATGGAGACAATCCGGCGTGGTACCTGCACAGCAGCTGGTAAAGGTAGTAGAAAATCAACTCCTCACCACTGCCTAAGCTTCGGTGACAAAAGTCATGTACGGGGCTAGCCTACCGCAGTAAGTTTGCCTATCTAAAAAAACGAAACATAATAAATAAATACAGTCCTATGAAAATCGAACAAATCTACACTGGATGTTTGGCACAGGGTGCCTACTACATTGAATCAGACGGCGAGGCCGCTATCATCGATCCACTTCGCGAAGTACGGCCCTATATCGAAAAGGCAGCACGTCGCAATGCGAAAATCAAATACGTATTTGAAACTCACTTCCACGCCGATTTTGTCTCTGGTCATCAGGACTTGGCAGCAAAGACCGGTGCAAAAATTGTATACGGTCCTACGGAAATGGCGCTAGGCTTTGATGCCATCGTGGCGGAGGACAACCAGGTATTTACCTTGGGTAAAACAAGCATTCGAGTAATTCACACTCCAGGGCATACTATGGAATCGGTGTGCTACCTGCTTACCAACGAAGAAGGCAAGGAAGAAGCGATTTTTACAGGAGACACCCTATTTATTGGCGATGTTGGACGTCCTGACTTGGCACAAAAGGTAGTTAAGAACTTGACGCAAGACATCCTTGCTGGTCACCTGTATGATTCGTTGAGAAACAAGTTGATGCCACTCGGGGATGATTTGATAGTTTACCCGGCACACGGTGCTGGTTCTGCCTGCGGCAAAAACATGAGCAAGGAAACTTCCGATACGCTGGGCAACCAGAAGAAGGTAAATTATGCACTTCAGGACATGACCAAGGAAGCCTTTATTAAAGAGGTTTTGCATGGTCTAACTCCTCCACCTGCCTACTTCCCACAAAACGTGATGATGAACATTCAGGGTTACGATAGTATTGACGAAGTATTGGAGCGTGGTATTCGTCCTTTGACTCCAGCCGAATTTGAAGCTGCTGCCAACGAGACTTCCGCCTTGATCTTGGATACGCGTGATGCCCAGGTGTTTGCCAAAGGCTTTGTGCCAAATTCCATCAACATCGGCATCGACGGAAGCTTTGCAGTATGGGTAGGAGCGATGATTCCTGACTTGAAGCAAGAGATACTAGTTATTGCAGAGGAAGGTCGAGAAGAAGAAGTGATCACTCGATTGGCTCGTGTGGGCTATGATTATTCCATCGGCTACTTGGCTGGAGGATTTGCAGCTTGGAAAAATTCCGGTCAGGAAGTAGATAGTATCACCTCAATTACTGTAGAAGAGTTTACCAAAATTAAAGCGGGAAATCCGGGGGTTCATGTGCTTGACGTACGTAAAAACTCTGAATACCTATCTGAGCACGTCTTGGAAGCTGAAAACGCGCCACTTGATTACATCAATGACAGCATGTTGAAAGTAGACAAGAACAAAACTTACTATGTGCACTGTGCGGGTGGCTACCGTTCCATGATCTTCAGTTCTATCTTAAGAGCACGAGGCTATGACAACCTTATTGACATTGCTGGAGGATTCAAGGCGATCAAGGAGTCTGAGAAAATCGAGGTTTCAGCCTTCGTTTGTCCAAGTACTTTACTTTAAGGGTTCTGATCCAGGTTAATGCTAAAAATGGCAGGTCATCGACCTGCCATTTTTTAGTTTAACGAAGTTAGGATGTGATTTTAGTCACAGGATTAAGTAGAAACTAATGGAGAGATTTGTGTCTATGTGGTATAAGGCTTTTATAGCTACCTGTTTTATACTTTCGTTTTCTTTTGCTGTGCATGCGCAGCACGAGGAGCATGCCGAGGTACACCTGGCCGACAGCAGTGAGATGTTTGGTAAGATCTTGAATACAGGCAAGTTTGAATTCCACTTACGTTCCTATTTCATGCATACCAACAATGCCGATGGCTTGTTGGACTACTCCGCTTGGGGTACTGGGGCAGGTTTGGGTTATTTTTCTCCCCGTTGGAAAGGTCTCGGTGTAGGCTTTAGTGGGTTCTTTGTTTTCAGGCATCTGGAAAGAAATTTAACTGTTGCCGATCCTAAGACGGGTCTTGGAAATCGATACGAGCTTACCCTTTTTGATCTACATCACCCAAACAATGAGAAGGACATGGACCGGCTAGAAGAGCTTTTTATCTCCTACGAAGACGAGAAATTCTCCGCTTGGTTTGGAAGACATCACTTCGAAAGTCCTTTATTGAATGCTTCCGATAATAGGCTTCGCCCTAATTTATTTAGTGGCTTTTCTGGTGCCTATTCCGCTACCCGCTTTAGATTATCTGCTGCCTGGTTTTCTCATTTGATATCTAGGGGTTCATTGGAATGGCTTACAGCGGGGGAGTCATTGGGATTTTATAGCACAGGTAGAAACCCAGATGGGTCTTCGGAAAGCTACAAACATCATATTTCCTCTAAAGGGATTGGTGTACTCGGAGTCGAATACCAGGAAGGAAGTATAGCTGCCCAATCCTGGAATTATGTGGCGGAAGGAATTTTTGCAACCAACTTTACTGAGCTGAAGGGGAATATCCAGGTAGATGCTGACAAGCGTTTGCTGTATGGAGTACAGGGATTTTACCAGCAAGCAGTAGGCAATGGTGGCAATGTAGACCCTGCCAAAGCGTATACCTTACCCAATGAAAAGACGCACGGCATGGGTTTGAGAACAGGTCTAGAGTGGGAGAATAGCGAATTGACGGCCAATTTTCTTTATATTTCCGAAGAGGGACGGTTTCTTTTTCCACGAGAGTGGGGCAGAGAGAAATTTTTCGTCAGCATGCAACG
>CAZPKI010000098.1:0-7181 GCA_964587015.1 uncultured Limnohabitans sp.
CTGCCGCCTTTCTGACCATGGCTTGGAAAATATGTATTTTTCCAAAAACACTTCCTTTTCTCCAGATCAGATCCTTAAAAAAGTACTCGAAGGAATTGAACCCACGGAACAGGAAATAATTACTTTCAAATACCACACCCTTAAAGCCCTTTGCAAACTTTATCATGCCAAAGGATGGGTTCAGCAATTCCACTTAGGTGCACTTCGAAATACAAACGAACGTATGGAAAGAGTACTGGGACCCGATACTGGATTTGATTCCATTGGAGATTTTGACCAAGCCTCCTCTTTGGCAGCATTCTTCAATGAACTAGATAAATCAGACCAGCTGACCAAAACAGTCATCTACAATCTCAATCCCAGAGACAATGAAGTATTTGCTTCAATGATCGGCAACTTCAACGATGGATCTGTAAAAGGGAAAATGCAGTATGGGTCTGGCTGGTGGTACCTCGATCAGAAAAATGGAATGGAAAACCAGCTCAACGCCCTTTCAAATCTAGGTCTCTTGAGTTGCTTCATCGGAATGCTCACGGACTCCAGAAGCTTCCTATCCTTTCCAAGACACGAATATTTTCGCAGAATCTTGTGCAACCTTTTTGGTCAAGATGTTGAAAACGGTGAATTGCCATGGGATGAACAATGGCTTGGGAAAATTATTCAAGACATTTGTTACCACAATGCGAAGAATTACTTCGACTTCAGTCCCTCCAATTTCAAACACCTCTAACAACCAACTCCTATTCGTATGAAAGAATCTACTTTTTTTTCCCTTGCTGGCAAAAAAATATTGTTTTCTGGAGCAACCGGTGTATTGGGAAAAGCCATGGCCATTTATTTGGCGCAAGAAGGTGCGGAAGTATTAATTCTAGGTAGAACAGCCCAAAAAGTAGATGATTTAAGGAATCAAATCCTTGGACAAGGAGGCAGCGCGTATTCGTATTATGGAGATGTCACCCTAGAAGAAGACCTACAAAAAGTTGCCTCCTCCATCCAATCGATACACGGTTCCATTGACGTTTTAATCAATGCCGCTGGGGGTAATTTGCCAGGAGCAGTCATTCGACCTGACCAAAATTTATTGGAATTAGACACCAATGCTCTTAAGCAGGTAATGGACTTAAATTACCTAGGCACAGTGCTACCCATAAAAGCCTTTCTACCCTTACTACTCAAATCTGACAAAGGAACTATTTTAAATATCAGTTCAATGGCAGCCACTCGACCCATGACACGTGTGATGGGCTATGCTTCTGCAAAAGCTGCAATCGACAACTTAACCAAGTGGCTGGCAGTAGAGCTTGCTACCAAACACGGACCCAGCTACCGTGTAAATGCCTTGGCCCCAGGATTTTTCCTCACTGAACAAAACAGAACCCTTCTTACCGAGGTAGATGGAAGTCTCACGCAACGTGGAAACCAAATCATCAGCCATACACCCATGAACCGGTTTGGACGGCCCGAGGATATATTGGGCACCTTACATTGGTTGTGTAGTGATGCCTCAGCCTTTGTCACAGGCACCGTAGTCGCGGTTGATGGAGGCTTTAGCGCCTATTCTGGCGTCTAACCACCTGATTTAACTTCATATATTAGTTTAACGCTATAAAAAATTACGTATGACCTATAAAATGGAACAAACCATGCGCTGGTACGGTCCAAAGGACCCCGTAAGTCTTCAAGATATCCGACAGTCTGGAGCAACTGGTATCGTCACAGCGCTACACCATATTCCCAATGGAGAAATTTGGTCTAGAGCAGAAATTAGTATTCGAAAAAAGACAATTGAGGCAGCTGGCCTTACCTGGTCTGTAGTAGAATCCGTACCTGTTCATGAACAGATAAAGACAAGGTCTGGAAACTATCTCCAACTAATCGAAAATTACAAGCAAACCCTACGAAACCTGGCTGCTGAGGGGGTGTATACCGTTTGTTACAACTTTATGCCGATTTTGGATTGGACGCGTACCAACCTAGAATACCTGCTCCCGAACGGTGCCAAAGCCTTACTTTATGAGAAAAAAGCGGTGATTGCCTTTGACCTATTCATCTTGCAACGACCTGAAGCGCGACAAGAATACAGTCCAGAAGAAATTGCTGCTACCGAAACCTACTACCAGAATCTTAGCCCAGAATCCAAACAGCTCATTTTGGATAATATCCTCAAGGGCCTTCCAGGCTCAGAAATTGGGTATACTTTGGTGGAATTTCGCGAAATGCTCAAAACGTATTCTGGAATCGATGCAAACAAGCTTGCAGAACACCTGCGCCTATTTTTAGATGCCATCACCCCAGTAGCAGAAGAAGTAGGATGCTTTCTTTGCATCCATCCAGACGATCCACCCTTTTCCTTGTATGGATTGCCACGCGTAGTGAGCACAGCGGCAGATGCCAGACGAATTCTCAGCCAAACTCCAAGTATACACAATGGCCTAACCTTCTGCACGGGAAGCTATGGGGTACGAGAAGACAACAATCTACCAGCAATGGTTCGGGAGTTTGGAGAGCGAATCCATTTTCTCCATTTGCGAAGCACCCGAAGAGATGCCGAAGGAAATTTCTACGAAGACAACCACCTGGACGGTAATGTAGACATGGTCTCAGTAATTCAGGAAGTTTTAATCTGGCAGGAAAAACGGAAAAAGCGAATTCCCATGCGGCCAGATCATGGACACCAGCTTTTGGATGACTTACACAAGAAAACAGCAAATCCAGGCTACACAGCCATTGGAAGACTGAAAGGCCTTGCCGAACTCCGAGGAGTGGAAGAAGCGTTGGTTTGGGTGTCCAATAAAAAATAAGGAACTTTCCCCGCAGATTGAGTAATTGGAGGTAATCCAGCAAAAATAATCCGTTATTTGGGTTCCAAAGAATAAATCATGGCTACCTTCTATTCAAAGAGAGACCTCCATTTTCAGCTTTTTGAAAATCAAAACTGCCTGGAGCTCACCCAGTATCCCTATTTTTCAGATCATTCCAAAGAGACATTTGCCTTAGTTCTGGATGCAGCAGAGCAGATTGCAGAGAAGTCCTTGTATCCTATTTTCAAGGAAATGGACCGAAATGAACCCCAACTGGAAAATGGAGTCGTCAAGGTTCATCCCAAGATGCGTGAAATCATCCGACAATTTGGTGCTGATGGATGGATCAATGCCATCTTCCCCTACGAAGAGGGAGGACAACAACTGCCTTGGACGATCCACCTTTCTGCTGGATTTATTTTGCAGGCAGCGAATTACTCTGCAAGTGTTTTTCCTTTTCTGACTACAGGAGCTGCAAATTTGATTCGAACCTTCGGATCCACGGAACTTCGTGACAGGTTCACTCCTAAAATGTATAGCGGGGAATGGCAAGGAACCATGGCGCTCACCGAACCGGATGCTGGCAGCTCCCTGTCTGATTTGTCTACCCTGGCAGTTCCTACCGCTAAAGAAGGAGTTTATTCGATCAGTGGGCAAAAAATCTACATCTCTGCAGGCGATCACGATGCCTGTGACAACATCATCCATTTGATGCTTGCCCGAATACAAGGAGCTCCAGCAGGCACCAAGGGCATCTCTTTATTTGTGGTACCCAAAATACGCATAGACGGAACCTCAAATGATGTGCTTACCCAAGGCATCTACCACAAAATGGGATACAAGGGTGCACCCATTGTACACTTGATGATGGGAACTGAGTCTGCCTGTGAAGGGTACCTGGTAGGTGAAGCGCACCAAGGCCTCAAATACATGTTCCAGATGATGAATGAGGCGAGATTAGGAATAGGGATGAATGCCACAGCCATTGCTACAGCGGCATTTCATGCATCCTTGGACTATGCCAAAGTTCGTCCTCAAGGGAGAAGCCTCACCGATCGGGAGCCCAACCGACCTCAAGTACCCATCATCCAACATGCAGATGTCAAACGCATGCTTTTAGTCCAAAAAAGTATCACTGAAGGTTCTTTATCCTTACTTGTGTTTTGTGGACTTCTTGGCGATAAACTTTCACAGGAAACTGATCCGCTTAAAAAAGGAGAACTAGAAGCATTGTTGAATCTATTGATCCCAATCGCCAAAAGCTATCCATCCGAAATGGGGCTTCAAAGTACCTCCATGGCTATTCAGGTCCTTGGAGGAGCCGGTTACACCACTGATTTTCCCGTCGAGCAATACTACCGGGAAGCCCGAATCCATCCCATTCACGAAGGTACCACCGGCATTCATGGACTTGACTTGTTGGGAAGAAAATTGCTCCTCCATGAAGGATTGGGTTGGAAAATGCTTCAAAAAGAACTGGAAACAACCATTCGAGAAGCAAAAAATCTACCGGACCTAGCTGACCTGACACATGCTTTTGAAAAATATTGCAAGAGATTTACAGAGGGAGCCGCACAAATATTGTTCAAACGAAATCAAGGTCCTGACTACTTCTTAGCAGATGCTACCCTCTTTTTGGAAGGTGCTGGAATTCTCTGCATGGGTTGGATGTGGCTCAAGCAAGCTATAACGGCACAGCGGGCCTTGGATTTGGGAACTATGGAACAGGATTTCCATTTAGGGAAAATTGAAACTGCACGTTACACCATGGAATACGAGCTTGTAAAGCTCAAAGGATTGTTGGAACGGTTTGCATCCACAAGCTATCCAAGCTTAGCCATGAAAACCGAGTGGTTTTAACTTAACTTTGAATTGGAATTGAGAAGCAGATCTTTTGAATTCAGGCTTTCTAAATCGTTACGTAAAAGCTTAGGGGTATTTGTAGTGGAATCGAATTAAAAATGAAAAAAATTTTAGTCACTGGTGGAGCAGGATTTTTGGGGAGTCACCTTTGCGATAAGCTAGTGGCCGAAGGAAATCAGGTCATCTGCTTGGATAATTTTTTTTCAGGCCATAAAAGAAACATCGCACACCTAATTCCACTGCCCAACTTTGAGTTACTCGTACAGGATGTAACGAGCCCGATTCAGGTATCGGTTGACGAAATTTACAATTTGGCATGCCCTGCCTCCCCCCGCTTGTACCAAAGTTTCCCGATAGAAACTTTTAAAACCTCCATTTTAGGAGCACTAAACCTACTTGAGCTCGCTAAAAAAACAGGAGCAAAGATTTTTCAAGCTTCTACCTCAGAAGTATATGGAAACCCGGAGGTTCACCCTCAGCCAGAAACCTATCATGGCAATGTAAATCCAATAGGTCCTCGAGCCTGCTATGACGAGGGAAAAAGAGGGGCAGAAACCTTGTTTTTTGATTACCATCGGCAGCACCAAGTGGAAATAAAAGTCATGCGTATTTTTAATACCTATGGCCCGCGCATGAGTGCCATAGATGGACGGGTAGTGTCCAATTTAATCTTACAAGCATTGCAAGGGGAAGCACTTACGGTAGTTGGCGATGGCAAACAAACGCGCTCCTTTTGTTACGTTGACGATACCGTTGATGCGATGTGGCGACTAATGAATAGCCCAGGTACGCTCACAGGCCCAATCAATGTGGGCAATCCATCAGAATGCACCATTTTAGACTTGGCTAGCTTGATCCTCGACTTGACAGGCAGCAAAAGTCAGCTTACTTTTTTACCAGCTACTGCGGACGACCCCCTACGGAGACAACCTTTAGTAGATTTGGCGAAAAATAAACTTTATTGGACTCCAAACGTATCCTTAAAAGATGGGCTGATTCAAACCATAGCCTATTTTGAAAAGAACTTAAAATAAAAGTTTAGCTCCGCTTTCATTTAACTGATGCGGCTAGACTAAAAAAAGTATTTTTACACTCACAAAAACGCTTTACCTATCCCCTATTATGGAGAATTTAATCGGTCAACCAGATAATTTAATTGACCATCCTGGCATCATTATCGGATTTACCGTAGTCGTGATTTTTATGCTACTACTCGATTTGGGTATCTTTAATAAAAAAAATCACGTCATATCGAATCAGGAGGCAGCAATCTGGTCAATAGTCTGGATAGCTCTCTCCATGATTTTTAGTATTTTTATTTACATCGTCACCGCTGAAGCCTCAGGATTAGAAAAATTCTCTCAATATCAAGCAGCCTATTGGATTGAAAAAGCACTATCGGTAGATAATTTATTCGTATTCATTCTTGTATTTGGCTATTTCAATGTACCTAGGGAACTACACCACAAAGTGCTTTTTTGGGGAATCATTGGCGCTTTACTCATGCGGGCGATCTTTATTTTTGCAGGAGTAGGACTCATTAACTTGACATTTTTACCAGAAATGAACCTATTTGGTCAGGAAGTAAAAATCAATGCTGTGCTGACCATTTTCGGATTCTTCCTTGTCTATGCAGGGATCAAATCCTGGTTTGCAGATGACAAAGACGACCACGAAAAAGATTTTAGCAAAAGCCCTGGTGCTCAGCTAATTCACAAACTATTTAAGGTAAGTAAAGAATACAACGGAGGAAAATTTTTCACCATCGAAAATGGAGTAAAAATGGCAACACCACTCCTAGTTGTTGTCGCTGTAATCGAGTTTACTGACTTAATTTTTGCAGTGGATTCTATCCCGGCCATTTTTGCCATTGCGCCGAATGATCCCTTCATCCTCTATACATCCAACATTTTTGCAATTCTCGGCTTACGTTCCTTGTATTTTCTTTTGGCTAATTTCATTCACATGTTTAGCAGATTGAAGTTTGGCCTAGCCATCATCTTGGCCTTTATTGGCTTCAAAATGATTATTGCTCCATTCTACCACATCTCTTCACCTCTTTCACTCTCCGTGGTGGGTGGGATATTGATTTTATCCGTAGCGGCATCCATTCTCTTTCCAATCAAGGAATCAGCAAAATAAGGACAAAAAAAAGACCGCCGAAGCGGTCTTTTTTTTTTAGTACCCTAAGATCTTCAACATATTTTCCTCTTTCTGATCCTCAGCAAACAGCCAGTGTCGAACTTCGCCCGATTCATCTCGATCGATTAGCACGTGTTTGGGTGCTGGGATTAAGCAATGCTGTATTCCCCCGTAACCACCTAAGGATTCTTGGTAGGCGCCCGTATGGAAAAAGCCAATGTATTGCTTCCTCTTCTCTTCAATTTTAGGCAAATAGATATTGAATTGGTGCGCTTCTGAATTGTAATAGTCCATGCTATCGCAAGTCAAGCCGCCCAAGGAGATGTTGTGGTACTCTTCCTCCCAGTTATTGACAGCGAGCATGATGTATTTCTG
>CAZPKI010000099.1:0-7109 GCA_964587015.1 uncultured Limnohabitans sp.
CATGTGAGAGTGAAATGACCAAAAAACCAATTGATCGTCTTTATGGCTTGCCTTTCGGGCTGATTCTACTGTTGGGATTGGCGAAATACTTGAATCTTTTTCCTGTTCCCTCTTGGTTTTTTGCATGCATTCTTGTTTGGGGAGCAATTGCCTTTGTGGTGGAGGCAGTCCGCCAACGGAGAAAGGGCTAATCCAAACTAAAATACTCCGTTGCAGGCTTCAACATCCACTTCCAAGCCGGCAGTACGTCTAGTCCATCCAGCACATCCTCCTGATTCCAAGTCAATAAGACTCCTTTTGGCGCATTCGTCTCTGCCAGCGCATTTTTTAATCCGGTGATTTCTCGCGCTAGCGTATCGCTGTTGAGTTCCCAGCAAACCTGCACCGCACCGATGATGTCCTCGTTCCACTTGACCACAAAGCCACATTCGGAATCCTTGGACTGGAAATACTGGATTTCTTGGAATGATCTCCGCAGGTGGAGGTAGACATAGTTTTCCAACTTTCTTCCCAGGTCCTTGCTGAAGGAGAGGGAATTGGCGGATGCCAAGGCTGGGTCTACACAGAAGGCCTTTTTGGGATTGGCCAGCTGCTTGCGTATCGAAGGCGAGTACATGGGGATAAGGTCAAAGAGGTAGCTTTCGGCCAGGTAATCGCAGTAGTCGATGACCGTACGTACGGATTTGATCTCCAGCAAACTCCCGATTCGAGAATAGCTGAAGGGCTTGGCGACGTTGGAAGATAGGAATACGCCTAGCCGGATGAGGGCTGTTTCATTGCTGATGTTTCTACGTACGGCCACGTCTCGCGTGAGGATGTCTCGGAGGAGTGTTCGCAGGTAGTCTGGATCCTGATTTTGCAAAAACTCCGGAAAACCTCCCGATTGAAAATAAGTTTCAAAGCTTTCCTCACCAGCAGGCAGCTGCTTAAACAGCAAAAATTCGGTGTAGCTGAAAGGGAAAAGTTCCACTTGCTTGTATCGCCCTGTGAGCCTTGTGCCCAATTCTCGACTAAGCATGCTCGCATTCGAACCCGTGATGTAGAGTTTCTCCCCTTTTTCGTGGAGAGAGCGGGCAAATATTTCCCAGCCTACCACCGTCTGAACTTCATCTAGGAGGATGGATGTTTTACCCATTTCATCGCGCAACTGCGCGAGCTTGGGAAAATCTGCTGCTTCAAAATCTACCAGCCTTGGATCTTCAAAATTTAGGTAGAGCCCTGGTGCATCTACAGGCAAGGTTTTTCGGATCAATACACTCTTGCCACAGCGCCGCACGCCACTTACAACCAAGATTTGATTGGTTGGTATGGGGATAGCCATTTCCCTGGAGATAAGCTGCTTTTGTAGAAAATTCTCGTTTTGCTCCTCGATTACTTGGGCAAGAAGGTCTATGGGTATCATTCAACTGGTTGTAAATCATACAAATATAAAAGCTTGTATTTGTAATACAAGCTTTCGTGTATTACAAATACAAGCTTTTTTAAGTTGGAGATTTCTGAGTAAGGAATTTAGAGGGTTCAGATTTTTGGTTAATCCAATTTTTGAATTGGGTTTTCCTTAAATTGTCTTGGAATTTTTCCAGACCTATTGATTGACCTATGCGACAATTACTCCTCAGACCCGGAGCAGAAGAATTGAATTACGAGATTCGGGGCATCGTAAAAAAAGCCCGACAAATCGAAGCGCTCGGCTATCCCATGACCTGGGAAAATATTGGCGATCCGATTCAAAAGAGCAACCGGCTTCCAGATTGGATGAAGGGGATTGTGGCCGATTTACTTCAGGAAGACAAAACCTACGGCTATGCAGACTCCAAAGGAGTATTGGATACCCGGAAATTTTTGGCAAACCTCAACAACGAACTAGGAGGGGCGCAGCTGACGGCGGAGGACATTCTATTTTTCAATGGCTTGGGGGATGCAATTGCCAAGTTGTATCAATATTTAGTCCCCACCGCCCGAATAATTGGTCCTTCTCCAGCCTACTCTACCCATAGCTCGGCTGAAGCCGCCCATGCGAATACTGCTCCCATAACCTACCGCCTAGATCCGGACAACCAATGGCTTCCTGATATGGAGGATTTGTACCTCAAGGTAAAATACAATCCCTCCATAGTGGGTATTCTGATTATCAACCCAGATAATCCAACGGGGATGGTGTATCCCAAGGAGGTTTTGGAAAACTTTGTAAAGCTTGCCAAGGAATTTAACCTGCTGCTGATTGCCGATGAGATCTACCACAACATCACCTACAACGGCATCAAGGCAGTAGCGCTTGCCGAGGTGATTGGCGATCATCCAGCTATCTCGCTCAAAGGAATTTCCAAAGAATTTCCTTGGCCTGGGGCACGCTGTGGTTGGATGGAATTTTACAATCGCGAAGCCTCCCAAGAGTTTTCCAAACTATGCCAAACCCTCGAAAATGCCAAAATGATTGAGGTTTGCTCCACGATTTTACCTCAATTAGCCATTCCGAGAATTAGGAATCATCCGGCATACCCCGCCTATCGCGAGCAAGCCAATGCGCAAATCGGGGAAAGAAGCGAGTGGATGCGGGAAATTTTGGGAAAAATTGAAGGAATTAAGTTCAATCCTACCCAAGGAGCATTTTACAATACGATTGTTTTTGATGAGCAATTGCTCACGACCCGCCAAAGCCTCCCCATTGAAGATGAGCGCTTGCAACAGTTGGTGGACTCCTGGTTGAATGATCCGGAAATGCCCCTAGACAAGCGATTTGTATATTATTTGCTGGCCTCAGAGCGGATTTGTGTGGTGCCGATTTCTTCCTTTTGTTCCGACTTGAGGGGCTTCCGAGTAACCTTGTTGGAAGAAAATGAAGCCGTATTTAAGGATACCTTTTCCCGTTTGGGGGCTGCAATAACGAGATACCTCCATTCCTAATCTTCTAATTGTCGTGCGTTCGAGTTCGGATTTTTGAGTTGGGGCGAAGGGAATCTTGCGGTGCTTCTAGAGCATTAGGCAGCTTACCCAAATCCGGCTGCCCGGCATTGACCCAGGCGGTGTACCAAAAATCAGCAATCATCTTGATGGAGCGCTTCATCTGCCGTTCCACCTGCCCATCTAGGGCGAGGGCATAGGCGATGGTAAATTCTCGGGAATACACCCGCACGGTCTGTCCATTCCGCTCCTCGTAACTGTATTTTTGATCGACTGGAAACTGCAGGCTGAGGATTTTTTCGATTCGCAAAACCGAGTCTACCTGCGAATGGGCCTGTGCCACGGATTCCCAAAGCGCCTGCTGAGGGTCGGGCACATAGGCTGCCTTGCCAACCCAAAAGGTGTAATTTTTTGCCAGCAGCTCGGGTACTCTACTTTCCCAGAACCCATGGATGCCTGCCTGCCCGGTCAACTGACCATTGTAGTTTTTGGTGGTGTGCAAAGGGACATTCAAGTCCCCGAGGTAGTGACCGAGGTCTGCGGATAGGCGTAAAATGGCTGTTTTGTCTTGCGCAGCAAAGGCCTTGGTTAGGCTGTAAAACGTAAGGTAGGCTGACCAGGGACCGATACCGTGCGCTCGCAAGGAGTCTTCTGGAAATTTTTCGATGGCCTGCGCCCAGTATTTTGGAAGCTTGTATAAGGCACTATCCCCATAGTGATCCAGGTCGATGTAGTGTTTTTCTGCCTCTCCTTTTACCGCATAGCGCCTTCGATCTGGGTTCACCGCTTTTTCAGAGACAAACCGGAGTTCCTGCTTGTAGAGGTGCAGCATCTCGGGTGGAAGTGAAAACACCGCTTGGCGATTGAGTAAAACATGTCCATAAAAGCCCCAGAAAGGAATTGGAACTTGAAAAAATGGAAAGATCAAAAAAGGAATAATTAAAAAATTCATGATTCAATCTACAGGAAATTCATGAATAAATCGGCTTTAAAGCACTTTTTTAGCTTGTTTCAGGCTCCAGCTCGCAAATTTTTGATGCATCAAGAGTCACTTACTTCAGGAATGTTCAAAATTCCTTTGGCAGAATTAATTATTTCCAATAACTTTGCATTCCCGTTCAAAATAGGACGACTACAAGAATTAGAAAATTAACTAGATATGGCAAATCATAAATCAGCTCTGAAGAGAATTCGCGCCAACGATGTGAAGCGTTTGAGAAACAGATACCAGGCCAAGACCACCAGAACTTTCATCAAAAGACTTAAGGCGGCTACGGATAAAGTAGAAGCGATGGAGTTGTACAAGAAAGTTTCTTCCATGTTGGACAAACTGGCTAAGAAGAATGTCATTCATAAAAACAACGCAAACAACAAGAAGTCAAGATTGGCTAAAGTTGTAAGTGCTTTGGGGTAATTCAACCCTTTTAAAAAATCAAACCCTGCCTACAAGCAGGGTTTTTTTATGCCCATTTTTCTGTAGATTTATTTCAATTCTTTAGCATATCCGCTTGATTGCTAAGAAAATTAGGTTTGAGGATCAATTAAGTGAGCTGTGAACTGTCGACAGTCAGCCGTCGACGATTATTCGCAGGATTTAAGTCTGATTTTGAACACCAGGTAAAATTGCGGATAATCCAATTACTTTTTAACCTACGTATGGATACCTACCCCTCCATTAGAATTTTTGAGTTGGCCGAGGAAGATCGGCCCCGAGAGAAACTTCTCCTCAAAGGCAAAGCCGCACTTTCAGATGCGGAGCTGATCGCAATTTTGATCGGCACGGGTACCGCTGCCTGCAGTGCAGTAGATCTCGCACGGATGCTGCTGGCTTCGGTCGGCAACAACTTGGGAGCTGTGGCTAGAATGTCTGTATCGGACCTCTGCAAGTTCAAGGGAATTGGAGAAGCCAAGGCCATTTCGATCATCAGCGCCTTGGAACTCGGGAGGAGGAGAAAAGAGCAGGAGCCTCCCAAGTTCCTAAAAATCACCGGGTCCAGGCAGATTTACGAGCTGATGCGTCCCGACCTACACGATGAATCGGTGGAGCAGGTTTACCTCCTCTTGTTGAATCGAACCAATGGGCTGATAAAAAAGGAGCGCGTGAGCCAAGGAGGAATATCTGCGTCAGTGGTAGACCCCAAAGTGGTATTTAGATTTGCTTTGGAACAAGGGGCACATTCCTTAATTTTGATCCACAACCATCCAAGTGGTAACCTTCAGCCCTCAGAATCGGACAAACGCCTCACACAACGGCTGCAGAAAATTGGGAAAGAGTTGGAAATACTCCTGCTAGACCATCTGATTTACACAGATCAGGGTTATTTTAGCTTCGCCGATGAAGGGATCATGTAGCCTTGGGGAGCTTTCTTTTCCCAATGCTCAAACCATGGACCTCGATGGGGTGTTTCATCTACAGTTAAACTAGCGCACGTGAAATCAAGTCAACTTATTCTAATTATCGCATCCCTGGTGGTCTTGGGGGCGATCACCTACATGTTTACCGCTGCAGAAAGCCCCGAGGATTACATCGAAAAAATCGAGACTGAACGGGAGCGGCAGTTCAAATACATCCGCTTTAATGTTGAATCTCCCTTGACGGAGGAACAAAAAAGGGGATTGCAAAGCCTTACTTTCTATCCCATCGATCCTGTGTACCGGGTGAAGGCCAGATTGCTACCTATTGAAATCAAAAAAATCAGGGAGGTTCCCCTGACAGATGGAAGCACAGAACGGTACCTAGAACATTCCTTTGCAGTATTTGAGATGGGAGGAAAAACCAACAAAGTCCTCTTGATGCAGTCACTAAATGAGTCAGACATGCGCAATTTTTTCTTGGCTTTTGCAGATGAAACTTCCGGGAAAGAAACCTACGGTGGAGGGCGTTACCTGAATGTACGTCAAGATGGAAAAAATAGCATCACGATCGACTTCAACCTGGCCTTCAATCCCTACTGTGCCTACAATCCGGACTTTGCTTGCCCCCTCCCGCCACGCGAGAATATCTTGGACATTGCCATTCCAGTAGGGGAGAAAAATTACGATAAATGATCGCCGCTCAGGCAAATCTTTTAAATTTGCAACTTACCCACTGACTGCTCACGCGCCTAGTTAGAATCGAAAGATTCGCTTATTCAATGCCCTATGAAAATATCTATCAATAGACTCAAGGAATACCTTTTTTTGAAAGAAAGCCCAGAAGAGATTGCTGCGCTACTCACCCAATCGGGGCTTGAAGTGGAGCATCTGGAGCCCTTTGTGTCTGTGCCTGGAGGTTTGGAAGGGATGGTGATCGGAGAAGTACTTACCTGTGTCAAGCATCCAGATGCAGACAAATTGAGCCTGACTACGGTCGATATTGGACAGGAGCAGCCCTCGCAGATTGTTTGTGGGGCTTCGAATGTTGCCGCAGGGCAAAAAGTAGTAGTGGCTACGGTGGGAGCCACCTTGTATCCCAGCACGGGAGAACCTTTTGAAATTAAAAAAGCAAAAATCCGAGGCCAAGCATCTGAAGGGATGATTTGTGCGGAAGACGAGATAGGCATCGGTACCTCCCATGCTGGTATCATCGTTTTGGATACAGACCTCCCTAATGGGACAGCTGCATCTGCTTACTTTGAAGTAACTCAAGACCTTATTTTAGAAATTGGCCTGACGCCCAACCGCGCAGATGCTGCCTCCCATTTGGGGGTTGCAAGGGACTTGAAAGCCCTACTGGGTAGGTCCTTGTGCTTACCGGTGGAGCCCGCTATCCAAGTGGAAGCAGCTGGCCCTTCCCTCGAGGTGGTCGTAGACCAAACTGCCGATTGTCCTCGCTATGCGGGAATTGTGCTTACAGGAATCCAAGTGGGCCCCTCTCCCCAGTGGCTGCAGCATTTCCTCCGTTCCTTGGGCTTGGAACCCATCAACAATGTGGTCGACATCACCAATTACATCTTGCATGATTTGGGTCAGCCCCTGCATGCATTCGATGCTGCCAAAATCCGAGATGGAAAAATTCGCGTAGGCAAACTTCCGAAAGGGAGCACCTTCGTGACCCTAGACGGAAAAGAGCGAAAACTTTCTGGTGAAGAATTAATGATCTGCGATTCCAAGGGTGGGATGTGTATTGCTGGGGTCTTTGGAGGAGCTGTTTCAGGCGTATCCGATCAGACCACAAGCATCTTCTTGGAGTCGGCCTATTTCTCCCCTGACGTGATTCGTAAGGGTTC
>CAZPKI010000100.1:0-7079 GCA_964587015.1 uncultured Limnohabitans sp.
GACTTCAGCGAAATGTCCAAAAAATCCGACCACTCCTCGTCTGAAAAAGGAGCCATTTCTTTAATTGTCAAAAAAAGCGAGGTAGGGATCCCCTTGCGAATCAACTCCACCAACAGCATGCGATCGGCAAAGAAAGCAGTCAACAACAACCCTTGAGTCAGGGCCTGCTGCTTTGAATAGCGGGGTAAAGACCTGGCATAGGAGGCCATTTCTTCCGCTACGAGATGGACTTTTGCGGGGGGAGGAATTGGATACATAATCAAGAAAATTGTCTATGAATTTAAGACAATTTTCTCAGCATTCAAAAAATAGGAAAGTTTTTTACGGATAAATCTCCTCTAAAATCTGCGCGAGGCGCACGCTAGCAGCAATCAAACGCTCTTCCGCAATGCTGAAATTCTGATACAAGTAGGGGTAGCTGATCTTTTTATTTTCCGGCAGGTTGTACACCTGAGGTCTGTAGCTCACCGCCTCCTTCAACCAATCCTGCATGGTGGCAGCGCGGTAGGAAGCTTGCATTTGGGGTGTCAAGCGACGGTACAATTCTTCCCCCAATTCGGTGTAGCTCATGCCTTGGCGATCAATCATGCCGCTATCCCAGAGGGCATGCAGGTTGGTCGGCTGCCCAAAAAACTCAATTCGCACATCGTTGCCACCCTTATCCGTACCCGTACCTACGTGCAGCGGCTGGTGAATGTCCTCCACCATGTGGATCAGCATCTTTAATTTTTCTGCTTCCGTTTTAGGGTCCAATCCCCCTTTTTTCAGCTCTGCTTTGATTCGCTTAATGGCCTCGTAGGCATCTCCAGTTTTTTCCTGAGTGCTCGGATCATACTCCCCATTTTTACTGTTCAGGTAATGCCAGGTGGTCGCGTAGTCGTAGCTTTTGTCGGAGCGAATGTCATCCATCCAGGTACCACTTTTGCTTAGCGAAACTGGATGCAGCAGGCTCTCCACTTTTTTGAGTGTGGATTTTTTAAGCTGCTTCTCTGCCATCAATCCAATCAAGTAATGTCCCAATTGTCCCCAAGCAAAGACTGGAGAAGCACCCAAGGTGAATACTAAAGTAAAGGCGAGTGAAAGCGAATAGATTCTTTTCATAATTGGAAGTAGAATAGTCTGTTAGGTAGAAGCCAGTTCGGACACTGCAAGCCAAGCCATAAGTCCGGAACCAATTTCCAAAGCTTCCTCCTCAATGTCAAAGGTAGGCGTATGTACACCTGAGGTGATGCCTCGGGCTTCGTTGCGAGTTCCCAAGCGGTAAAAGCAGCCATCAATCTCCTGAGAGAAATAGGCAAAGTCCTCGGCAGCCATCCAGATGTCCAAGTCAAGGACATTTTCCGCGCCCAGGTAGTCACGGGCAGCGTCAACGGAGCGAGCTGTTAATTCAGGATTGTTTTTTAGAAAAGGATAGCCCTTCCGGATTTCAAAGTCCAGTTGTCCACCCATTCCCTCCACGATTCCTTCGGCGATTTGACGCATCTTCTCGTGTGCCTTGGCTCTCCAGGCTTCGTCCAAGGTGCGGAACGTACCCTGAATTTTGACCTCATTGGGAATGATGTTGGTGGCTCCCAGTGCCTCCACCCGTCCAAAGGAAAGGACAGAAGGAATCTTGGGATTGGCTACGCGGCTGACGATTTGCTGTAGGGCTACCAATAAATGCGCAGAAATCAAGACGGGGTCAATGAACGTTTCTGGCATGGCTCCATGCCCTCCTTTTCCTTTGATGGTCAGGTACAGCTCATCAGCACTTGCCATATACAAGCCCGAACGAAAGCCCACCTTGCCAGCAGGAATCATGGGCATCACATGCTGACCTAGAATATACTGGGGACGGGGATTTTCGAGCACCTTATCTTTGATCATCAAGGAAGCTCCGCCAGGAATGATTTCTTCTCCAGGTTGGAAAATTAGTTTGATCGTCCCCTCAAATTGGTCTCTGACTTGATTCAAGATTTTTGCTGCTCCCAAGAGAGATGCCGTGTGCGCATCGTGGCCACAGGCATGCATCACTCCTGGGTTTTGAGATTTGTAGGGCACCTCATTGGCTTCAATAATCGGCAAGGCATCCATGTCCGCGCGAAGGGCCACTACCTTTTTATCGGGATTTTTCCCCTTGATCAGTGCAGACCAGCCTGTAGTCGCTTTAGATTCGATCTCGGTAATGCCGATCTCTTTCAACTTTTCTGCTACAAAGGCTGCCGTTTGAAACTCTTTGAACGAAAGCTCCGGGTGGCTATGGAGGTGGCGGCGGAGATCGATGACCTCCTGCTTGTAGGCTTGAGCCAGGGATTTAATTCTGTCCTTGAGCATTGGCGGGGGAAGATGGCGTGTACTCTTTCCTTAAAAATCGATCTTGGATGATTCGTGCTGCCGGAAACTGGGTTTTCAGCTGGTGATACGCAGGTTGTGCTTCAATTTTAAACCCATAGCCGCCAACTTTAATCAAATAGCGTGGCTGCTGGTATTGCATCTCGGCAATTAGCTCTGGAAATAAGGTCGAGAGGGTCTCTTTGGTTCGAAAGGCTTCGTTTCGGTCTACCCCCGAATACACGAGCACCGTAAACCCGCTGTAATAAGGTTCCGTCTTCGCTTTTTCGTAATTCTTGCTTATTCGTTGCGCAAGCACTTGATCTACAGCTTGGGAAGAGGAGGGCAAGGACGGGGTCACCTCCTGCAAGGCCTGCTTGTAATCAGGAAATTCAGGAAGTCTTTCGTTCAGATTTTCTTGGTACTTAGAATAGTCTACTGCCACCGCTTGCGGAAGCCCTGAGGTAGTTTGGCAAGCCCAAAACAGAAATACAATTCCTAAGATCCAAAAATTTTTCATGGCTATCAGCTTTCTATGACTACACAATTTCCTTGTTCGATGTCCTGCTCAACGCTTTTGTATTTGACATCAACCTTGGTGCTGCCGTCTCGGTATTGTACCGACACCTTATCGTTTCTACCGTACACCTTATCCACCTTTCGGGGAGTAACTGGCGCTGGGGCGGGTCTACCTGCACTAGCCGCGGCGGCGGCAGCACGGTTGGCACCTGGATTCAGTGAATTGCCTACCTCTTCCTTAGAAGTCTGCAACTTAGGTTCGGCAGTGCGTCTTGGCTGCGCTTGCTGTACCTGTGAAGGGTCCTGCTTGGGCAGGTCGGCACGGGTGAGGAAAGACGTCATGTCTTCGTTGAGCTTGCCAACAAAGCGTTTGAATAGCTCAAAGCCCTCAAACTTGTAAATCAAGAGCGGATCTTTTTGTTCGTACACCGCATTCTGAACAGATTGCTTCAGGTCATCCATGTCACGAAGGTGCTCCTTCCAATTTTGGTCAATAATGGCCAAGGACACATTCTTTTCAATGGCCCGAACGAGCTCCTGCCCATTGTTTTGCAGCGTTTTTTCCAAGTTGCACACTACCCC
This sequence comes from uncultured Limnohabitans sp., assembly GCA_964587015.1. Taxonomy (GTDB): domain Bacteria; phylum Bacteroidota; class Bacteroidia; order Cytophagales; family Cyclobacteriaceae; genus Algoriphagus. Next base: position 3,412 of record CAZPKI010000100.1, read on the forward strand.
AATTTGCTTGACTCCATCCGTAATCGGCACTAGAATGTCCTTGACGGTAGCGCCTCGTTCTTCCTGAACATTTCTGAATACTGGAAGTGCAGTTTGTGCGATTTGGGCGTTTTTCTTTTGGTAAAAATCAAAAGCCAAGGCATACAACTCTTGGGTGAGTTTGGCGGAATCCTTTGATTTGAGGTCGTCATTCGTCACCGAAAAATCCACCCCTAGGGTCGTGAATACCGTCATGCGCAAGTTTTCTGCATCCCCGGTGGACTTGCCCATTTCGATGAGGTTTTCACTGACATCAAACAGGATATTGAGAATGTCTAGCTCCAAGCGATCTCCCTTGAGTGCATTTCTTCTTCGCTTGTATACGGCCTCACGCTGGGAGTTCATCACGTCATCGTATTCGAGCAGGCGCTTCCGCGTTCCGAAGTTATTTTCCTCCACCTTTTTCTGTGCACGCTCGATGGACTTGGTGATCATGCTGTGCTGAATCACTTCCCCTTCTTCCAAGCCCATGCGGTCCATGAGTTTGGCGATGCGGTCCGATCCAAAGAGACGCATCAAACTGTCTTCCAAGGAAACAAAAAACTGGGAGGATCCCACATCCCCTTGACGACCAGATCGTCCTCGAAGCTGGCGGTCAACGCGACGCGATTCGTGTCGCTCCGTACCGATGATGGCCAAGCCTCCTGCCTTTCGGGATTCTGGGGTCAACTTGATATCTGTACCTCTACCCGCCATGTTGGTGGCAATAGTCACGGTACCAGGCTTTCCGGCTTCAGCCACAACTTCCGCTTCACGGGCGTGCTGCTTCGCGTTCAAAACCTGGTGATTGATTTTTTTCAAGGTCAGCATGCGGCTCAGCACTTCGGAGATTTCTACCGAGGTAGTACCAACTAGCACGGGTCTGCCTTGAGCTACCAGTTCATTGATTTCGTCCGTCACCGCGTTAAACTTCTCGCGTACGGTTTTGTATACCTTGTCTTCACGGTCTTCACGGATGACCCCTCTGTTGGTAGGGATGACCACCACATCCAATTTGTAGATTTCCCAAAATTCCCCTGCCTCTGTTTCGGCAGTACCCGTCATGCCCGCGAGCTTGTGGTACATGCGGAAATAATTTTGCAGGGTAATGGTCGCATAGGTTTGCGTAGCATCCTCCACCTTTACATTTTCCTTGGCTTCAATCGCCTGGTGTAGGCCGTCAGAGTAGCGTCTGCCTTCCATCACACGACCCGTTTGCTCGTCGACAATCTTCACCTTTCCATCCACGAGGATGTACTCCGTGTCGCGCTCAAACATGCAGTAGGCCTTGAGCAGCTGGTTGACCGTATGGATGCGCTGGGCTTTGACGCCATAATCTTTGATCACCTCTTCCTTGCGCACCAACTTTTCGGTCTCGTCTAGGGAATTGTTTTTTTCCAAGTCATTCAAAGCAATTCCAATATCTGGGAGGATAAAGAAGTTAGGATCCTCATTCTTGGAGGTCATGGTCTCGATACCTCTATCGGTCAGATCGATCACATTCGTCTTTTCGTCAATGGTAAACAACAGAGGCTCATCTGCCTCAGGCATGTTGCGCTTGTTGTCTTGAAGGTAGAAGTTCTCCGTTTTCTGAAGAATCACGCGAATTCCCGGTTCAGAGAGGTACTTGATCACGGGCTTATACTTGGGAATGCCTCGGTAGGCTCTGAAGAGCGCTAGCCCTCCTTCTTTTTCGTTGCCATCGGCAATCGCTTTTTTGGCTGTGGTCAAAAATCCCTGCACCAACTTGCGCTGTTCTTCTACCAAGGCCGCCACGCGGGGCTTCATCTGGTCAAACTCGTGTACATCTCCTCGAGGAACAGGCCCGGAGATGATCAAGGGAGTTCGGGCGTCGTCAATCAAAACAGAGTCCACCTCATCCACCATCGCAAAGTGGTGCTTGCCTTGTACCAAGTCTTCCGCCTCTCGCGCCATGTTGTCACGGAGGTAGTCGAAGCCAAATTCATTGTTGGTTCCGTAGACAATATCGCATCCATAGGCACGCTTTCGGCCTGGAGAATTGGGCTGGTATTTGTCGATGCAGTCTACTGAGAGGCCGTGAAATTCAAATAGCGGTGCATTCCATTCGGAGTCACGCTTGGCCAGGTAGTCGTTGACAGTGACCAAGTGTACGCCTCGCCCAGACAGGGCATTGAGGAAGGCAGGAAGGGTAGACACGAGGGTTTTTCCTTCCCCAGTCCCCATTTCAGAGATTTTTCCTTTGTGTAGCACCATGCCGCCGATCAGCTGCACATCGTAGTGAACCATGTCCCAGATCACTTCGGTGCCAGCTGCCATCCATTTGTTGTGCCAAATGGCTTGATCACCTTGTATCTGCACATTGGGTTTGGTAGCCGCAAGTTCCCGATCTCGGGGGGTGGCGGTTACTTCCAACTTTCCTACTTCCTTAAATCTTCGGGCTGTTTCTTTTACGATGGCAAAGGCAGTGGTCATCACCTCGTCCAGGACCTTTTCCAATTCGGTATCGCGCTCCTTTTCTAAGGCATCAATTTGGTTGAAAAGCTGGTCCTTTTGGTGTACTGCTTGCGCAGGCAAAGCCTCTATTTGGCTTCTGGTATCGGTAATTTTAGCGTCAATTGCCTTGAGGTGCTCGTTGATTCGCGCACGAAGGGCATGGGTTTTCTCTCGAAGTTGATCGTCAGATAAGGAGGCCATTCCTGCAAAAATCTGGTTGGTCTCGGTTACCCGTGGAAGAAATTCTTTGATATCTCTGTCGGATTTGGTGCCAAAAATTTTGGCCAATCCTTTTGCAATAAAATCTAGCATACGATTGTGTCTGTACCCTTTTTTGGGGACTTAAAAATACGCGGTTTTTTTAGAATTGATACTGCTTACTCGCTTGTAATTCACAAAGACCTTTAGAAGTTGGGCAACTGGATCTGTCCGGCATAGACCTGCTGAGCCGGTCCAATCAGCCAGATGTTGTCAAATCCCTCTTCGGCATTGCCTTCAAAGGTCACCCGCAAATTCCCCCCAAGGGTACGGATTTGAATACTTTTTTGTTGGGTAAGTGCTCCGCAAACGAGCGCAGCAGCCGTCACACCGGTGCCGCAAGAAAGCGTTTCGTTCTCAACGCCACGCTCAAAGGTGCGGACGAAAATCTCGTTGTCGCTGACCTTTTCGACAAAGTTGACATTGCTGCCACCGGGAGCATAGCAAGGATCGTGGCGTAGGAGTTGCCCCTGCTCCAGGACGGGATAGTCTTCCAAATCCTCCACCCAGCGCACGTGGTGGGGAGAGCCTGTGTGCACAAATGCATCGCCCAAACTTTCGGAAATGCGGGATACCTTGGCCATCTTCAGGGATACTTCCCCTCGTGCAATTCGTGCTTCGTGGGGGCCATCGATGGCGAGAAATTGGGTATGGTTGGCTATGATTTCGAGATAAGCCGCGAAGGCAACAGCACATCGGGCTCCATTGCCACAGAAGCTCTGGCTGCCGTCTGCGTTGAAATAAATCATCTCAAAATCATAGTCCGCATGGGAACGGATCAGGATCAAGCCGTCTGCACCAATTCCAAACTTTCGGTCACAAAGGGCTCTGATAAGGCCCAAATTGCCAAGATCCCAGTGTGCAAGACGGTCGTCTACCATCACAAAATCATTGCCTGTGCCTTGGTACTTGAAAAA
>CAZPKI010000101.1:0-7023 GCA_964587015.1 uncultured Limnohabitans sp.
ATTTATCCATAGTGTTTACTAGTTATTTTGAATAACTGATTGGATTGCGGATAAACCTATTTTATATTCACCTACTTTTTAAACTATACGACCATGTTTCTATTTTTTAGCAGAGCAGCATTTTTGCTCCTATTTTGTGTGTTTGCTTTTGGTTTTCCGACCTATTCTCAACCTCAAACGCAGGGATTTCAATCCCCATTTACGATTCAATCCTACCCACAGCCCTTTCTTCCTGGCTGGTATGCCAACGACCTAAGAGCTACGGCTACTCGGGTTTTCCGCCTTGCAACGGGAGGAATCAATGGATCAGTTGCCTTGGCGGTACAGCCCATCAGCTCCTTCACTGGAAAGGTATGGGTGCGATTGTCTCCCAAGGGGATGAGTAATCCCCGGGTTATTTTTTGGGCCAAAACCCTAAAAAATGGCACAGGGACTCGCCCTGCTTTGGTGCATATTTCTTGGTCCTCGAGCCTAGAGGGGAATTATCAGGAGCGGATGCTGCTGGGACACTCCGCTCAATTTCCAAATGCTAACCTGAATTTTAGCCGGTTTGAGCTTGAGTTACCCGCAGCAGTCGCTGGCTTGGAGGAGCTGTATCTACAGCTAGAAATAGCAGTTGGTTCTGGGACAGGGAGTGCCGCACGCTGGGTCATGGATGACTTTAGTTTGGAAGACTTGGTGGTGGATGAGAAGGTACCCAAGGTGTCCATTGTCAAAGGATATGGCAAGCGAGAGGTGTTAGTGGCGTTTTCAGAGCGGATGGATCCCGTTTTTGCAGGGCTCAACTTGGCCTATCAGCTCGATGGTAGCAATCCTGTTGAGGCTCGGTTGCTCCAAGATTCTGTTGTCCTTCTTCGATCGGAGATGGACCTAGCAGAAGGCAAGGACTATGCCCTTTTTCTTCAACAGCTTCCCGATGTCAATGGTAATTTCCTGAAGGATACCTTAATTAGGTTTAGGTATACAGACCCTAGTGCGCTCCGGTCAAAATCGGTGGTGATCAATGAAGTGATGGCGGCTCCACGAGTAGATCAAGACCTGCCCTTTGTGGAATATGTAGAGCTGATGAATACGACTACCAAAGAGTTGCGCTTGTCGGGGTTAGTTTTTTCATCAAACAGTACTGCCACGCCGCTACCCGAATATTGGATTTCTCCCGGGGAGTTTGTGCTTATTTGTGCGGCTAGCCAAGCCCCCCTTCTCACGGGATTTGGTCCGGTATTGCCGCTTCCTACTTTCCCTAGTCTGCCTAACTCTGGATCAGTTCTTCGTTTGGGTACTGCAGCAGGTTTTGAAATAGATCGGCTAGAATACCGGAGTAGTTCTTGGGGAGGGAGTGAATTTGCAGAAGGTGGCTACAGCCTTGAGTTGCCCGATCCTTATTTCCGCTGCGAGGCTTCTGAATTCTTACTTCCTTCCAAGGACCCTAAACGGGGAACTCCAGGCAAGCAAAATTCGCAGTTCTCCCCAATCCAGGGTCTAGGCATTTTACAGGTGACCTCTTCATTTTTTAGAAGTGCTTCCCTGCTGGAGCTGGTGTTGAATCAACCTCTTCTTCCCTTGGCTAGCCTAATCCCTTTCTCGATCACTCCTTCGTTGAAGATTGATTCTGCTTGGGTTTTTTCCTCAGGCCGAAGGATTGGAATTGCTTTGGCTAGCCCAGCAAAGACTAGTACGCCCTATACCTTGAGGGCCACTTCCCTGAATCGTTGTGTAGGGGATCCGGTAGGATTTGAGGTGGAGGTGGTGCTTCCAGAGCCTGCAGGTAAGGGGGATTTGATTCTGAATGAACTGCTGGTAGATCCCAGGTCAGGTGACCCTAAATTTGTAGAAATCCACAATACCAGCTCGAAATACCTAAGCCTAGAGAATTGGGCTCTGGCTAGCCGAAATGATGCTGGAGATCTCTATCAGCTTCGAGTTATTGGAAAGGAGGGAGATAAGTTGGCCCCACAGACCTATTTGTCCTTAACTGTCGACCCGGAGCGACTCCGTTTGTCCTATCCGCAGTCTGCTGCTGGCAATTTTCTCAAAATGGCCAGCCTTCCCAGCATGCCGATTGGGGCTGGGCTTGTACTGCTTCTTTCTTCTGAACGGCAGGTGGTAGATTCCCTTCCTTATCGGGGAGAATGGCACCATCCTTTGCTCCGCACTACCAAGGGAGTTTCATTGGAGCGGATATCTCCTGTTTTCCCTGCCTATATCCCTTCTACTTGGCAATCTGCCTCTAGCAGCCAGGACTATGCTACACCGGGAAGGAAAAATTCCACAGCACTATCTCTAGAGCTCGGGCCTGAGCTGTTTACCCTTTATCCTTTGGTATTTGATCCAGGGGGAAGTAGTGGGCCTAGTCAGGTCAGTATCACCTATTCCTTAGAGCAAAATGGTTGGATGGGTACATTTACGATCTATTCGGCTGCAGGACGTGAAGTTCGAGTGCTTGGGCAGAATCAGATTTTGGGAACTTCAGGGATCATTTCTTGGTCGGGGACAGATGTCACCGGGAGCAGGGTGCTGCCAGGATATTACATTTTTGTTGCACAACTGTTTGATTTGAGTGGCAGGGTCAAGGTCGTGAAGAGGGCACTGGTTGTAGCTTCACCTTTGTAGAGGTTTTCACCAAGGCTTTTGTCTATTTATGAAAATTTCAATGGTTTAAGGAACGGTGGATAATCGTCCCTTTGTTTTGGTTTTCTAAAAGAGTGCTGTATTTTAGGGGATTATTTTTCAAGGTAGTCTCAAAAGTGAATCTTAAATCACGAAATGTATGAGTAAGGAAGAAAAAACCGCTTATTCCAAGGATGAGCTAAAGGAATTCGAAGAGATCATCCTTCAAAAATTGGCCTTAGCGAAGGAAGAGCTTCAATCCCTGAAAGAGACCTTAAGTAAAAAGAACGACAGCGGCACCGACCATACCTCTTCAACTTCCAAGCTGTTGGAAGATGGAGCGGATACCTTGGAGCGAGAAAGCATGAATCAATTGGCCGCAAGACAGCAAAAGTTTGTGATCAATTTGGAAAATGCATTAATCCGGATCAAGAATGGAACTTATGGTGTTTGTGTAGATTCGGGCAAGTTAATTTCAAAGGAAAGGCTGAAAGCTGTGCCACACACCATGCATTCTATTGAGGCCAAGTTAGCCAAGAAGTAAGGTGGATTTTCTGCATCGCCATATTGAGGCCTTGATTTTTTGTGCCCCAGAACCGCTAGGGGTTAATGAGATGGTTTCTTGTTTATCTGAGATGTTTGGTGCTGTGGTGCCAGCAAAGGATGTGGAGCTTGCTTTGGCAGACCTTTGCGCTAAATATGGGGAACCTGAGTTTTCCTTTGCCTTGGAGAAGTTGGGTGGAGGGTATCAATTTTTGACCAAACCTGCCTATCAGCCAAGCATTAGTATTTTGCTTCGACAAAATTCTCATAAGCGGCTTTCAACAGCTCAATTGGAGACATTGTCCATCATTGCATACAAGCAGCCGCTTACCAAGGGGGATGTGGAGCAGATTCGAGGTGTTTCCTGCGATTATTCGCTTCAAAAATTATTGGAAAAGGAGCTAATTGAGATCAAAGGCAAATCGGAGGGTATTGGAAGGCCGCTGATCTACGGCACTTCTCAGAAGTTTATGGATTACTTTGGGATCAACTCTATTCTAGATTTGCCACAACCCAAGGATTTTTCCCAGCCTGAGCAACACATAGGTGAAGCGACTGGTTAATCGAGCTTGGTGACCTTCGCAAGTCTAGACACTAAATATTTTTTTCCAGTCTCCAGTTCCTCGCATAGGATTCGAGTACGCCTTGTTTCGCCTTTTATAAATTTTCTACCTGCAAGTTCAAAATTAGTGTGAGTAGCTAAGTCAGCCAGAAAAAAAGTAGCCTTTTGTTGGGCCACCACATCGTATTTGCTCATCTCTTTCATGAGGAATAGATCTCGAGCAGAGCTTGCGGAGGGATTTCGCATGTGCAATTTTAAGGGCACAAGGATATCTCTAGGAAAGATGGATTCATTAAGGATGGGATCCAGCAGCTGCTTAAACTTAGCTTTCCATTCAGGTCCATGGGGAGCATGGGCAGTGCCATGTTGAGCAAATGCCCGTAGGTGGGCGACCTCATGGATTAAGGTCAGTAGAAACTGGTAGGGATTGAGGTCTAAGTTGAGGGTGATGGTTTGGATGGATTGGTCTCTGCGAAACCGAAAGTCTCCTAGTTTGGTGTTTCTAGGCTTTTTAACCAAAAAATGGAAAGGGCTTTCTTCCCAAAGTTGAATACAATAGGGAACTGCGCTTTCAGGAATATGCTTGCGAAATAGACGTAGGAGCTCTGGGGAAGACATTTTAGGGCACAAAAAAAGAGTCCCGATCCATCGGAACTCTTAATTTTTTCACGCGTGGTGTGATTACTTAGCTGGAGCAGCAGCAGCAGAATCTGCAGCAGCTTGTGCAGCAGCAGCAGCAGCAGAGTCAGCAGCAGCTTGAGCAGCAGCAGCCTCAACAGCAGCGATAGAATCAGCAGCAGCAGCAGCAGCGATAGAATCAGCAGCAGCTTGCTCTTCAGTTGACTTTCCACCGCAAGAAGCAGTAGCGATCAAACCAGCGATTGCGAAAATTGCAAATACCTTTTTCATTTGTTATGGTTTTCTTAATTACAACACAAATGTACTAGTATTAATTTTAATTGTGCAAGTGGCAGGCAATATTTTTTTATTTGTTTTTGTAAACGATTTTTATGGGTACTCCCTCGAAATCAAAGTTTTCGCGTAATCTATTTTCTAGGTAACGGGTGTAAGGTTCTTTAATGTATTGTGGAAGATTGCAAAAGAATGCAAAAACAGGGTTTTTAGTGGGTAGTTGGGTGACGTACTTTATTTTGATGTACTTTCCTTTCCATGCTGGCGGCGGATATTTTTCGATGTCTTGAAGAAGAATATCGTTCAGTTTGGAGGTAGTCACTCGCCTAGTTTTATTTTCATATACCTTTACAGCAAGCTCAATTGCTTGAAAAATTCGTTGTTTTTCGGTGACTGAGGTAAAAATTATGGGAATCCATTTGTGTTCACCAAGGCGATCCATCATATCATCCTTTATTTTATTCATGGTTTTATGGTCTTTTTCGATCAAGTCCCACTTGTTGACCATGATGAGAACCCCCTTATTGTTCTTAATTGCTAAGGAGATGAGGTTGACATCTTGGGCTTCCAAGCCTCGAGTGGCATCAAGCATGACGATGACTACATCGGATTCTTCCAAAGTCCGTAAGGAGCGCATGACTGAATAGAATTCAATGTCTTCTTTTACTTTCGCCTTTTTTCGGATGCCGGCAGTATCGGTGATGATAAAGTCTTGTCCAAAAAATTTATATCGGGTGTGGATTGCATCGCGTGTAGTACCTGCCTCGTCGGTCACAATGGAGCGCTCCTGACCAATTAGGGCATTGAGGAATGAGGATTTGCCTGCATTGGGTCTTCCAAGGATGGATATTTTAGGGATGCCAGCATCTGGATCTTCAATGCCGTCTTCCTCAAAATGGGTAATAATGGCATCCAATAGTTCTCCTGTACCACTACCGCTAGCTGCAGCAATTGGAAAAATCTCCAGATCGGTCAAGCCTAGGGAATAAAATTCATGGGCCATGAATGCTTTTTCCTGGTTGTCTGCCTTATTTGCGACTACGTAAAGCGGTTTTTTGTTGCCTCGTAGTTCATTTGCAAATTCCTCATCTAAGTCTGTCATGCCGTCGTGGCAATCCACAACGAAAAGAATAACATCTGCTTCTTCGATCGCAAGCTTTACTTGTTTGCGAATTTCTGCTTCATACAAGTCTTCGGATCCAGTGACGTAGCCACCGGTATCAATTACAGAAAAGAATTTGCCACACCATTGGGCATGACCGTAGTGTCGGTCTCTGGTGACACCGCTCATGTTGTCTTCGATGGCCTTTCGCTCTTCCACCAGGCGGTTGAACAGGGTGGATTTGCCCACATTGGGTCTGCCTACAATTGCTACTATATTTGCCATGATTTAAGAGGGGTCGTACCCGAATTTTTTTAGTACTAGTTTATTTTTTCTCCAATCCTGTTCCACCTTTACGAAGGTTTCGAGGAAGATTTTTTTTCCGAAAAATTTCTCAAGGTCGAGGCGTGCTTCGGTGCCCACTTTCTTAAGCATTTTTCCTTTATCACCGATGATAATACCTTTTTGGCTGTCCCGCTCCACAAATATGGTAGCTCTGATTCGGATGAGCTTTTCTTCTTCGTGAAAGTCTTCAATTCCTACTTCGGTGCTGTAGGGAATTTCTTTTTTATAGTTGGTAAAAATTTTTTCTCGAATGATCTCAGATGCAAAGAACCGCTCAGGACGGTCTGTTAGTTCCTCTTTGTCGTAAAAAGGCGGGTGAACTGGCAGGCGTTCTACAATTTCTTGGAGGATTCGTTCGGTGTTGAAGCGCTCGAGTGCTGCAATAGGAATGACGGTAGCTGCTTGCACTCGGGAAGTCCAGTACTCGGTCACTTCCTCCAGCTGCCCTTCTTTTGCTAAATCTATTTTATTGATGACCAATAAGATGGGTACTCCTGAGGCATTCATTTTGGTGATGACCTCTTCGATTTCCTCGTCTGTTTCAAATAGGTCTGTAACAAAGACAATGACGTCGGCATCTTCTAGAGAAAGTCTGACAAAGGTCATCATGCTTTTGTGAAGTTCGTACTTTGGCTTCAGCATGCCGGGAGTGTCAGAAAATACAATTTGGTACTCGTCGGTGTTGATTAGACCAAGGATGCGATGGCGGGTAGTTTGTGCTTTGGAGGATACGATGGAGAGGCGCTCCCCTACAAGGATGTTCATCAAGGTAGATTTTCCTACGTTGGGTTTTCCGATGATGTTGACAAATCCTGCTTTGTGGGAAGGGGAGATCATTTCTGATATTTTTTGCAAAGGTACTTGATTTTTGAGAGTTTGTCCTTACCTTTGCATCACTATATCGCGGAAATGGATCCGCCGCGGCGGATCGTTGAGCTTTATAAAAGACATA
>CAZPKI010000102.1:0-6998 GCA_964587015.1 uncultured Limnohabitans sp.
ATGTACCAAGTACGAAGTACAAAGTATGGACTAGAATTCTTTCCTCATCTTGCTAATTCATACTAACGACTAGATACTTTTTCAATGTCGAACGCCCAACGCCGAATGTTGACATAAGAACTGAAAATTCGTAAGCCATACGAATCTCGTCTCTCGACCCAATGAGTCTACATGGTACTTCGCCTGCCTGCCGAAGGCAGGTACTTGGTACTTTGTACAAAAAAAAGGGCTGCTCTTACGAGCAGCCCTTTTTTAGAAGTGGAATTGATTAGTTCAAGAACTCATCAAATGTCAAGCTAACATAGTACATGGTACCTACAGTTGGGTTACCCCAAGCTTGTCTGTATCCAGTGCTATTGAATAGGTTAGATCCACCGATTTTCAAGATAGACTTCAACGCTTTCATTTTCACGCTCATTTGAGCATCGAAAGTTCCGAATGCAGGCATCACAGAAAGTTGCTGTGAAGATACCGCAGGAGCTACGAAAGAAGACTGCCAAGCAAATTCACCCTGCCATCTGTAAGACATGGAGAATCCTAGGTTCTTCACAATCTCACGGTTAGCGAAGTTCACCACATATCTGTACTCAGGAGTGTTGAAAGAAGGCTGGAAGCCAGTGACTGTCAACTCTTCAAGGTTTTGTAAGGTGTTGTACGATACGTTACCACCGATGGTGTAGTTTTTAGGCAAACGGTAATCTGCGCCCAACGCCCAACCCCAAGATTTGATGATCTCGGTTCTATTAACTGGCATGGAGTAGATATTTCTTGTGTTTGCGTTCAATAGGTTAAGACCTAAAGCAGAAGCCGGGCTGGTAGCCACAAAGTTCTTATCCTGCACTAATACCTGGCCACCAATGAAATTTTCAAAACTATTGAAGTAAGCATAAGCATCAATCAACAATTTGTTTGCAAACAAACCTTTGTATCCCAATTCATAAGATCTAACGGTTTCAGGTTTGAATTCGCTAGGCTTGAAAGGTACTAGCCTGTCCTTTGCTGCAGCAGCAGCATTTGCAGGTACCAATTGTGCAGCAATCTGAGGAACGATGGTAGGTACCAATGCTGCAATGGCTGCAGGTGCCTGAGCAGCAGGAATTAATCCTGCTAGAACTTGCTGAGTGATGATTGAGGTAGCCTGAGTAATCGCTAATTGTGTAGCCTGTGCAATAGATGCTTGGAATACTGGCGAAGATGGTTGAGTACCCGCCAAAACTGCTCCACCGAAGTTGGTAACCGTAGCAAGGGTATATACTGGGTTTCCAGAGAAGTTGTACTTACTTCTGAAAAGTGGAAGACCACCAATCAATCTTGCTTGAGGAGTCACAAGGTCAATGTATTGATCTTGTGTCGTCGGCAAACGGAAACCAGTCTGGTAAGAAGCTCTGAAGTTGTGAGTTCCTGCAGTATAAACACCTGATACTCTAGGGGACAACTGTCCTTTGAAGTTTTCGTTTTTGTCATAACGTGCAGAAGCAGTTAATCTGAACTTGTCATTGAATAGAGACTTAGCACCTTGTACATACGCGCCGTGCTCTTTAATAGTGAATTCATCACCGTTTTCGTCAGTTGCGAAAAGGGTTTTGTCTGAGTTAAGTTGGTAAGTTCTAAAGTTAGCACCTATAACGAAATCAGCCCATTTGATATTTGTAAACTGATAAGAACCTTCTACGTGGTACAAGTTGGTTTTATCTACAAATTTAGCACCTACACCTTGAGCATTACCTGGGATAGGACGACCAGTTACAGCGGATTTAGCAGCATCAAAAGCAGCAGTTCCAGGCAGCAATCGACCTTGATCAGCAAATGCTCTAGCAGCATCGTGCGCCAATGCATTGTCTAAGCCTCTAGCTCTAGCTTGTGCAAAAGCACCAACATATTGAGGGAACCAAGTGCTACTTGGTTTCCAAGCTTCGTTGATTCCTTGCGCTGCAATACCTACTGCGAAAGCATCACCGGAACGCTCCTGAGTTGTATATCCTCTCAAGAACCAGTTCGCACCTTTCAATTCTGCCTTGTATTGGCCTAACTTGAAGTTTGCAATGGAATAACGGTCAGCACCGGTGTATACTGTGGTACCAAAGCCGTAATTACCTTGAATAATCGCTTCAACACGGTCGTTGATTCTGTAATGCAAGGCTGCATTCAATTTCAAGGACTTGGTGCCGTAATCAGCCAAATCAGATTCTCTGTAACCAGTTCTGGATACGAAAGTCTGTGGGATTAGCGGAAGTAAAGCAGCTGGTAAAGCACCTGCACTTACCATGCTCTGAGCGATGGAATTCATGTTTACGTTGGTTTCATCCCCGTAAACGTTAACTCCATTGTAACCTGGGTTGGAGATTCGATCTCCTTTATTGATACGAGAAGCGTTCAACAAGGATTGGTCACGGAAATCATTTGCCTGCCAATCATCTGCCTTTAGATACTGTACATTGACTTTGAATGCCAACTTATCGTTAATAGCTTTTGCATAACGAGCACTAAAGTCATAGAATCCAGTACCTGGAGTAGTTCTATCTTGCTGATCCATCAAACCTGTCCGTACACTTGCAGATAGGCCTTGGTATTGGAATGGATTCTTTGAATTCATCAATAGGATACCATTGATCGCATTTGGTCCGTACAGTGCAGAAGCTGCACCTGGAAGCAATTCAACGCTTTCTAAATCCAATTCGGAGATACCTACAATGTTACCTACAGAGAAGTTAAGACCAGGAGCTTGGTTGTCCATACCATCAATCATTTGTACCGTTCTCACGTTACCGTTAGCGTTGAAGCCTCTGGTGTTGAAAGACTTAAAGGTCAAAGATTGCGTACTCATTTCTACCCCTTTCATGTTGTTAAGGGCATCGTAGAAACTTGCCTGAGGAACATCTCTAATCGCGATGATATCCATCTTTTCTACAGAAACTGGAGATCTTAGGATGCTTTCTTCCACTCTTGATGCAGATACTACTACTTCTTGTCCTAAGATGGACGCTTCAGCTAGCTCTACAGATAAGTCAGAAATTCCTCCTGTTACCTCTACTTCTTTAGATCCGAACCCAACCATGGAAAATACCAAGGTGAAGGGAGGAGCTTGATTTACATTAAGGGTAAATTTCCCGGATAGGTCAGTAATGGTTCCAATTACTTTTCCTTTCACTAGGATGTTTACCCCTACCAAAGTTTCCTTTGAGTCAGCATCCGTGACTGTACCGGAGATGGTAGTCTGAGCAAGTGCAATGGTAGTTCCCAAAGAAAGGAACAATGCCATTGAGAGCACTGAACTCCAGATTTTTCTGGTAAAATTTTTCATAGGCTAAATTTGTAAAATAGTTAAGATGGTTTTTGAATTTAGGTTAATCCAATCCAATTATTCGAAATTTATAGTAAAAAGGTAATTTTCTATCGTTTTCGATTAAAAAAAAACCGAATCTAAAAACTATAAATTTTTAATAATTTGCATAAAACACGAGTTAATTTAATAAATATATATTTTTTAATAAATAATTTGCGAATTGTTTAAAAATAGCTCAAAATTCTATAAAATCAACAATTTAGATTTTATGTTTAAACTAAGGACATAAAGCCCACAAACCATGTTTTGGGTCTTTGTTTAGCGTTTATAGCCTTTTTTTATTTTCAGCATTTACATGCTTTACAAGTCGATCACAGAGCTCCTTGATTTCTTCTGACATGTACTCATCGCCCGTGCTATTTAAAATGGTTTGCGCCATTCCACCTAGAATATCGATGTAAAATCGCTTCATCTCCACCACAGACATCTCATCTGTCCATAGGTCAATTCGTAGAGTAGAATGATTTAAATTATCCCAAACATTTAAACTGATACTTTTGGTGGCTTCTAATCCTTCTCCTTCCTTATCAGAAGCATCCCAATGGATAGTTTTTGGGAGATTTGCGCCATCTAATTCAATTTGAAAGTTGATTTCTGATTTTTTCATTCGATTTAGTAAACTAGTTTTTAGATGTCAAAAATAAGGAATTAATCAAAGCTCATCTCTGGGATTTCACCGTTGATGATCAATTTACCTGCTGTTTTAGACTTAATTTCTTCTACAGTAATGCCTGGCGCCCGTTCTTTTAGAATAAAACCTCCTTCTGAGGCAATTTCCAATACTGCTAGGTCCGTGACGATTTTTTTAACACATCGAATACCAGTTAGGGGTAGGGTACAAGTAGGTAATAATTTGGAGTGGCCATCCTTCGAACAATGCTGCATCGCAACGATGATGTGCTTTGCTGAAGCTACCAGATCCATAGCACCTCCCATACCCTTCACCATTTTTCCGGGAACTTTCCAATTGGCGATATCACCCCGCTCTGATACTTCCATCGCACCGAGAATAGTCAGGTGCACATGTCCTCCTCGAATCATGGCAAAGGATTGGGCAGAATCAAATATCGCTGACCCAGGAAGCATGGTGATGGTTTGCTTTCCCGCATTTATTAAATCTGGGTCTACCTCAGATTCCTTTGGAAAAGGACCAATCCCTAAAAGTCCATTTTCAGATTGTAACACTACATCCAGGTGGGTTGGAATGTAATTGGCAACTAGGGTAGGGATTCCTATTCCCAGATTTATATACTGCCTATGTTCAACCTCTTGAGCAATTCTTTTGGCAATTTGTTCTTTTGTTAACATGGCTTTAGAAAAGTTTGCGTTAAAAATTAAAACGGTAAAAATTTGGCTCGTTTGTTAACGAGTTACTGTCCGCTGCTCAATTCGTTTTTCATAGTTATTCCCTTGGAATATCCGCTGGACATAAATCCCCGGTGTATGGATCTGATTTGGATCCAGACTTCCAGCAGGAACCAGTTCTTCCACCTCTGCGATCGTGATTTTTCCGGCTGTTGCCATCATGGGATTAAAGTTTCGAGCTGTGCCCTTGAAAATCAAATTCCCCGCAGTATCACCTTTCCAAGCTTTGATCAATGCAAAATCAGCTTGTAAAGCAAGTTCCATGAGGTAAAGTTTTCCATTAAACTCACGAACTTCCTTACCTACTGCAACCTCAGTACCTACTCCTGCTGGGGTGAAAAATGCGGGTATGCCTGCACCTCCAGCTCGAATTCGTTCTGCAAGGGTACCCTGAGGAAGAAGTTCCACTTCCAGTTCACCCGATAAAAGCTGTCGCTCAAATTCATCGTTTTCTCCTACATAACTTGAGATCATTTTCTTCACCATCCGCTTTTGAAGAAAAAGTCCAATGCCAAAATCATCCACTCCAGCATTGTTCGATACGATGGTCAGGTCACAAACCCCCTTTTGAAGTAGTGCTGTAATGCAGTTTTCAGGAATTCCACTCAAGCCAAAGCCCCCCATCATGAGTGTGGCCCCATCCTGAATATCCTTTACTGCATCCGCTGCATTCTGAACTGTTTTATTGATCATAGCTTTATTTTTATAAGCTAAAGATAGCTTGTTCTCGGTCTATCATTAACTGATTTTTGAGAGCTTCCAAACCAGCAAACCTTTTTTCTTCTCTTAAAAATGCCTCGAAGAAAATTGCAAGCTCTTGCCCGTATAAATCCCCATGAAAATCAATTAAATGCGCTTCAATCGTCTTTTTGTCCCCTTCTACGGTTGGCCGATCTCCAATATTTAACATGGCCTTGTAACGTTGCCCATCGATTTCCACATACACTGCATAGGCACCATCTCTAGGAAGTAGTTTGTAGGGGTCTTCTACTTGAATATTTGCAGTTGGGAACCCTATAGATCGCCCAATTTGTTGTCCCTTAACTACTAGGCCACTCAAGCTGTAAGATCTTCCAAGATATTTACGGGCAGTACGGATATCGCCTTCAGCCAGGGCAACTCTGATTTTGGTGCTCGAAACGCCCAATTCATCGACATCCTGTCTTGAAATTTCCTCTAGTTCAAAACCGTAAAGATCGCCGTGGCTTTGGAGGTACTCAAAACTACCTTCTCTGTTTTTTCCAAATCGATGGTCATAGCCAATCACTAAAGTTTTGGTTTGGATTTTATCCACCAAAATTTTTCCGATAAACTCTTCAGAACTCATTTGAGAAAACTCCTCCGTAAAGGGAAGCACTAGCAAATGATCGATTCCCATTTCATTTAAAATACTGACTTTTTCAGAAAAAGTAGATAGGAGTCGAAGGGTATTGTTTTTTGGTTGCAAAACCAATCTAGGGTGCGGCCAATAGGTGAGGAGTACAGTTTCTCCTCCTTTGCTATTGGCAAGTTCTTGAAGTCGATTCAAGATTTTTTGATGTCCCAAATGCACCCCATCAAAAGTTCCTGAGGTCACTACGGCATTTTTCGGAGGATGAAAATCAGTTAATCCCTGGTAGATTTTCATTATGCCTAGATTTAATTTCTTCTACCAATTGAGACATCTCATGGGCATCTGTCAAAGAATAATTACCAATTCGTGTTCTACACAAGGATTTTAGGTAGGCACCTACACCTAAAAGTTCACCTAAATCTCTAGCCAAACTGCGGATGTAGGTTCCTTTGGAACACCTTATGCGAAAGCTTAGCTCGGAATTTTCAAATCCTGTAAGTTCAAATTCTCGAACCTCAACTGGCCTTGGCTCCATTTTCACTTCAATCCCCAACCGTGCAGAAGCATACACTCGTTTCCCATCCACTTTAATTGCAGAGTGCATGGGAGGGATCTGTAAAATGTTGCCGGTAAGTTTCTGAATGGCCGTCTGCACTTGCTCCATGGTTATGGAAGAGGGATCGGCAACTGGAATGATGGGTTTTTCGAGATCAAAAGATTCTGTGGTGGCGCCGATTACAAATGTTCCAGTATACTCTTTTTCCTGTCCCATGAATCCCTCAATTTGCTTGGTCATTTTGCCTGCACAAACAATTAGAAGGCCTGTTGCCAAGGGGTCAAGTGTACCCGCATGACCTACTTTTTTGATGCGCAAGGAATTTCTGACTTTTTTAACCACATCAAAGGAAGTCCATTCCAAAGGTTTGTTGATCAGAAAAACTTCTCCGTAAGCTTCTT
>CAZPKI010000103.1:0-6903 GCA_964587015.1 uncultured Limnohabitans sp.
AGGCAATGATCTTGACGCCAGGATCGTGGATGACTTTATTTTCCAGCTTCTTTTTTTTCGCTAGAAAAGTCTCCGCCTGATATCCTAAAATATGCTGAAAGGCATAGTGCTCTCGGTACAAACCAGGGAAGCGATTAGAAGCAATCAAGGCTGCTTCAATGGCCAACGTACCCGAACCACACATGGGATTGATAAAGGGTACGCGGGTATTCCATTCGGTGGCAAAGATGGTTGCAGCAGCAAGTGCCTCCATCATCGGCGCCTTTCCTGGGATTTTGCGGTACCCGTGCTTGGCCAGGGTTTCCCCCGAAGTATTCAAGTAGACGATAGCTTGCGTTTCTTTCCAATAGACCTGAATCACCAATCCGGAAAAGTCAGACCCTGAATCGGGTCTTCTCCCCTTCAACTCTCGAAAGCGATCCACAATGGCATCTTTTACCTTCACGTTCACAATCAAAGGTGTGGTGATCGATTCATTTTCAGCTACCGAATTCACCGAAAAATATCCGTCGACATCCAAATAATCCTCCCAAGAAATGGCCTTGAAGCGTCGGTAGATATCGTCCGCATTGCGGAGGTAAAAAGATTTGATTTCATACAAGACATGAGAAGCGGTACGTAGGTGCAGGTTGAGGTCCATGCACTCCTCAAGCGAAGCCAGAATCTCGATGCCGGTCCGACTAATTTCTACAGGGAAAAAACCCAGTTCACGAATTTCCTGCTCCAAGTAGCTGACCGAACGATCCTTGCAGGTAATAAAAACTTTTCCTTTGGTATTGAAATCAAGCATGCACAAAAGTAACAAACTTAAGGATGAGAAATAGGTAAGGTTTAAACTGGAAAAATTTAAGTAGTATTAAAAAATTGCAATCGTTTTCGTAGATTTAAAGTAGGTTGTGTTGGCGCTAGCGAATGATTTCGTGAATTTTAACAAACTCAAAATAAACATACTACATGAAACTAAAAGTCACTTGTTTCGCACTATTGGTTCTATTCTCCTTCAGTGCCTCTGGACAAACAGAAAATTGGAAACCACTTTTTAATGGGAAGGACCTAAATGGCTGGAAGGCCGTGGCCGGCAAAGCCACTTTTGAAGTCAAAGACGGAACCATTGAGGGCACGGCAGTTTATGGTACTGGAAATACTTTTTTAGTTACTGAGGAGGAATACACCGATTTTATTCTCGAAGTGGATTTAATGATCAGCCACATTTCTTCAAATAGTGGGGTCATGGCTCGAGGGCAATTTGATCCAAGCGCTCGAAATGGTCAGGGTTTGGTATTTGGCTATCAGATAGAGGCTGATCCCAGTCCAAGAGCCTGGTCAGGAGGCATCTACGACGAAGCGCGAAGGGGTTGGTTTTTCCCACTAGATTTAAATCCAGCAGCAAAATCAGCATTTAAAATAGGGGAATGGAATCGCTACCGAATTGAGGCTATTGGAAATACCTTAAAAACCTGGGTCAATGGTCAGGAAGTGGCCTATTTTGTAGATGACATGGACGCTAAAGGGTTTATTGGACTTCAAGTACATAGCATCGGCAAAAAAGAAGACGAAGGCAGAAAGACTTACTTTAAAAATGTCAGAATTCAAACTGAAAATCTGAAACCTCTCCCTTTCAAATCCCCTGTATTTGTGGTAAGCACACTTAAAAATGAATTAACTCCAGAAGAAAAATCACAAGGATGGAGACTTTTATTTGATGGGAAAACAAACCAAGGATGGGTAGGCGCCTACAAAAACACATTCCCCGAAAAAGGATGGACCATCGCAGATGGCATTCTCAAAATTCAAAAGTCAGACGGAAGTGAATCCACAAATTTTGGAGACATCGTCACCACAGAAGAATTTACTGCTTTTGATCTAGCTTTTGATTTCAATATTACCGAAGGTGCAAATAGTGGCGTGAAGTATTTTGTCACCCTCTCTGAAGGAAATAAAGGCTCCGCCATCGGCTTAGAGTACCAAATTTTAGACGATGCACTGCACCCTGATGCCAAGATGGGTAGAGATGGAAACCGAACCCTCTCCTCCCTTTACGATCTCATCAAAGCAGAAAAGCAACCACGCTTTGTGCGTAAACCTGGGGAATGGAACCAAGGAAGAGTGGTCGTATATCCAGACAATAAAGTAGAGCACTACTTGAATGGTGTGAAAGTTTTGGAATACCAAAGAGGATCACAAGCCTATCGCGACCTAGTTGCAATCAGTAAATACGCAGTTTGGAATCGATTTGGTGAGGCCGAGAAAGGCCGGATTCTTCTCCAAGACCATGGGGATGAGGTACACTACAAAAACATCAAAATTAAGTCATTAACTAAATAAACACTCCCAAAATCGCCATGTCAAAACCTTCCCGAAGAAACTTCATTAAAAAAAGTGCTACACTAGCACTAGGTGCTTCTGCATTAGGCTCGCTAAGCTTTTCACCTAAATCTTATGCACGCATTATTGGTGCAAACGACCGCCTAAATGTAGCTATTGCGGGATTGGGTAGGCGTTTGGGAGCATTTTACGAGCCTATTGGATTAAAAAGTAGCAACGTCAATCTGCTGTACCTCTGCGATGCCATGCAATCTCAGATGCCCAAGGCCGCCAAGAAATTTGAAAAATGGATCGACTACCAACCCAAACAAGAGCAAAACATTTTTAAGGTGCTAGACGACAAAGAGGTCGATGTATTGATCAACGCCACTCCTGATCATTGGCATGCACCAGGAACCTGGCTAGCCTTAGAAAGAGGAAAGCACGTGTATGTTGAAAAACCCTGTTCCCATAACCCTCGTGAAGGCGAAGTGCTCGTAGCGCTCCAGAAGAAATACAATAAAGTGGTACAAATGGGCAACCAGCAGCGCTCTGCCCCTGAAAGTAAGGAAATCATCAAAGCGATCCATGAGGGAGTCATTGGTAAAGTCTATTTTGCAAAAGCGTTTTACAGCAACTCCCGAGGAGCGGTTCCTAACCCCGTCCAACAAGCTGCACCAGCAGGTTTAGATTGGGATCTTTTCCAGGGTCCTGCACCACGTAAACCCTATTTTCACGATACATGGGACTACAATTGGCATTGGTATGGCTGGGATTATGGAACAGCAGAAACGGGCAACAATGCAACCCATGAATTAGACGTAGCCCGCTGGGCCCTTCAGGTTTCTTTTCCTTCTGCTGTATCTGTGGTAGCAGGCAAAATGCACTATCCAGAGGATGGATGGACCATGTACGACACCATGGATGCTACCTTTGAATTTGGTGATGGAAAAATCATCCAGTGGGATGGAAAAAGCCGAAACAACTACAAAACCTATGGCTCGGACCGAGGAACGATTATTTATGGTTCGGAAGGTACCGTCTATGTAGATCGCGGAGGATACCGACTGCACGATCGATCTGGCAAAGAAACCAAATCCAATCTCGCCTCGAATAACGAAGGAGGAACCGCTCTTGGCGGAGGGGGTGACATGAGTACCTTACACATTGTCAACTTTTTCAATGCAGTACGGGGAACAGAAAAACAAAACTCGACCATCGAGGAAGGTGCAGTGTCTACCCTATTGTGCCATCTGGCCAATATCAGTAGCCGTACCGGAGAATCCTTGACCTGTGATCCAACGAATGGACATATCCTAAATTCCCCTAAGGCCATGGCTTTGTGGAGTCGGGAATATGAGAAGGGCTGGGCTCCGCCACAGATTTAAGGAGTTCGATCACTCAAGTTCAGTTATACAAATGGCCTGGAGGATACAATGTACTCCAGGCTTTTTGTTTTGTTTCACTTCATTTTTTTTGTGTTTGACTCGTCTTTTAATGCTTATTGGAATCCTAGCTGTGGCTCAATGGGAGCTTGAACACCGCGCACAATCATCCAAAGACCTCTCAAAGCTCATTGAATTGAACTTCCAACTTTTTTTTGGTTTACTGGTAAAAAAGCGGAAAATCATAATTCAGTTTATTGATAGCATCCACAGAAATATCATTTGACATGAAATAAAGCATTTTATAGTCTGCCGACTACCTCCAGTCATCGATTGCAGTAGTTAGCCCAAATAAATTCATTGACAATGTTAATGCTAAACATATAAAGGTTTAAGTAAGAACCACTCTGCCATAGATTACCTATATTTTTCCATTTAAAAGCTGCATTTCGAAGGATTTAAAAGGTACTCTCTTAATTTTTCGCAATCGATTCCGTAATTCAGCGTAGGCATTATTTGGTCAAAACGAACACTTATACATAACTTTTGAATAAGTAAAATAAATAGGAGTACATTTTTATCCCTAATTCAATCAATTAACACTAACCCCAAATTATTATGCTTAAAAAATTTTACACGTACCTCACGGTAGTGTTGATGCTAGTCCTCACTGCCGGAATCGTCCAGGCTCAGGATACGCAGGTGAGTGGAACTGTTGTAGATGAAACAGGCACGCCTTTACCAGGTGTAACTATTCTACTAAAAGGCACCACTCGGGGCACTACTACTGACTTGGATGGAAAATATTCCATAGCGGCACCAGCTAATGGTGTTTTGGTCTTCTCTTTTATTGGATACAATAACTTAGAAGAAACGGTAGGGAGCCGGAGCAAAATTGATTTGGCACTCTCGCCTGACGTTTCGAATTTGGATGAAGTAATCGTTGTTGGCTACGGTACCCAAAAGAAAAGTCAGCTCACAGGGGCAATTTCTTCTGTAGGCAACAAAGAAATACAAGAACTACCAATCACGGATGCACGCCAGGCACTACAAGGTCGTGCTGCGGGTGTGGATGTGGTTCAACCAGGTTCAAAGCCAGGATCAGCACCGCAAGTACGTATTCGAGGTCGTCGTTCGTTCAACGCCTCCAACGAGCCTCTTTATGTAATTGATGGGATTCCTACAGTAGGTGGGCTTGAGGACATCAACCCACAGGACATTACCTCTATGGAGGTATTAAAAGATGCATCCGCAACAGCAATTTACGGTTCCAGAGGTTCCAACGGTGTAGTTTTAATCACTACCAAACGAGGCGGCTCAGGTAAGACAGTCGTATCTCTTGATTCCTATTATGGTGTAGCCAATGAGCTGGGAAGAATTGAAGTATTCGACGGCCCAGCATTTGCCGAATTCAAAAGAGAGTCAAGAAGAGCTGTAGGAAACTATCCTGAAGGCCCAGCCACGGAAGATGCGGATAGAAGAATCTTTGAACCAGTTGAATTGGAAAGTATCAAGCTCGGCAGAAGTACTGACTATGTTTCAGGATTAATGAGACAAGGAAATATTCAGAGCCATCAGGTGGGCGTATCTGGAGGAAATGACAAAACCACCTTCTTCGTATCAGGTAACTATTTCAAAGATGTGGGTGTGATAAAAAATCAGGACTTCTCCCGATATACCTTCCGTATCAATTTAGATCACAAAATCACTAAAAATGTAAGTATTGGCACCTCTACGCTATTTACTATGAGTGAGCGAAATGGTGAAAACTTTAACCCAATTGGAGGTGCATTGCAGGAAAACCCACTAGGAAAGCCTTTTGATGAAAATGGCAATATCATCTTCCAGCCTACTTCAGATGGTCTACGAACCAATCCATTCGCTGAAGTAGTTCCTGGTGCAATTGTGGATGAGACTTCTAGAACCAGAATTTTCAATAGTATTTACGTGAACTGGGAAATAACCAAGGGATTAACCTATCGGGTGAATTTTGGTCCAGATTATACGGTAAGAAGAAGTGGTCGATTTACTGGATCACAAACCAATGATCGAAGAGGTGGTGATGCTACAGGTAGTGTGGATGATCGATTCCAATTTAACTATACCTTGGAAAACATCTTGAATTATACCAAAACCTTTAAGTCGGTACATAACCTCAATTTGACTGCTCTTCAATCGTTCCAGCAGGATAAATTCGAATCTACCAATGTCAGTGTTTTGGGTATTCCAGCACCTTCACAGCTATACCACAGATTGGGTGATGCGTCTCAAATTACAGGAGCCAATACCAACTTGGTAGAATGGGCATTGCTTTCCTACATGGGCCGTATCAACTACGACTACAAAGGAAAGTATCTCCTTACCGCATCCATACGTGCTGACGGTAGCTCCCGATTCGGTGCAAATAACAGATTCGGTTTCTTCCCATCGGCTGCATTCGGTTGGAACCTGCATCAGGAAGAATTCTTGAAAAACTCCGGAGTAATTAACCAATTGAAGTTTAGAGCAAGTTATGGCTCCATCGGTAACCAAGCGATTACTCCTTACCAGACTCAAGCTTTATTGGGTAGAACAGCCTATGCCTGGGATAATACTGCTGCTTTTGGGTATAGACCCAATTCTATTGGTAACCCTGATTTGAGATGGGAAACATCAACCACGTTCAACACTGGTTTTGACTTCTCTATTTTCAAGGACAGAGTCTTTGGATCCATTGAATACTATGTTACCAATACCTCAGACCTCCTAGCACCTCAACCACTTCCAAATTCAACTGGTTTTGGTGGATTTACGACGAACATTGGAGAAACACAAAACAGAGGTATTGAACTTTCACTCTCAACGTTGAATATCGAAAGAGGTGATTTCACTTGGTCTACAGATATGATTTTCACTAGAAACCGAGAAGAAATCATTTCCCTTCCAAACGGAAATGACATCGCCGCAGGTCGATTTATCGGAGAGCCTTTGACTGTATTCTTTGATTTGAAAAAAATAGGTATCTGGCAAACTTCTGAAAGAGATTTGGCTGCAACCTTCAGCGACAGGGTGGGTGAAATCAAAATTCAAGACATCAACGGTGACAATAGGATCAACTCCTTGGACCGTGTGGTTTTAGGTTCGGCAGTGCCTGACTTCTCAATAGGGATGACTAACCGTTTTGCTTACAAAGGATTTGATGTTTCTTTCTTCTTGTTCGGAAGATTCGGATCTA
>CAZPKI010000104.1:0-6856 GCA_964587015.1 uncultured Limnohabitans sp.
TGGTGATGGCAATAAGCCCAGCGCCATTTCCTTTGGTGCCCGGCAAAATCACATTGGCAACTACGCCAGTTCCTAAAAGAAGCACCACTGCGGTGCCTATCAATTCTGCTACAAGTGGATTCATTCTTCCCAGTTTTTAGTTCGTTCGACTGCTTTATGCCAAAAATGTACTAATTTTTCTCGTTTGCCAGCCTCCATCGCTGGAGAAAAGGTCTGGTCTGGCTGCCATAGTTTTTGGAGCTCCTCTTGATTTTTCCAGAAGCCTACTGCCAAGCCAGCCAAAAATGCAGCGCCCAGTGCCGTGGTCTCAATAATCATGGGACGCTTGATTTCACAATTCAACAGGTCACTTTGAAATTGCATCAGAAAGTTATTGGCGGTGGCCCCACCATCCACGCGGAGCTCTTGGGTGGGTTTCCCCGAGTCCTTTTCCATGGCCTTCAGCACATCGAAGACCTGGTAAGCGACGGCCTCCAGGGCGGCTCGGGTGAAATGTGCCGTGGTCGTGCCTCGGGTAATTCCAAAAAAGGCTCCTCGGGCCTGCTGATCCCAATGCGGTGCACCCAATCCAGCAAGCGCAGGAACGAAATAAACTCCATCGTTACCAGGGACGCTGGTTGCCAGCTTTTCGGTTTCCTTGGCGTCGGCAAACAACTTCAACCCATCTCGAAGCCATTGGATGGCTGCTCCTCCGATAAAGACCGACCCTTCTAGGGCGTAGTTGATTTCATTCCCAATCTTCCAAGCTACCGTAGTGAGGAGCTGATTTTGGGAGCGAACGGCTACCTTTCCAGTATTCATGACCAGGAAGCAACCGGTGCCGTAGGTGGTTTTGGCCATGCCCGGCTGGGTACAAAGCTGCCCAAAAAGTGCTGCCTGCTGATCACCGGCCACTCCGGCAATTGGGATTTTGGTGTTGAGCACATCTCCTGCGGTCTCGGTGAATACCTCGCTGCAGCTTTTTACCTCTGGGAGCATAGAAGCAGGAATGTTGAACAAGGCCAGCAGCTCCTGATCCCATTGTTGGGTATGAATATTGAAAATCAGCGTTCGGCTGGCATTCGTGATGTCGGTAAGGTGGCTTTTTCCAGCAGTCAACTTCCAGATCAACCAGCTGTCCACTGTTCCAAAAGCCAATTCTCCCGCTTCTGCGCGCTGCTGAGCACCTTCGACATGATCGAGAATCCAACGAATTTTGGTAGCAGAGAAATAGGCGTCGATGACTAAGCCTGTTTTTTCTGCGATTTGGTTGGTCACCCCTTTTTCTTTCAGCGCATCACAGTAGGCTGCAGTGCGGCGGTCCTGCCAGACAATCGCATTGTAGAGGGCTTTGCCCGTCTTCCGATCCCACACAATGGTGGTCTCTCGCTGATTCGTGATGCCGATGGCAGCTATCTGGTCTGGGCGAATCGATTTTTGGAGTAGGGACTCCACCAGCACGGTGGACTGGCTGGACCAGATTTCCTCCGGATCATGTTCCACCCAGCCCTGCTGAGGGAAGTATTGGGTAAATTCCTTTTGAGCCACGGAGACAATCTCTCCTTTTTGGTTAAAAATAAGGGCTCGGGAACTGGTAGTGCCTTGGTCTAAGGCTAAAATATAGGGTTTGTCAACAGGCATTTTGGGCGATTGGGTTGGTAATGTTGGCTTGAATTTAGTGTTTCGAAATCAAATACTTTGCAGCGATCTTTCTAAAATTAGTTAATTCAGTGGTAATCCAGTTCTCTTCTTTGTGGAGTACCCCAGCCATGGTTCGGGCCACAATTTCTGCAGAGGCCAACGCGGCTTCGGGGTCCAGGATGAGCATTCGGATTCTCCGAGAAAGCACATCTTCTACCGTGAGGGCCATTTCCTGCTCGCAGGCCCAGACCACCTCTGCTAGAATATTCGGGAATTGGGGATGGATGCGCTCCTGCCAACTCGAGTTTTGGCTTGCGAGGGCTTTGATTTTTTCGGCATCCGAACCATAAATACCCCAGTGTCCTGCCGGAAGGCTTGCTGTCCAGCCGTGAATTTTTTGGGTAGAGGTCTTGCTTTTTGGGAGTGCCATGCCAGTGATCCGGGTAAAATAAGCGACCGTATCTTCTCCCATTTTTCGGAAGGTGGTCCATTTCCCTCCAATTAGGGACACTAGTCCGCTTGGAGAGACAATGACTTTATGAGACCGGGAGATTTCCTTGGTCTTCGTACTGCCCTCCTCTGGCCTAGCAAGAGGACGAAGGCCAGCAAAAACAGCTTGTACATCCGTTCGTGTTGGCATTCTAGTCAAATAGGTCCCTGCTGTTTCCAGCACAAAGTCAATTTCCTGCTGCAGGGCTTCTGGCTCTAGCTTGGGCTTCTCTCGAATGGTGTCGGTGGTGCCAAGCAAGAGTTTGTGGTGCCAAGGTACCCCAAAGAGTACACGCCCATCCTTGGTTTTGGGTATCATCAGCGCATCTGTTCCTCCCAAAAACTCCAGGTCCAGGATCAGGTGGATTCCTTGACTGGGTTGTATCGTTTTGGCTGCACTGGGGTTGTCGAGTTGTAGGATTTTATCCGCAAAGACGCCCGTGGCATTGACGATCATTTTGGCTTGGATTTGAAGGCTTTCCTTTTGATCCATGTCCTGAACTTTTAGTCCTCTGAGTTTGCCGGTGGGGTCTTTGCTGAGTCCAGTGACTTTGGCGTAGTTGAGTAGGCAAGCCCCGAGTTCGTCGGCTGTTTGTGCAAGGTGGATGGCAAGTCTAGCATCGTCAAACTGTCCGTCGTAGTAGCAAACTGCTCCTTGGAGCCTGTCGGTTTGAAGATGAGGGAGGCGACGAATGGTTTCTTCTTTGGAGATAAATTTGGAGGGGCCGAGGCTGAGGCTGCCGGCCATCCAATCGTAGAGTTTCAGTCCGATGCTGTATTGGATTCTGTCCCACCAAGAATAAATAGGAATAAGGAAGGACTGTTTGTGGGTCAGGTGAGGGGCGTTTTTAAGTAAGAGTCCACGCTCTTTAAGTGCTTCAAACACTAGGGAAAGTTGCCCTTGCGCCAAGTAGCGCACCCCTCCATGAATCAATTTGGTGCTTCTGCTGGAAGTGCCTTTGGCAAAGTCGGCCTTTTCAAAAAGGGCAACAGATAGGCCTCTTGAGACTGCATCCAAGGCCACTCCCAAGCCTGAGGCCCCACCTCCGATGACGACAATGTCCCAGACCTTAGTTTTGTCTTGCAGCTGCTGCAGGTTTTTTTCTCGATTCATGTGGTTGACCCCTACACGAAATGTAATTAGGAAAAGGGACAAAAAGAAGAGTACGTAAAGTGACTAAAAAAAATAGCAAGGCTTTTGCCTTGCTTATCTCCAAAGAGCTACATTAAAAATTGTGTGGCTTAAAAATCCTTGTAGGTTTTCCGCATCACTTTAGCCCCATTTTTTTCTAAGGTCACGATATAGATAAAGTCGTACTCTAGGTCGGTCAAGTCTGCAAATTTCTCCCCTTCACTCACAAAAGCATTGGCCAGCTGGCTGACGGTATTGCTGTGACCGACTACGAGGATATTGCCTTTGCTGCTTCGAAGATCGGTCAAAAAAGCCTCTTGATTTTTGGGATCATAATATTCCACTACCAGTCCTGCAGCTGCAGCAGTAGGTTGAGCGGTATTTCTAGTTCGTGTGTAATTAGTAGACAAGACCCGTTTGATTCCTTCTTTCTCTAGAATCTGAGCAAGTTTTTTAGCGCGCACTTCGCCAACATAGGCGAGTTCTGGGTCCTGACCTTCGAGTTGCTTTTCGGCATGGCGTACGATGTAGATGGTTTTGGGAGAGTTCTGGGCGGTACAGGAACCAAGAAAAAGAAGAAAGCTGAAGAGTAAAATAAAGTTTTTCATCAGGCTGGGTTTTTAATAAGTTTAGATAGAAATATAATGGAAATAGGGTGGAAATAGCCCGAGCCCGCCTGCGGTAGGCAGGCAAGCTCGGGGAAATAGTGTTCAATTTATATATCTACTCTATTTCACGTAGCCCGCCGCGGCGGGCAGGCGCAGCGGAGTTTATTTACACTGTATTTCCCTTTATTATTTCACGAAGCTGCCCACCGCGGCGGGTATTTCTACTGTATTTCAATGGTATTTCCCTTTCCTATCCCGAAAACGTATTATCCAAATGCTGATCCTTGGCTTTTACTTGTTCGAGTTCGAGGAACTGCTCCCAGAATTCAGTTTCAGGGAGGGCAGCACGAAGGAAGAGTTTTTCTTTTTTGATGGGATGTTCAAAGACCAAGTGGAAGGCATGCAGGTTGATGCTTGCATCAGGGTTGGGCTTAGCAAAACCATACTTCAAATCTCCTCGGATAGGGCAACCCATTGACGCCAGTTGAACGCGAATTTGGTGGGGTCTGCCAGAGATGGGGCGAACTTCCAACAGGTAGTGGTCATTCATATGGCCCAGTACTTTGTAGTTGAGCTCTGCTTTTTGGGAGCCCTCTACTTCTTGGTCATGGGCGGTAACAAAATTTTTAACCTCGTCTTTGGTGAGCCAGTGGGTCAATTTACCCATTTCCTCTTTGGGTCTTCGTTTGACTAGGGCCCAGTATACTTTGTGAATGTCTCGCTTGCGAAAGAGTTCCATCATTCGCTCCAGCCCTTTGGAGGTTCGGGCAAAGGCAACTAATCCACTCACTGGTCGATCCAGTCGGTGGATGGGATGTAAGAAAACAGCTCCAGGCTTTTCGTATTTTTTTGCGATGTATTCTCTGCAATAATCCGTCAGAGTTTTGTCTTTTGTTTTGTCTCCTTGGACTAGAATTCCTGCCGCCTTATTGACCACAAGGAGGTGATTGTCTTCGTAGACTACGCTAAACGCTTTTGTTTTCATGACACAAAGGTAGTCTTAATTTTTTTGATGCCTAGAAACGGAGGGGCTTGGATCTCCGATTTAGGATTGCAGCAATTTTTTGATCTCGTAATCTTGGAGGTGGGCATTGAGCCATCCTGCCTCCAAAAGTGCATCATACTTTTTGTAAAAGTTGATTGCAGGGGCATTCCAATCCAGTACTTGCCACATCATTCCACTGCAGTCTTCTTCGAGGCATTTGGCCATCACCCGATCAAAAAGGAGTTTGCCTGCCCCATTTCCTCTTTCGGATTCTGTAACTACGATATCTTCGAGGTACAATCTTTTTCCTTTCCAGGTGGAGTAGCGGTAGTAATAGACGGCGATCCCAATGATTTCTTGGCTGCTGTCTTTCACGCAAACATAGAATCCATAGACCGGCTGCGGGCCAAACCCTTCCTTTTCCATTCGTTCCAGCGTATTGGTCACTTGCTCCGGTGCTTTTTCATATAGCGCAAGCTCTTGGATAAGTTCCAGCACGCGTGGGAGGTCTGATTTCTGTCCTTCTCTTAGGGAATACATGTGTTTTTGAGGTTGGAGAGTTGATTATTTGCTAACTATGCCCCTAATTTATATAAAATCAGATACGAAGATGTTTTTAGCCATTGATGCAGGCAATTCCAACGTAGTTTTTGCACTCTATGATTCCAAGGGAGGAAAGTGGACGAATCAGTTTCGACTGGAAACAAAAGCGCCACAATTGATTTCTCAGCTGAGCAAGAAAGTGCCACTGTATTTTTTGGAGCACGGGATCTCCGTAGCGCAAATTGAAAAAATTGGGTTTAGCTCAGTAGTTCCAGAGATCAACGACATCATCGAACAGTTTTGTGTGCAGTTTTTTGGCAAGCGGCCCTACCAAATTCAGGCAACTAGCTACCCCAAATTACCAGTTCGTACCCTACGACCGAATGAAATCGGGACAGACTTGATGTGCAATGTGATGGCTGCATACACCCGGGTCGCAGGTCCTGCTGTAGTCGTTGATTTTGGTACAGCACTTACCTTCACGACCATAGATCAAGCAGGGGATGTGCTGGGAGTCAGCATTGTTCCTGGGCTCCAAACAGCCATCAAGGCACTTTTTATGAATACAGCGAAGTTGCCCGAGGTAGAATTGAAGTTGCCCGACTCCGTCCTTGGGAAAAACACAATTCATGCCATTCAG
This sequence comes from uncultured Limnohabitans sp., assembly GCA_964587015.1. GTDB lineage: Bacteria > Bacteroidota > Bacteroidia > Cytophagales > Cyclobacteriaceae > Algoriphagus. The sequence goes on from CAZPKI010000104.1 coordinate 6,018, forward strand.
GCGGGGGTGCTGCATGGGTATACCGGATTGATCAAAGGAATGTTGGAAGCGATTCAGTTGGAAACAGGACTTAAATTCACCGTTATCGCCACGGGAGGGCTGTCTTCCATTCTTACCAATTTGGATGGGGTATTTGATGCGGTCGACCGCAACCTGACCTTGGATGGGTTGCGCTTGATTACCGAGGCCAATTCTTGAGTTAGCGGTTCACTTCAAAGCTCACATCCCAGGTGTCTATCACCTTTATTTTTTGCTTGAATTCGGGATGCAGGGGGTTGATTAGGAGGTTGTGTTCCTGGGAAAAGTTAGCCAAAGGAATGCGGCAGGAAGGAATTTTTAAATAGGGTGAAAGTTCCCGTTTCGCCCAGATGGAGCCTAATTCTTGAGTTGTTCTGGGATAGGGGCGATTTTTCCAACTTATGGGAAGATCATCCACTTCCAACTCGGGGATGGGTCCTAGCACTTCTAGACTAACCAATTTCCACGAACTTTCGGTGACGATGGGACCTTTGATGGATAGTAGCTCCAAAAAATTCAAGGCACTCACTGAGCTAGCATAGATTACTGGTGTACCGTTGACATTCCAGCGACCTGGCCCCATTCCGAAGCCGAGCGGGTCTCGGCCAGGAAGATTTTCAATCAATCGGAAATAGCGCATCAGCTCACGTTACCCCAAGAAAGAGACTCGAGTACTTGATCCACTTGGGCAATCTGGTAGGGATTTTTGAATAGGTCTATCGGCTTTTGCTGGCCTAGTGCTTCATTGGGGAGCTGTAGCCAAGCTGACATCTTCTCCTCCGAACCAAAGATCCGGATGCCTTTGGCTAGGATAAGGTCGA
>CAZPKI010000105.1:0-6843 GCA_964587015.1 uncultured Limnohabitans sp.
CGAGCAAGCTCGGTGAAATACATCAGATTCGTATTTTCAACCTATTTCACGAAGCGAAGCGTAGTCTATTTCTATCGTATCTCCACCCTATTTCTTTTTTAACTATTTCACGAAGTGAAGCGGAGTCTATTTCAATTATATTTCTACTGTATTTCTACCCCTATTCCCTTAATTTGTCATATGCTGGCTAGAAAAACCCATGCCACCATCCGGAGTTAACACCATGAATCGTGGATTGACCATGCCTACTTTGTTTGGTTGGGCAGGCTGATAAAATCTTGATCTTGCAGTACCACTCGCACCCTCCAATGTGTCTGCAGATTCTTGAGAATCAGTTTCCTGCCCTGAAGCAACTAGCTCCTCGCTAACCAACTGCCCTGAAAAATCAAACTGCTTCCAGGTTCCTCGCTTTTGCCCCGCAACATAAGTCCCTTTAAAAGCAACCAAGTTGGTCTTAGGAAAAAAAGAGTACCACATACCCGTGCGGTAACCATTCGCATACCGCCCTTTTGCTAAGCGATTACCTTCACCATCGTAGACAGTGCGTCTTCCATCACCCCTAGCCATATCTCCAGCATCCAGTACCAATCCTGAACGTGTAGTAAATGCGCTAAAAGAAACCAATATGTCTTCTTGAAAAATCTCCTCTTGGTGGACAAAATCAGCTACACCTAGCACCTTCCATGTACCAGCTTTCTTCCCTGCTTGGTAGTTGCCTGTTGTATAAAATCCAGGTAACTCAGGGTAAACTTCCTTCCATTGACCGGCACGGTCACCTTGATGGTAAGTTCCTTCGGCAAGTAGCTGACCTCGATCATCATAGCTTTGCCATGGGCCTTCCAAGACTCCCTTGGAAAAATTAGCTAAAATAGCCGGCTTCCCATCTGAATGAAATTGATTGAACTCACCCTCCTCTTGACCGCCAACAAAAGTTACCCGCTGCTTTGAAATCCCATTGGGGAAAAAAGATTCATAGGTGCCATTTACCAAGCCTAATTCAAAGGGGATGCGCTCAGCCACCTGCTCAGGGGAAAAATAGGTGGTGGAAACGCCATGAAGCAAGTTGTTTTGGTAGCTATATTCTGACTTTACGGTGCCATCTGCACGGTACACAAACCAGTCTCCTGTTTTTTCACCTTGAAAATAAGACCCTGAAAGGAGCAGCTCCCCATTTCTGCCAAATTCAAAAAAATCGCCATGAAGTAATCCTGCTTGGTAATTGACTAATTTATTGGCCATCCCTTCTGGATAAAACTCTTCAAAAACACCATCTATTTGGTTATTTTTAAACTCCATTTGGTAAAGCGGGAATGCTAAGTTGAAGTTGGCCATCACCTCCTTCTCCTTCACTTCAGCCACTGCAGAAGTAGGATTGTCGGCAAGTTGCTTGCGGGCGTAAATTTTCCAAACCCCTTCCTTCCTTGTACCCACAATTTTACCAGTTCCTACCAAATTGGAATTTCCGAAGTAATAAAAACCTTGGGCAGATGCCACTTGGCTAGCTAGGAAAAGAAGGATCACAAGTGCTTTTAGCGTTTTCATAGTGAAGAATTAGCTGGATGAGAAAATCAATGTCCCCTAAAGAACGAATGAACGGCCTTGAGGTTTTTCATTTTTTTTTATAATCTGCATAAAAAAAAGGAGCAGTTGCTCCTTTTCTGTTTTAGTCCACTATCGTGGCATATAGATCAAACTCCGTGGCATCCACTACTTTGGCCTGCACAAAGTCTCCCACACGGCAGTAATGAGCGGCCGCATCGATCAGCACCTCGTTGTCAACCTCCACCGAATCAAACTCGGTGCGGCCTACAAAATGCCCCCCCTCTTTCTTGTCGATCAATACCTTGAAGGTCTTGCCAATTTTTTGTTGGTTGAGGTCATAGCTGATCTGTTCCTGCACCTCCATCAGCTGGTTGGCACGGGACTGCTTTTCTTCTTGTGACAACTTATCTTCCATCCCAAAGGCATGGGTATTTTCTTCGTGGGAGTAGGTAAAGACACCCAAGCGCTCAAATTTCATGCGCTCCACAAAATCGACCATTTCCTGGAATTCCTTTTCGCCTTCACCAGGATGCCCGGCAATCAAGGTGGTACGGATCGCAATCTCTGGGATCAGGTCCCGAATACTATGGATCAGCTCTTCCTGCTTTTCGCGGGTAGTACCCCTACGCATGGCCTTGAGCACATCCGTCGAACCGTGTTGGAGGGGAATGTCTAGGTACTTGCAAATGTTCGGCCGCTCCTTCATTACTTCAATCACATCCATCGGAAAGCCTGTAGGATAGGCATAGTGCAGTCGAATCCAATCGATTCCTTCCACGTCAGAAAGCTTGCGAAGTAGCTCGGCCAAGTTTCGCTTTTTGTAGAGATCCAAGCCATAGTAGGTAGAATCCTGAGCGATGAGCAGCAATTCTTTCGTACCATTGGCAGCGTGGTGTTGGGCTTCCTTCACTAGCTCTTCAATGGGGCGAGACAAGTGTCCTCCTCTCATTAGCGGGATGGCACAGAAGGAACAAGGACGATCGCAACCCTCAGATATTTTCATGTAAGCATAGTGGCTGGCATGGGTGAGCAGACGCTCCCCGACCAACTCATGCTTGTAGTCTGCCTTGAATTTTTTCAGAATAGCTGGCAACTCCCGCGTGCCAAAAAATGCATCTACTTGTGGGATTTCCTGTTCCAAGTCATCCTTGTAGCGCTGCGAGAGGCAGCCCGTCACGTAAACCTTGTCCACCAAACCTTTTTCTTTGGCATCGACATACTGCAAAATTGTGTCGATAGATTCCTGCTTGGCATTGTCTATAAATCCGCAAGTATTGATGATGATAATGTTGTTGTCCTGACGGTCAGACTCGTGGCTGGCGTCGATGCCATTGCCTCTAAGTTGCGTGAGGAGTACCTCAGAATCTACCAGATTTTTGGAGCAGCCCATCGTAATGATGTTGACTTTATCCTTTTTCAATGTTCTTGTTTTCACAGAATTTGCTTCGGTTTGGGAAGGCGAAGGTAGGTAAAAAGCCTAGAAAAAGCATGTTTTGAAGTCCTCAGTCTTTTCAAACCCCATCTTTTCAGCTGCTGTTACCATCTACTTAACACATTAGTAAAACAACCTTAATACTACGAATAAAAGTAAGGGGCGAGTAATCCCTAAGTTTGTGAATTACAGCAGATTTTTTAACTCCTTGCATTTATTTTTAGCCCCCGATGAGAGTCGGGGGCCTGCAGGAGAGTAGTTCTTCTTGGCAATCCTTCCCTATCTAAGCGACAACCTCACAAAACCCTTGGGGGATTTGTTCCCTTGACGTACCTTAGGTACGAAAATTACCCCTTATGGAATTTACTGCCCCTAACGCCCAAAAATTAACTTTTGATCGGAAAAATTATTCGGATGCAACCCTAATCAAGTTGTACGAATCGCTTCTTGTTCCTCGGAGAATCGAGGAGAAAATGTTGATTCTTCTTCGCCAAGGCAGGATCACCAAGTGGTTTAGTGGATGGGGGCAAGAGGCCATTTCGATTGGGGCAGTAAATGCTCTTGCTGCTGATGAATTTATTCTTCCCATGCACCGCAATTTGGGCATTTTCACTGGTAGAGACATGCCTTTGGAGCGCTTGTTTGCACAGTTTCAGGGCAAAGAGCTGGGATTTACGAAGGGTCGAGACCGTTCCTTCCATTTTGGCAGCATCGAACACCATATTGTAGGGATGATTTCTCACCTAGGCCCACAGCTGGCCATTGCGGACGGCATTGCATTGGCGCACAAACTCGCAGGGGAGAAAAAAGTAGCACTGGTATTTTCAGGCGATGGTGCCAGTTCAGAAGGCGACTTCCACGAAGGATTGAATGTGGCGGCTGTTTGGAAATTACCGGTGATTTTTGTGGTTGAACACAACGGTTACGGACTTTCCACCCCCAGTGAAGAGCAGTTTGCTTTTCAATACTTCACCGAAAAAGGTCCAGGCTACGGCATGGAAGCCGTACGCATCCAAGGCAACAACGTGCTAGAAGTATACGACACCATCTTACGGCTTGCCAAAGACCTGCGGGAAAATCCCAGACCCGTACTCGTCGAAGCGATCACCTTCCGCATGCGTGGCCACGAAGAAGCATCGGGAACGAAATATGTTCCCAAGATTCTAATGGAGGAATGGGGCCAACTAGATCCAGTGGACCGCTACGAAGACTACTTGATTTCCGAAGGTATCCTTACCAAACAAGAACAGGAAAATATTAACCAGCAGGTAAAAAAGAGCATCAATGATGCCCTAGAAATAGCATTTGCAGAAGAAGCGGTTACTCCTAATCTGGAGTTGGAAATGCAGGATGTGTATGCACCTTTTATCCAAATCGTCGTGGAGCCGAGTGCTGGAGCTACCGAAAAGCGCTTCATTGATGCCATCAGCGATGGGCTGCGAGAATCCATGGAAAAGTACCCCAATCTCGTCCTAATGGGGCAAGACATTGGCGAGTATGGAGGCGTATTTAAAATCACGGACGGATTCAAAGCCCAATTTGGCGGAGATCGCGTTCGGAACACACCACTTTGCGAGAGCGCCATCATAGGCGCTGGACTGGGACTCTCCATTAAAGGTTACAAGGCCATGGTCGAAATGCAGTTTGCCGACTTTGTGAGCGTCGGCTTCAACCAGATTGTCAACAATTTGGCTAAAATCCATTACCGCTGGGGTCAAAATGCCGATGTAGTGATCCGAATGCCTACTGGGGCGGGTACCGCTGCGGGGCCCTTCCATTCGCAATCCAACGAAGCCTGGTTTTTCCATACGCCAGGGCTAAAAATCGTTTACCCTTCCAATCCCCAGGACGCCAAGGGCTTGCTCAATGCTGCCTTGGAAGATCCTAATCCTTACCTATACTTTGAGCACAAGCTCCTGTACCGCTCCATCTCTGGGCCGGTGCCCGACAACTACTATACCGTAGAAATTGGGAAGGCAGCGTTGGCCAAAACAGGCACACAGGTATCCATCATCACCTACGGCATGGGTGTGCATTGGGCTACTAAGGCGGTTGAGGAACTCGGGATTTCAGCAGATGTTTTGGACTTGCGCACCTTGCTCCCTTGGGATAAGGAAGCGGTGGCGGCCACAGTGAAGAAAACGGGGAAGGTTATTTTTCTACAGGAAGACACACTCACCGGAGGCATTGGTGCAGAGATTTGTGCGTGGATCTCCGAGTACTGCTTTGCCTCACTCGATGCCCCAGTGATGCGCGAAGGGAGTTTGGATACCCCTGTACCTTTTGCTCCCAATCTTGAAAAGCAATTTTTGCCCGTAGACCGATTTAACTTGAAGCTGCAGGAGCTAATTGCGTTTTAAACTTGCCTGGACCAGCGAAGCGGAACAGATCCTTCAAAAAAATCTTTCATCAATCTATGGTACACCTCCGACTCCTTGCCAAAGAAGAGCTGATGCTAATCCAAGGCATTGCCCATCAAACCTGGCCCTCCACCTTTGCGGGTATTTTGAGCGAAGCACAGATCGACTACATGCTCAATTGGATGTATGCGTTGCCGATGCTCGAATCGCAAGTGGACAAGGGGCATGGTTTTTTAGTTGCCGAGGTGGAAGGTGAAGCGGTTGGATTTGCAGGATACGAACTCAATCACCTGGAAGGGCCAAAGGCCAAACTACACAAGTTGTACCTGCTGCCCAGCAGCCAAGGAAAAGGGGTGGGAAAAGCACTGCTCTTGGAGGTAGCCAAAAGGGCTCGTGAAGCGAGGCAAAAAAGCCTGGTCTTGAATGTAAATAAGTACAATAAAAAGGCGATTGATTTTTACCTTGCCATGGGCTTTGGGACCATTCGGCAAGAGGTCAATGACATTGGCCAAGGCTACGTGATGGATGATGATGTGATGGAGCTGGCGCTTTAACTTTTATTCCAGCTTCAGTACCGTATCCCAAAGCACCAAGCCTTGCGCGGGAGCAGTAGGTACAGGAGGCCACACCTCTTCAGGTCTTTCGAGTCGCTCTTGGATTTGTGCTGGGTTCCAGTTCCAAATGGCATACACCATCTTGCGCACCTGATGATGCAAAAACCCCTTCCCTACTACCTCCACCCCATAAACCTGAGCGGGTGAATAGATGGTAGGCGAGTCAATTATTTCAAACACAGACACAGATTCTACCTCGCGTTCGTAGCTCAACTTTGTAGCAGAAGTCTGGCAAAAGGCTTTGAAGGTTTTCCTTCCAACAAATAATTGCCCATTTTCCTGCATCTGAGCAAGTGAGTTGGCAAAGGGTACCGCCGCAATAAAGGAAGAAGCAAAGGGATGGAATCCATCCGGATGGGCAAAGTAGTAGCGGTAGGTCTTTTGCTGAACGGACTGGATAAGGTTGAAGTCCCGAGGTACTTCCCGCACGGCATCCAATCGGATCTCCCCTCCGAGGTGGATATTGATGGTCGGGAGCAGCTCCTCAAAGGCAATTGCCTCCTCCACAAAAAGCTGCAGATAGCCTTTCCTACAACTTACGCCAGAGTCTGTTCGGCTAGACCCAATCAGGGTGAATCTTCTATCTTCTAAGACAAATCGGAGTACCCGCTCCAACTTCCCCTCTACTGTGGACTGCTCGGGTTGCTTGGCCCATCCTTTGAAGCGTGCTCCAAAGTAGGAAATGGAAAAAAGGTAGGAGAAGGGTTTATGCTGCATAGTTTACAGCCGAAAAATAGGTATATTTAAGTAGATTGTTCAATTAGAGTGCATTGAAGTATCTTTCCTTTTAGGTTGTCCTATCCATCATCATTACTTTATGAACCAGCTCAACACCATAAAAAAAAGGTTAATGGAACAAAAAAAATCCTTGTTCCAAAAATACCCAATCAAAGAG
>CAZPKI010000106.1:0-6837 GCA_964587015.1 uncultured Limnohabitans sp.
TCGATCGAATGAAACCTAAGGTTAAGAACTGAAAAAATGATTTAAGTAAAGGAAGCTTGAACCCAGCAAGTTTTTTTAAGGTTCAATACCATATGCTTTCTGAATTAATTTTCGCAAAGCCACCGTACTTAAAATCAGCAGTTCTACATCCCGTAATTGCGTTTCGGTATTTCGCTTGAGGTAATAAAAGGTGTTGTAGTAGTGCTGTAAATCTTCCTTTCGAGAGTTAATCAGAGGAGGATTTCCTTCTGGCCTCAGCATCTCAAATAAATTTGCTTCTGTATAAATGGTAGCTTTTTCGAAGACATGAGCGTCAAAAAGGTTTTTATTTTCATCCTGAACTTTTTTCACATCTTCAAAATACCATTTAATACGTTGCTCATACTGGGTTTTTAAGTTGTCGTAAGTGGAAAGGGAATCAGCCACTTCCTCCTTACTAATTAGCGTAAATAATCCGCTATTCTTCAACTGATCCAAGGATCGGGAAGCGAGCGGATATTCCCCAGCATAGACCCCCAGTTTTCGAGCATAAAAATAGATCTCTGAGGTCTGCTGCTGCATATTTGTCTGATTAAAGAAATAAGCCAAAGAGTCACTAGCTATTTTTCTAGCTGTCAGGGAAGCATGTTGATTACTCAACAATCGTTCATTACGGATTAGGTCAGCCACCATAGAATGCATCAACTTAATTTCTAGTTTGCGTTGAGCATTTTCTTCCCTCAAGTTTTCTGCAAAAAAACCCAGAGTGACTGCGGCAAACAATAGCACAAATTGAATAAAGTTATCCTTTAAGGTGTTTTTCAAAAAATTTCCTGTTGATTCCTTATGCTGAGTTACCTGGCTCATAGAAAGTAGCAAAATTGAAGAGTTAAGGAACTACAAACCAATTGTTAATCAGTAGAATTTCAAACGATTGGAGTAGATTAAAAACTAATTTCTGGAAATTTGGAAGGAAGAACTGATGAAAATTTGGTTCAATTCGCAAAAAAACGAAGTAATTACTCAGGTAGCCTCCACATTAGTTACACCTGGCTTATCAACAGTAATTGATCCCATCCAAATACACATCGTTTTGCTCGTATCAAGCATTGCTGGAAATCCTCCTAATTTGAGTTTCTTAGCGACTGGAGACCATGGGGCAACGGTGACAGGAATGCAAGAAGAAGGAACAAATACAGGTACAGGACCCGCCATTTTCCAATTCATCGGGTTGAGGGGTGATTTACACTGCCCAAAAGCTGGGACATTTAACATGGGTACAAAATCCATCTGAGCAGCCAAAGGCTTATTAGCATTCATGGCCATGGATATGGGCAAAACTACCATATCCTTGGGTCCTGAACCAAAGGAGCACTTCAATTTTGCTCCCATATGAACGCATTTAGGCATATTCTTGTAAGCTTAATCTGGATGAACTAGTTGAATTGACTCGTTAAAATTTAAATATAAGGCTGCAGGAGTTGAATTGCAAGAAAGTGAAAAATGAAAAATCCCTCAAAAAGAAAATGCTTTTTGAGGGATTAAAAAAAAGGAAACGGGCCAGTTTATTTATCCTTGGGTTTATCGCGCAACATCTCTACCATATCCACTGGAGGAGGATTGGTATCACCCAATAAATGAGCCGTAAAATAATCACCCATCTTCCAGAAGAAATATTCATTCATGTCTCCATATCCATGACGCTGTCCTGGAAGAAGCACGAATTCAAATCGCTTTCCTGCCTTAATCAAAGCATTGGCCATGCGGATGGTGCCAGCTGGATGCACATTGTTATCTACATCCCCCGTACTGAGCATCAAGTGTCCTTTTAGATTTTTTGCCAAGTCGGGGTTTTTCTCAATTTGATAGACAAAAGTGGTATCTCCGCTTGGTAAAATACGCTCCTGAACTCCATGGTGCTTCTCCGACCACCAGCGGTTGTAAATGTTGTTTTCGTGATTTCCTGCCGAAGAAACCGCCACTTTAAATACGTCTGGATACACCAACATTGCCGCAGTGGACATAAAACCTCCACCTGAATGCCCATGGATCCCCACCTTGCTGCGATCAATAAAAGAATGGCGATCCGCAAGTTGATCCACAGCTGCTTTCTTATCTGCCAATCCGTAGTCACGAAGGTCTCCATATCCGTAGTTGTGGTACCACTTGGATCGCGCAGGATGACCTCCTCGATTGCCTAGGGTCACCACCACAAAGCCAAACTGTGCCAAACGATCCGTACGATCCATTCCTCTTCCAAAAGACTTATTGACTGCTTCTGTTTGTGGCCCGGGGTACACGTACTGCACCAATGGATAGCTACGCGTGGAATCAAAGTCAAAAGGTTTGTACATCACCCCATACAAGTCGGTGATGCCATCGTCTGCCTTAAAGGTAAATGGCTCTGGAAATTTGTACCCTGCCGCCATAAGCTGGCTCAGATCTGCCGTTTCTAAGTCCATAATTTTTGCCCCATTTCTGTCGTAGAGGACGGAAGCGGGAACCGTATTCACACGTGAAAAATTAGAGACAAAATAAGAAGCCCCATCGTTGATGCTGATTTCATGGTTGAAATCCCCTTTATTCAATAGAGTCACTACTCCCCCATCCAAAGACACAGAATACAAGTGCTCGTAGTACGGATCTTCGCCTTTTTCTTTGCCATTGGCAGTAAAGTAAAGTCTACGAAGGGTAGCATCTACTCGGGCAGCACCTGCGGTGTGGTAGGGACCTGAGGTAAGCTGACGTTTGAACGTACCATCCTTTCCATAGAGGTAAAAATGTCCCCAGCCATCGCGTTCCGACCACCAAATCAAATCAGTACCAACTAACTCAGGTTTTTCAAAATCAATGTAAGTATTGCTTCTTTCTTCAATGAGAACTTCTTTCTGGTTGGTCTTCAGATTCCATCTCAAGACATCCACACGCTTGAGGTCACGTGAGGTCAACGCAAAATAGAATTCACTTGGATTTCCAAGCCAAGTCGTAGGCCTGAAATCATCGTCTCGCATGTTGACTGCAGGGGTAGTAGACCAAAGTGAGACCGTTTGATCCTTAAATGTTGAAATAGGTAAGTTGCTTAGCTTTTGAGATTCAAAGGAATAATGAATTAGGTCAGTGATTGGCTGGTCCTTCTCACCTGGCATGGCGTACTTGTAGGTTTCTAAGGTTGGACGGGGCTCTCGAGTATTGTGAATCACCCACAAATCCTTGACCTTTCGCTGATCCGTACGGGTCAGGATAAATTGCTTGCTGTCTGCACTCCAGAGCACTGGAGCACGCTTGCGATCGTTTTTCTTTTTTTCTACCTCTACATTATCATCCCCACGGTCTCCCCAGCCATACTCGTAATCTGCTACTCCATCTTTGGTAATGGCATTTTCCACGAGCGTTGTATCCTTCAAATCCTTAACTGCCTTTAAAAAATTGGCTTTATCCATCCAAAACAGATTGAAGTTTTTAACATACACTACTTTGGAGGAGTCAGGCGAAATGTTTGCCCAAGCGAGACGCGTAGGCTCTTTTACAGTTTCGATTTCTTTGAGTTGCTGAGAAATCAAATTGAATTGAAAGGTATGCACCTTCTTTTCTAGGGAGTCTTTTGAATTTTTGTTCTTTGCCTTCAGCTCAGCCCAATCCTTCTTCAGCACCTCTGCAGTACTTTTTACGGTGAATTGTAGGGTGTTTTCATCCGCCAAAAGCTTCATGTTGTCCAATTTGAGATGCTGTCCATCAAAGGGATCTTTGACCGCCCGAGTCAGCTCTGCCGCGAGTTTGTCTGCATCAAAGAGTGGCGTTTTTGTTCTCCGAACCGGATCTACTAACAGCCATTTTTTTCCTTGAGAAGTTTCGTATTCGTACCAAAAGCGATCCGATTTTTTCATCCAATGCGCATCTACGCTGGTAGAAAAAATCATTTTCTTCAGTTTATCGGGTGAAAAACGAGCAGCTAGCTCGTAATTCCCTTTGTAGGTAGGTTGTTGTGCAACGCTTGAAAAAATGACAAGCAGGCAGCTCAGGCTAAGGATGATCTTTTTCATGGAATTGGTGGATTACAAGGACTAAACTAAGGATTGATGGGCAAGTGCTACAAACCGCTTGCATAATAGTTGAAGGAATAGTCAATCAGGAGCTAAAGTGAATTTGGTGATACCTGTACTGATTTTTAACTTCTAATTAACCTAATTTTAATTTTGGAGAAATAAAATTTCGTATTAGACACAAAAACATAACATTTCAAACATAGTCAAGTGACGTTTGCTATCCAATTTGTATAAACAAAACTAGCTACGTGAAGACTCACTACAAAACCATTATCGTTTCGGATGTTCACTTGGGTACCAAGGGCTCCAAATCGAAAGAAATTGTACGGTTTTTGAAACAATTTCACTGCGACAACCTCATCCTCAATGGCGATATCATCGACGGATGGCAGCTAAAAAAATCTGGGAGCTGGAAACGGAAGCATACCCGATTTTTCAACCGTGTGTTGAAAATGATGGAAAATCAAGCTACCAAAGTGTACTACCTTCGCGGAAATCACGATGATTTTTTAGACCAGATCCTCCCAATACAAATTGGAGGACTGCATATCCTAGCAGACATGACCTATGAAAGTAATGGGAAAACGTATTTCATTACACATGGGGATATTTTTGATAGCATCACCACCAACCTACGCTGGATTGCCTACCTCGGAGATGTGGGCTATACATTTCTGCTTTGGCTCAACCGTATTGTCAATTTCTATCGAATCAAAAAAGGGCTTCCCTACTTTTCCCTATCCCAATTTGTGAAAGGAAAAGTGAAGCAGGCAGTTTCCTATGTAGATGATTACGAAATGGAATTGGCCAAAATGGCAAAATCTAAGGGCTGCGATGGAATCATCTGTGGTCATATCCATAAACCCGAAAATAGAATGATTGATGGGATTCATTACTTGAATTCTGGGGATTGGGTGGAGACCATGAGTGCGTTGGCTGAAGATTTCGAAGGAAATTGGGAGTTGATTTATTTCAATGAGATTGATTTCAAGAAAGTAAGTCAGCCTACACAAGCCGAACTGAGGATACAGCCAAGCCATATGGAAGCTGACATTTTACCTCAAGTGGCCTTTATGGGCATTGAAGACCCACAGCTGAGTTCAAGAAGCATCCAACTGTAGCCTTATGCGATTCTTATTTTTGATTCAGGGAGAAGGGCGAGGACACCTCACCCAGGCACTTTCCTTCGCAGGAATCCTACGGTCAGAAGGTCACCAGCTTTGTGGCGTAGTAGTGGGTAAAAGTCCAAGACGGAATCTTCCTGAATTTTTCATTCAAAAAATTGGAGTTGAAGTAACCGCAGTGGAAAGCCCAAACTTTGAAACAGATGGCTTAGAAAAACAAATTCTTCTTGGCAAAACGATCACCACCAATTTGTGCAAGCTTCCAACCTTCTGGAAGAGTTTGCAGCACATCCATCGAGTGATCGAGGAGAAACAACCCGAGGTAGTACTTAATTTCTACGAGCCCTTGGGAGGACTATATACCCTCTTTTTTAGACCAAAATCAGCTTTCTGGACGATAGGACATCAATACCTTGAAGCTCACCCAGATTTTGTATTTGCGCCAGGGCGTAGGCTAGAAAAATTTTTATTTAGAATACACACCCGGATGACCGCACTAGGAGCTGAAGAGCGTCTCGCCCTTTCTTTTCTTCCCAAAGAAAATCAAGCTGGACTTCGAGTGGTGCCTCCCTTGCTCCGACAAGAAGTGAAAGAGTTGAAGGTGAGTGGGGGTGACTTTTACTTGGCATACATGGTCAATCCTGGCTATTCAGAGGAGGTGCTCTCCTTTGCAAAATCGCATCCGGAGATACAGATCAAAGCATTTTGGGATAAAAAAGGAGCGCAAGAGATTGAGAAACTACTACCAAATCTAAGCTTCCACAAAGTAAACGATCAAGGCTTTTTGGAGGCTATGGCTGCCTGCAAAGGATTGATCTGCACTGCGGGGTTTGAATCCGTCTGTGAGGCCATGTACTTAGGGAAGCCGGTGATTATGGTACCTGTAGCAGGGCAGTACGAACAAGCTTGCAATGCCTTGGATGGCGAACAATCGGGTGCTGGAAAAAAGGCTGATTTTTTTGATTTTGAAGGCTTGACCCGGCTACCCTTGCCAGATGCAAGTGATACAGCCATGTATCAAAAATGGGCTGAAAGTTGGCCTTCTGAATTCAGAAAACTAGTTCGCAATCAGGAACAACCCTTGAAAAATGATCGCCCTGAATTCGTTTTTGCTAGCAGTTGAGACTTTCTCTTTCCTTCTGAGTTAGGTCCTCGAATTTTTTGTAGATCACTTTTCCTGCTACCTCAAGTTTGGCATAGGGGAAAGAAGCTCTTTTTATTTTTCTCCGTTCTTCCAGCGTCATTTGGGAATAAAGTTTATCCAATGCTGCTGCCTCTAAGCGTAGCGCCTCGATTTCTTGATCGGTTGGCATTGAGAATTTTCGGTTGGCATACACTTTCACTTGGTACTCTCCATACAATTTAGTGTACTTGGCGACCAAATCCGTATCGCTTGTAGCATATTCACTGCCCTGACTCACAAAATTTACAGGTGTATCTTGAGATACGAATCCGGTTGTTTGATTCGGCTCAATCGCCTCTTGCTCTTCGATCAAATTCTGAACTCCTCCAAAATAAATTCCTGACGCGAGCAGCACCAGGGAACCTAGGAGTACAAGTTTGGATTTCATGGGAAATGGAGATGAATTTTTCATGGCAGTTGGACTAGAGTTTAAGAATCAAAAAATGGTGTAACAAAGGTAATTTTATTTTATGCATCAACTAGTTAATTTTTATTAATGTCGAAGCAG
>CAZPKI010000107.1:0-6772 GCA_964587015.1 uncultured Limnohabitans sp.
CAATAAGGCTAGTTCAGTGAAGTTGGGCTACAACAAAATGTACCAGTTTATCCACTTGATCTCCAACACGGCCACTATTGCGCCATCAGATGTGTGGAAGCTCAGTGATGGATTTTTGAAACCACAAATTGCCGACCAGTTCTCCTTGGGCTATTACAACAACTTCAAGGGAAACATCTTTGAAACCTCCATAGAAGTGTACTACAAAGACCTTCAAAACGTCGTGGAATACAAGGATGGTGCAAATTTGATTTTACAAAATCACATCGAAACCGAACTCATTCCTGCGCAAGGCCAGTCCTATGGATTGGAGCTTTACGTCAAGAAAAATCTAGGTACGCTTACCGGTTGGATTTCCTACACCTATTCCAGATCCTTGCGACGCGTGATTACCCCTTTTGAAGAGGAAAATATCAACAATGGTGCTTGGTATGCCTCTAACTTTGACAAGCCTCATGACTTGACCTTAATCGGTAACTATAAGGTGAGCACGAACACTTCCATTTCGGCCACCTTTGCATACAGTACCGGCAGACCCATCACCTTTCCAGAAGCAAAGTTTGATTATTTAGGAAACAATCTGGCCTACTTCAACAGCCGAAATCAACAACGACTTCCTGACTTTCATCGACTTGATTTTTCAGTCAACTTCAAGCTGAATGGTCCTGGGAAGTTTTTTGAAGGAGATTGGACCTTCTCCGTACTGAATGTCTATGGACGAAAAAATCCATTTTCGATCTTCTTTGAAGATGCTCCACAACAACCCCCACAGGCCTTCCGATTGGCTCTTTTGGGAGTTCCTCTTCCTAGTTTAAGTTATGCCATTAGCTTCTAAAGCCATGTTGAAAAGACTAATCTATTTAATCCTAGTACTTCCAATGGCCTGCGTTGACCCCTATGAGGTTGAGGTACCAGAAGGAGAGCAGCTGCTTACTGTAGAAGGAATTATTTCCACGGGACCAGGTCCTCATGCCATAACGCTCACGAGAAGTGCTACCTATGGAAGTATTTTCGAAGGGCTCATCCGTCCAGTCACCTTGGCTACGGTAGTTGTCCGAGACAACGAAGGCAATGTGACCTTCCTTACCGAAGGTGCAGACGACTTGAAAGGATCTTATTTTACGCCAGCCAACTTTCGAGCTCAAGTAGGCAGGTCCTATACTCTGCAAATTCAGACCATTGAAGGTAAGGTTTATACCTCCACCCCCGAGCGAGTTGCTGCCGTACCTGCTATCCAGTCGCTAGAGGTCCGCACGGTAACTGTCCCTACTGAAGGAAGCGATGTACCTAAATCGGGTATTCAACTGATTGTGGGAATAAAAGATCCTGCAGACCAAAATAATTTTTACTACTGGAAAAATGGCCCTGCAGTCTATATCTTAGAGACACGGCCAGATTTGTTTACCCCACGGCCTTCCCCTGCAAATCCAAATCGAACCCCTCAGCCTAAGGACTGCTGCGTCCAGTGCTTTCGCTACGAAGCTGGCAACAATCAAAGCCTCTTTGTGGTCAATGACGACAACTTCAATGGCCTAAGCACCCGTATCCCTGCTGGCTTTATCGCAGACGATGGGATCCGATTTGTCAACAAGTACCGAATGGACTTAAAGCAGTATAGCATCTCCCAAGAAGCCTATCGATTCCTACGCTTGGTCAAGCAGCAAGCAGAAATCTCTGGATCTATATTTGATCCACCACCAGCCAACTTGCGCGGCAACATGATCAGCCTAGACAATCCTGATGAGGTGGTTCTCGGCTACTTTATGGCAGGGGGAGAAACCTCCCGTCGAATCTATATCGATAAAAATGACTTGACCTACAAACAAAATCGAGCGATCATTCCAGACGATTGCAGAGTAATCTCTGGAGCATTTATAGATCCTCCTGCAGATTGGAAACCCTAAAACAAAAAGAGACCAACTCGCTAGTTGGTCTTTTTTGTTTTACGTCATGCCAAATTAAATCGCAATACGCTCCTCAAAGCGAATTCCCTCCTTTTCCAAAGCCTCTAGAATCGGGAGATACAATTCCGGAACTACAGGCAGTTGCAGCCCTCTCAGGGAAATTTCGCCTTTCAAAAAGCGATCAACCGCAATGGCCAGTGGAAGTCCAACGGTCTTGGCCATGGCAGTATGCACTGCATCTTGACCTTCTTCGACCAAACTGGAAATAATTTTTTTAATTCCGGATTCGGTCTGAATCTCTACCTGATGCTGCATCACAATCAGGTCCCGATCGGATGGCTGAAGTACCCACTGTTCTTCAAGTATTGCCTGAAGCAATTGCGCTGGACTACCCTCCGTTTTTGGAAGAAGCTTCTGCTCAAAAAATCCAAGCCACTGCAACTTTTCAAAGGTGGGGAAATCCAGGTCGGGAATGAGTTCCGCTAATTTCTCCTCTACCGAGAGCTGATCAGACCAAGGAAGGAAGGTATTGAAAAACTGCCGGTAGGTGCTGCCGGGCGAGAGCTGCAACGATGCAGTATCATCCGTCATACCTAGCTGCACAAATACATCCCAGGCCTTGCAAAAACCTGCCCGTCGAAGTGTGCCCCGAAGCAGGGTAGCAATCCCTTCAAGTCCATAAATGTGCTGGTAACTTAACGAATCCCGATTGGGATAGCCATCAAAATCTCCTAAACCCGGGAAATTAACAGTTTCTACTCGTTTGAAAAGCTGGTGATACGGCACAATCTTGACCTCTCCATGCTCGAGATATTTGGAGGTTCCTTGGCCTGCCAACACCACATTCCTGGGGTTCCAAGTAAATTTGTATTTCCAGGGATTATCCTCACTTGCTGGGGCCAGCAAGCCGCCGCAATAGGAAGTAAAGGAGCGAATCACCTCTCCTTTTGACTGGGCATCATGGATGATTTTCAGCGCAGACATGTGGTCAATTCCTGGGTCTAGCCCACATTCATTGAGAAAAAGAAGGCCTTTGGCTTCAATCTCCGGTCGCATTCCTCGCAGCGCCTCACTTTCGTAGGAGGCTGTAAAAAAATGTTTGCCCAGCTCCAAGCAATCTGCCGCCACTATCGGATGGAGTCCTGCGGGAAGCATGGAAATCACCACATCTGCTCGTTCAATCAACTGCCTCCGAGAATCCTGTTCCTCCAATTTCACTGCCACAGCTTGGGTATTCCTTCTACCCCTGAGCTTGGATGCAGCAAAGGCTGGATCCAAATCGGCTACGAGGAGCTGACGATCTCCTCTAGCACAAGAGTCGGCTAGGTAATCAATCAAGTAGATGGCAGATTTTCCTGCTCCAAAAATCAAGATAGTGGACATGGGCTTGAAAAGAATAGGTTAAAGTTGCCCCTTTTTTTTTGGCTGAAAAAAGGAAGGGTAAAGAATTAAGGAACATTTATGTACTTTAA
Organism: uncultured Limnohabitans sp.; assembly: GCA_964587015.1. Taxonomy (GTDB): domain Bacteria; phylum Bacteroidota; class Bacteroidia; order Cytophagales; family Cyclobacteriaceae; genus Algoriphagus. The sequence goes on from CAZPKI010000107.1 coordinate 3,377, forward strand.
TCGTTGGTTCTAATCCAAACCAATACGCTTGTGAAAAAAATTACCGATACGATAGAGTTGGAAGAACTCGCCCTTTCAGAATTGGATCCCAGAGAAGCTGCCTTGGTACAGCGGGCACAAGAAATTTCTACGAAGGCCTATGCTCCCTATTCCAAATTTCAGGTTGGGGCAGCGGTATTGCTCGCCAATGGTGAAATCTACCAATCTTCGAATCAAGAGAATGTAAGTTTCCCGGTAGGCACCTGCGCAGAGCGGTTACTACTAGGATATGTAGGAGCCAACTTTCCTGAACAGGCTCCACAACTGCTTGCCATTGTAGCTCGGCGCGAAGGAGACATAGACTGGGCTGGAGTTTCTCCTTGTGGCATGTGTCGGCAGGCGATCAATGAAACTGAAAACCGGTACCAAAGTCCAATCACCATCCTATTGGTGCAGCCCAAAGGGATTGTCCTTCGATTCCAGGGGATACGCCACTTGCTCCCCCTCAAGTTTGACGATCTCCACAGTTAGACGTGAAAAAGTCCATTCAGTTTACCTATGAAACCCCCTATTTCCTGTCGCATGAACCGACAGGAAAGGAACAAGAAGTTTGGATTGTCCTACATGGCTATGGTCAATTGGCGGAATTTTTTATCCGAAAATTTATTCCCAATACTTCAGAAAAGAGGCTATTTATCGCTCCTGAAGGCACCAATCACAACTACCTTAAGGACTTTCAAGGACGGGTGGGAGCCAATTGGATGACGAGCTACCAGCGGGAAACTGCCATTGCCAACAACCACAGGTACCTAAATGGGATGATGGAGGAGGTCCTCTCCGCATTCGAACAGACACCTCGCATCCACCTCCTTGGATTTTCGCAAGGAGCAGCGACCGGCACCCGATGGGCTAGCCAATGGAAGGGCACCCTTGATTCACTTGTACTTTGGGGCGGAGGCTTTGCTCATGACCTTGTGCTGGAAGTAGCGAAAGAAAAATTTGCATCTACTAAGGTAATCCTCGTCCATGGACTGTTAGATGAGTTGATCACTGAGGAAAGTAAGAAACGACAAGAGGAGCTTCTTTTAGAGCTAGGTAAGCCGCTAAACCTACTTACTTTTTCTGGAGGGCATGAACTTGACCCTGAAATGGTAGAAAGAATTATAAATCAAGGGTTTTAGGCTTATTTTTTTTGCTTGGAACTTGCGTTTTTTAAAACAATTTGTTGAACTTTCGTCCAATCGTACTTTAAAATACTCTGAACTCTGTCCATGCTTTCGCTTACTGAAAAAGAGGTAGACCTAATTGCTACCCAATTGCTTAAAGGCAATGTGTGCTTCTATCAGGTTGACAAGAAGAAAATCCATCACTTGCCTGACGATGAAGATCACTTCAACTACGACCTAACCCCAGAGGAGGAAGATATTCTCGACGAAATCGAAGATGAACCAGACAATTTTGCAGAGTTTACCAAGCTAGAGCCGTCCCAAGAGCATCAGCTCATGCAGGACTTTGTGGACCGCAAAGTCAAAGAGCGTACACTCGCAGAGGACTTGGTGAGTGCACTTAGCAATCCAAAAGCTACTACCGCTTTCCGGTTTCTACTGGATGGCTCCAAATACAAGGAAGAATGGGCGGAATTCCTCCGTGGCAAATATCAGGACTGGATCAAGGAACAAGTAGATGCCTTCAACTACGCCGAAGACTAATTTAAAACAGCCGCTCCAAGATTTACCCTCTAGAGCGGTTTTTTTTGGTCCAGTTGCCTATATTCAATGCCTCATCCTTTTTTGCATTTTCCATGAAAAAACTACTCTTTTTTCTTCCCCTTCTTTTTGTTGTTCAGCTTATTCAAGCCCAAACTTGGGACTGGGGAGGACCGCTAGATCCCCTGCAAGCCAAATTTCAAATCCAGCAGTACCGACTCGAGATTGAAATTTTTCCAGAAACGCAGTCCATTGCTGGACAATCTACCATCACCTTTTTGGCCAGTGAAAAGCTCGATACGCTACGGTTTCAATTGATAGACCAATACCAAGTAAGCAAGGTGCTCATGGATGGGAAAGCCGTTGCATTTTCCCATCAAAACGACCTATTAGATATCCTTCCCATAGACTGCACCTGCAACCAGGTTCAGATCTTCTACGAGGGTCCGACTCCTATCGCCCAGAATCCTCCCTGGACCGGGGGATTTACTTGGGAAAAAGATCATTTGGGTAAACATTGGATGGGATTGTCCTCCCAAGGTGAGGGTGCAAAGCTTTTTATGCCCGCCTTAGACCACCCCTCAAGTGAGTCACAGCAAGGTGTGGAATTACTCTTCACGGTACCCAAACCCTATTTCGTCGCTTCCAACGGACGCTTGCTCCAAACCCAAGATCAGGGTCAAAAACTGCGCTACCACTGGAAAACGGACTATCCGATCAATAATTACGGCATCAACTTCACGCTTGGCATTTTTGAAAAAGAGGAAACTGAGTTTCGCTCCAGCTCTGGAGTAGTAATTCCGATGGCAGTGTGGGTACTCCAGGAAAACAAACACAAGGCCAAGGACCTGCTAGAGGTTCTTCGGGTAAGTGCTCAAACGCATGAAAAATATTTCGGACCCTTTCCATTTCCGGAGGACAAAATCGCGGTAGTTGAAACTCCTTACCTAGGAATGGAACACCAAACCATCAATGCCTATGGGAATAACTTCCAATTTATACCCATGGGAAAGGTGAAGTATGACTGGCTCCTCCACCACGAGCTGGGGCACGAGTGGTTTGGCAACAAGGTTTCTGTGGGCGACTGGGCCGACATGTGGATTCACGAGGGCCTTACGGCCTACGGGGATTGGTTATTCTATTGGGAACATGGGGGACCGGAGGCTTATTTCAAAAAAGCGCGGTCAGAAGCCCGAGGCATTCCGCATGCCCGACCTGTAGTCAGTCCTACCAACTCCACCGAAAAGACGGCCTATCATCCGGAGATTTATACCAAGGGAGCCATGGTCATTCATTCCCTACGGGGGGTTTTAGGAGATGACCTTTTTTTCCCCGCTCTAAAAGCCTTCGCTAGTGAAGACCAATTTACTTACCTAAATCGGGTGACTACGAAAGATTTTACCGACTTTATCCAGCGCTACACCGGGCAAAATTTGGAAGGGTTTTTTAAGCTTTACCTTGAAACCACAGCCTTGCCCAAGTTGACGGTAAGTAAACAAGGAAAGTCGGGATACCGAATTGCCTTAGAGGGTATTGATTTCGAGATACCCGTGGAAGTAAAGACCTCGGAGGGTAGTCAAAAACTCTCGATTGGAAAAAACGGGGTTTTGGTCAGCAGCAGCAGCTTACCTGAAGTGGATCCGAAGGGGTGGCTGATGCTACATCGGTAAGGGAGTTGTTCTAACGGCAGATAGAAGGTCATAATTCTCGC
>CAZPKI010000108.1:0-5046 GCA_964587015.1 uncultured Limnohabitans sp.
CTCGTCCCAAATTCCATCGTAGATGATGTCTTGGGTTTTGAGCCAGCCATGTGCATTGTATAGGCTGACCAACTGTCCCAGTTCCCGGGTAAGATCAGGTAGGCTAAACCAGGATCCCCGATCGTATTTGTTGTCGTGGAGGGAGATGTCAGTGGTGTAGGGCGACCAGTTGGGAGCCTCGGCAGGGAATCCAGTTACTTGGTAGCTAGCAATAGCCACGCCATAGGTTTTGTTCCGAAGAATTCGGTTGTTGAAGATTTCTACCTCTTTGGCAGCCAAGAGCACGATACCTGATCCTGGAGGGATCATGGTTACGGTATTGCCGTTGGGTCCATCGCCGATAGGCGTGGCAAAATTCTCGTGGTTGTTGTCAATGATGTCGTTGTCGTAAATGCGGGTTTGCCGACCATCTCCCTTGGGAAGTCCGGGTAGGTTAAATACCAGGATTCCTCCTGCATTGTCTCTAGCCGTATTTCCATAGACTTCTGCACGGTCGCAGTTTTCAATTTCAATACCAGCTACATTGCCGAAGGCAAGCGAGTTTTTGACCACGATGTCTTCGGATTGCCCCACGTAAATCCCTGCGTCTTTGGAGTGCGAGGCGATGCATTCATCGATCAGTACGTTTTTGCATTGCACTGGATAGATGGCATAGGTGCCATTTTTAGATTTATCTCCGTTGGTCCAGGTGACATTGATCTTGCGAAAGGTGATGCCGTCTGTGTGCTGTGCTTTGATGCCATCGCCAGGAGCGTCTTCGATGCTCAAGTTTTCAATGGTAATATCCTTGCCCACGATTTTCACCCCTTCTCCTCCAGATTTCAGGTTTCGGAAGGAAAGCACGGTTTGATCCATTCCATCTCCTTGAATGCGGATTGAAGTTTTGTTGTCAAGGATGAGTTGCGTCTTGAGTTCGTAAAATCCAGCGGGGACATGGATGGTGCTCGAGTCTTCTGCGAGAATAAAGGCTTCCACCAAGGCCTCTACCTCTTCCACGGTGGCGCGGCGCAACTTGGAACTATCATAAGTTTGTTCGTTAGATTCTGAACCGCAGCTCAAAAGGATGAGTGTGAAGGAAAAAAAGAGAAGAGATCGAATCATGCTGCGTACTGTTTGTACCTTCAGGATGGCTTTTAATTTTTGCTATTCAGTTGAATTTTGAGTTCAATCGGGCAAAGAATTTGAACCGAACTTGGGCTGAATTGGGTTTGGTAGTATTGAATGGGGAATTTCGAGAAAATTGGCAGGGAATCCAAATGCCATTTATTCAGGTAATTTTTCAGGAAGTTAATTTAAAGTGATATGGCTTTAAGCTTTACAGAATAAAAATCCATCTCCAGCTAGAATTTCACATTTCTTGTTTTAGTTTTAAGAAACAATAATCACCCCTCTTATGAAAAAAGGTCTTTTACTAATCGCATTTTTAATTTTCGCCGCCACTGCGCAAGCTCAGCTAGGACTGCGTGCAGGTATCGGTTCCTCCAACTTCTCCAATGGGGATGTTCAACGTGGTTTTACCTCCTTGATACGGCCTCACCTTGGCGCCTACTATGGGTTGGAAGTAACCGAAAAGTTAACCGTGGAGCCGGGTATGTTTTTTTCAGGTAAAGGGATTAGTACTACAAGTAATGTTACTAACAAAGAATTCAAAGAGAGTTTGAGTTACTTGGATATTCCTGTTTTGGTACGCTATGCCGTGAATGAAGACTTCAATGTCTTTGCGGGCCCTCAGGCAGGATTTCTAATTGCAAGAACTTATACCGAAGGAAGTCTAAAAATCACCGACACTGCGCCTGTGGGAGGCTATGAAATTGGAGGTGTTTTTGGTGTAGGCTACAAATTAAAATCAGGGATCAACCTTCAAGCAAGCTATGATTTTGGGATTGCACCTTTCAAATACTTTCAAGCAGACGTAAATAACACGGTGTATAAACTCTCCGTAGGATATACGCTTCCTACTAAAAAGGCAAAAGAAAAAACGGAGCAGGAGCAACAATAGCTCCTGTTTATTTTTTCAATCGATCTGGATTTTCTTGAATAAAGGATTTCCATCCCTCATTTCTTCCCCTCGTTTGCATTCGTCCTTCGTGAAAGTGGTGGCATAGCGCTACTGCCAGCGCATCGGTGGCATCCAACAGTTTGGGGAGCTCTTCAATACCTAGTAAGGTTTGAAGCATCGCGGCAACCTGCTCTTTGGAGGCGTTTCCATTGCCAGTAACGGACTGCTTTACTTTTTTGGGAGAGTATTCGGTAATGGGAATTTCTTTCGAGAGTGCGGCTGCCATCGCTACTCCCTGTGCACGGCCAAGCTTCAACATGGATTGTACGTTGACTCCAAAGAAAGGGGCCTCTAGGGCTACAGAATCGGGTGCAAACTCATCCAAAATGCCTGATATGCGCTCAAAGATTTTCTTGAGCTTCAGTTCGTGCGTCTCGTATTTTTTGAGGTGAATGACCCCATATTGGAGGACCTTGTATTTCTTTCCTTCGGTCAAAATCAAGCCATAGCCCATCACATTAGTTCCAGGGTCAATTCCTAAAATGATCTTTTCTTCAGGGAGTTTTTTGTCAAGGGCTTTCACGAAACCAAGTTAAGGGAAATACCCTGAAAATCATGCGCCAGCTACATTCTACTGGAGGCCTTCCCCTGTGAGGCAGTTTAGACCCTTCCGAGCTAACCAAGTTTCCAATAAGATTCCTTATTTTTAGGAACTAGCCGAGTACTTATGAGTGACGAAGAATTTGATTTATTAGATGAATTGTATTTTGTCCAACCCTATGCAGTTTTGCAAGAGGCCTTAGGTTGGGAGGATTCCCAGCTCCTAAATACCCTTACTTTGCTTTTAGAGAAAGGTTGGATCAAATGCTTTTCAGCACCAGACCAAGAATGCTTTGAAGACATTGACTTGCATGCAGTAGGGAAGGTGCTTATGTATTTGGCCACAAAAAAGGGCTTAATGGCTCACAATACCCTTTAACGTGCAGTCGAATAGTTATAAATACCAACGCAAAGAATTGGAGCTGAAGGCCTTGCTTGAAATCACGCAGGCCATCAATGAAAACCAATCGGAAGAGGTGCTGATCAACATCTTCAAGTTCACCTGTTTGGTACACCTAGATATTCGTTCCTTGATTTTGTATGTAGCCAAGGAAGGCGACTTTGAGCAGCGTATCGCTCATGGCGTAAAGTCAAAAACCCCGGTTCTGCTTCCAGTCAATTCGGTAGAAGAAAATAAAAAAACTGGCAGCTTATCCATCCGACTTGAAGATGGCTATTCTTTTGGGGAGCTGGAAACTTACTTGCCTGTATACCATAAAGAGAAGCTGCTGGCGATTTTGTTTTTGAAACAAAAAAATAAGGAGCTTGAATTGGACTTGGACTTCACTCAGGCCCTTGCCAATATTCTGGTCGTTGCTTTAGAAAATAAACGTTTTGCGAGACGGCAGCTGGAACAGGAAGTAGTCAAAAGGGAGATGGAGATCGCCTCTCAGGTGCAGCAACTTTTATTTCCTGCAGTTTTACCGAATACAGAATTTTTGAAGGCGGAGGTAACCTACATTCCGCATAGCAAGGTAGGGGGTGACTATTACGATTTGATTGCTAGTGGGGAGGATAAACTGTATTTCTGTATTGCAGATGTGTCCGGCAAGGGAATGGCAGCAGCGTTGTTGATGTCTAATTTTCAAGCTGCACTTCGGACCTTGTTGCGAAGCCATACAGATATGGAAACCTTGATTCAACAACTGAATTTCACCCTGTTTGATCTGACCAAAGGGGAGCGGTTTTTAACATTTTTTCTTGGAGAATATGAGTTTGCCTCTGGCAACTTGCGCTTTGTAAATGCAGGGCATAATCCGCCTATTTTGTATGGAGCTACTTCAGGCACCCTAGAGCTTTTAGAGGCGGGGACAACCATCCTGGGGGCTTTTGAATTTGTTCCCTTTTTGGAAGTAGGGATTCGAGAAGGCTTACGAGATTTTACGATTCACCTCTACACGGACGGCTTGACAGAAGCAATGAATCCGGAGGAAGAAGAATTTGGCGAGGAGCGATTGAGCGAATTTATTGGGAAAAATAAGGACCGAGATCCTGCTCAATTTCATCTAGAATTTCGATCGGCGATGGATACATTTTCCAAGAAAGTGCCTTTTCATGACGATTTAACGCTGTTGAGCCTTCGATTTTCGAGTCAATGAGAGCCTATCAAATCCCTTTTTTTCTCCCCTTTCTCTATTCCAATCGGCTTTGGTCTGGGCCAGCATCGGAGCGAAAAATCTCCCTCACCTTTGACGACGGTCCTGTACCAGGCATTACGGATTGGGTACTTGAGGAATTGGAAAAGCGGGGCCTGAAAGCCACATTTTTTATGGTGGGGGATAATGTGCGCAAGCATCCTGCCTTAGCCCAATCCGTCCTGGCAGCAGGACATCAACTCGGGAATCATACCTACCACCACCTTTCTGGCTGGAAAACATCTACACAGACGTATTTGAATGATGTGGCAAGTTGTGATACTATCCTTGCCGATACTGTAGGGGAAACGCCGCGGTTTTTTCGGCCACCCTATGGTTGGATTAGTCCTGGGCAAGCCAAAGGGCTGGTCCCTGGCAAGAAAATTGTAATGTGGAATTTGTTGAGTTATGATTTTGATCTGGATTTGTCTTCGGAGATCTTGATTCGGGAATGTACTTCGAGAACAGCTCCTGGGACGATTGTTGTCTTTCATGATCAGCAGAAGACCAAGGCGCAGCTGATGCGTGTACTGCCCCATTACTTGGATTTTTTAGTGGGGGAGGGATATACCACCCAGCTCTTGGAAGGCTAGTGGGCTATTCGATTTAGCGAAGTTATTTTGGTTCTTATCCGCTTTCTTAACAGTACCCCCATAAAACAAGATTTGAAGTTCGTTTTAGTGAGCTGTGGACCGTGGACTGCGGTCTGTGAACGATTATCCGCAGTGATCAGTACTCCAAATGAACTACAGGCATAATTGCGGATAATCCTATGATTTTTTAAACCAATAGGTTCTATTCGGGATATTGCAT